>NZ_JBSFQJ010000016.1:0-139887 GCF_053588655.1 Gordonia sp. NPDC003424
AGCCATCTGAACTCCCTCGACATGGCCTGACGACAGCATCCACCCCCGCACCGCCATACCCTGGGACGACTCGCCGATCACCTACATATCAAGCCACTCTTCGCGGTCCACGCTGGCCGTCTGCGGCGGCCCAGGTTACTTACTCGGCCAGCGAAGGGGCGGTGGCTCGGTCGGCGAAAGGTGATGGCTCGGTCGGCGATCGGTGAGGGACGGCCTGCCAGGGCGCTGATCTTCGCAACTTACCGGCGAGTTCAGGTAATGAACTACGCGTGTCCGACGCGGGCCGACCACGGCACGCTATGGCTATGTCGCACAGCCGTACTGAGCGGTGGTCAAAGGCGCGTGAGTGGTTCCGACGATACCTACCGGGTGAAATCGCTGGAACGGTCGGTGAACTGGGCTCGGCGGTGGTCGCGTATCTGCTGACCGATTCGTTGATCGTCGCCGCGGTGGCCGCCACGATCGGTGCGAACATCGGCTATTACGCCACGAATTATCTTCGCGCACATCGTGCCTACCTGTTCACCCGCAGATCGTCGAGCATCTCGCGGGGATACGATCACCTCTGGGCGATGGGTTATGCCGTGCGAAGCATCCTCATCGAGTTCGGGCCGGGGGAGATCGCCGACTCGGTGATCGTGCGCCCGGGACTCTATGCGGCGGTACCCATGGTGATCGCGTCACTCGGGCTGGCGGCCGGGTCGATGACGGGCATCGGTGTCGGGTGGGTTCTCGCGAAGGTGGCGGCCGACGTCGTGTTCTACGTGTGCACGATCCTCTCCTTCGAGGCCAACCGATCTCGGGTGGCCGACTATGGTGACGGCGCCGAATCCGTTGGTGAGTCATGAGATCCGCCTTTCGTGAGCAGGTCGTGACCGACCTGCGCGCCGCCGCGGCAGCGGGTCGGTGGCGTGAGCACGTCGTCGCCCACGGCACACCGCTCCTGCTCTTCGACCCGGTCGAACTGGCCCACAGCTACCGACGTCTCGCGACCGCGATGCCGGATGTGGCGTGGCACTTCGCGATCAAGGCCCAACCCCATCCGCGGGTGCTGTCGATCCTGGCCGCGCTCGGCGGACGATTCGACGTGGCGAGCCGATCCGAGACCGATCTCGTTCGGGCGCTGGACATTCCGATGTCACACTGTCTGTACTCCAACCCGCACCGGACCCGGGCGGACATCGCCCATGCGGCGGGTGCCGGCGTCCGTCGCTTCGTGGTCGACACGCCGGGCGCGCTCGCCAAGCTCGCCGGGGTCGAGGGCGTCCGGGTGCTGATGCGGCTCGCGACTCCCCGGGCCAACGCGCACACAGATCTGTCCACGAAGTTCGGGGCCACCGCGGAGGAAGTGGTGTCCCTGGTGAAGATGGCTCTGTCGCTGGGGATCATGGTCGAAGGCCTGTGTCTGCACGTGGGCAGCCAATGCACCCGGCCGGAGTCGTTCGGCCGCGCGATCGCCGCGGCGATCGGCCTGGTGGACCACCTCGACCGGACGACGGGCGTCCGATTGACTGTGCTCGACATCGGCGGCGGCTTTCCCGTCGCGTACACCGAACACGTGCCGCACGTCGGTGCGATCGCTAGCCACGTCGATGCGGCATTCGGGCGGCGACGTGGTGAGTTCGAGATTCTCGCCGAACCCGGGCGGTATCTGGCGGCGTCGTCGATGACGCTGATCACCTCGGTCGTCGGCACGTCGACCCGTAAAGGCCGCGAATGGCGGTTCCTCGACGACGGCATCTATGGCACGTACTCCAACGTGCTGACCGAACAGATCACCCCCGCCCTGGTCGCGGGGAGCGAGGTATTCGACGGGGCGACGCCCACCACCTCGATGATGCTGGCGGGGCCGACCTGCGACAGCATCGACGTCATCGTCGCCGACCATCCGATGCCACCGCTCGACGAGGGCGACCTGGTCATCAGTCCGATGATGGGCGCCTACACCACCGCCACCGCGAGCCGGTTCAACGGATTCGGGGCGGCGCCGATCGTCGAGGTGTACGACGACGTCCGTGCCTCCCCGGGAATTGCGGATTGGCTCGATCTGCCCACAGGCATTCACTGATCACGTTGTCAATAGCCGATTTGTCCACCGATTCCGTCACTGCTGCCGATAGTTGCTCGCGGTTTACCCTGGCCAGCGTTCGTCTCGCTGGCTAGGGTCGGAAGGAGGTGCGGCCGGCCGGCCGTCCGCTGACGTGAGAAAGGACTGCGATGAGCCTGTACGCAGTGGTCGATCCCGCCACCGGCGAGGTCGTCGAGGAGTATCCGACCGCCACCGACGAGCAGGTCGATGCGGCTGTGGCAGCCGCCCAGAATGCGTATTCGACGTGGTCGAAGACGTCGACCGTGGCACAACGTGCCGAACTCATCCGCAAGGTCGCCGCGCTGCACACAGAACGGCGTGACGAACTGGCGAAGATCATCCAGCGCGAGATGGGCAAGCCACTCGACCAGTCGCTCGGCGAGGTCGACTTCTCCGCCGCGATCTACGAGTACTACGCCGACCACGCCGAGAAGTTCCTCGCCGACGAGCCCATCGATCTGCTCGAGGGCGACGGCAGCGCGTTCATCCGCCGCAGCGCCGTCGGCGTGCTGCTGGGCATCATGCCGTGGAACTACCCCTACTACCAGGTGGCCCGGTTCGCCGGCCCCAACCTCACCTTGGGCAACACGATCGTGCTCAAGCACGCCCCGCAGTGCCCCGAGTCGGCGGCCGCGCTGCAGCAGATCTTCCTCGACGCCGGCTACCCCGAGGGCGCCTACGTGAACGTCTACGTCACCAACGAGCAGATCGCCGATGCGATCGGTGATCCTCGCGTGCAAGGCGTCTCGCTCACCGGTTCCGAACGCGCCGGTGCCGCCGTGGCGGAGATCGCCGGCCGCAACCTGAAGAAGGTCGTCCTCGAACTCGGCGGCTCGGACCCGTTCATCGTGCTGTCGTCCGACGACATCGACGCGACCGTCTCGGCCGCCGTCGACGGCCGCTTCGAGAACACCGGGCAGGCGTGCAACGCGGCGAAGCGCTTCATCGTCGACGAGAGCGTCTACGACGACTTCGTCGCGAAGTTCACCGACAAGGTGAAGTCGAGTGCCGACGGATTGGCACCGCTCTCGTCGGTGGCCGCCGCCGAACGGCTCGAGGAGCAGGTCGCGGGTGTCGTGAAGGACGGCGCCACCCTGGATTCCGCGGGCGAACGCAAGGGTGCCTACTTCCCGCCCGGTGTGCTGACGGGCGTGAACCCGGATCTTGAGAGCGCCAAGCAGGAACTGTTCGGGCCGGTTGCCACCGTGTACAAGGTGTCGGGTGAGGACGCCGCCGTCGATCTGGCCAACGACACCCCGTTCGGCCTCGGATCGTATGTGTTCACCACCGATCCCGAGCAGGCGCTGCGCGTCGCCGACAAGATCGACGCCGGCATGGTGTTCATCAACGCCGTCGGCGCCGAGGGCGTCGAGCTCCCGTTCGGCGGCGTCAAGCGTTCGGGCTTCGGCCGCGAGCTTGGCCGCTTCGGCATCGACGAGTTCGTCAACAAGAAGCTCATCCGCGTCTCCTGATCTGACTGACCTGGGCGCCGGTGCTCAACTCGACAGATGCTCGTGCATCACCAGGGGTTTGGGCTCGGCGCTCAGGTCGATGATCACGGTCTCGCGTTCATTCAGGGTGGTGCCGTCGCCGAGCGCGGTGGTGACGCGATGGGTGACGACCGCGGTGTCACCGGCGCAGGTGACCTGCCGATCGGTACTCGTGCACGTGACCACGCGCCAGCCGTCGGCGCGCCACTCGCGCCACAGCGTGCGGTACTCGTCGACGCTCAGAGCCACCGGCGACGTGTCCGGTAGCACGAAGCGCGCGGTGGTCGCGAAGCTGTCGAAGTAGGCATCCTCGTCGTTGGCGGCGAACACCGCCACGAGGTCGTCGAGTGCGGCCAGGGCGCGTTCTGCGGGAGTAGCGTTGCCGGACATGGCTTTTCGTTTCCTGTCAGTAGAGTTCGGGGCGTCGGTCGGTCAGGTAGGGGTTGCGGGCGCGCGACTCGACGAGGAGATCGCGACGCAGATCGACGACGATGAGCGCCGGGTCATGATCGGCCACCGCGAGGATCTCGCCCGACGGTGCGATCACCTCGCTCAATCCGCCATAGGTCAGATCGCGTTCGGCCCCACAGTAATTCGCATACGCGACGTAAACCTGGCTCTCCAGCGCACGAGCCGGTAGCAGGACTCGTTGCACCGCGTCGAACTCGATCATGTTTGCGGTCGGTACGCACACCACGTCGGCGCCGCCGACCGCGAGCAGCCGGACCAGCTCGCCGAACTCCACCTCGTAGCAGATCAGCATGCCAAGACGCCAGCCGTCGAGGTCGACGACGGGCGGCGGGGCTGCTCCGGGGGTGACCATCTCGCGGTCGAGATCCCCATACAGATGCGACTTGCGGTGCGTCGCCACACTGGTTCCGGACGTGTCGACGAGGCGGATCGCGTTGTACACCAGGCCGTCGGCGTCTATTTCAGCACATCCGTACAGGACTGCGACACCGGTCCGACGCGCTTCGGCCGCGACACGTTGGGCGATCGGACCCCCCGGCGGGTCGGCCAGTCGTCGAGCGCTGTCGGCGCCGATGTTGTAGCCGGTCACCATCATTTCGGGAGTGAGCAGCAGGTCCGCCGACGCCGCGACGGCCTGGTCGAGCGCGGCCGCCAGCCGGTCAAGATTCTCCTCGACCTGTTCAGGATGGGGTTCGCATTGCCACAAGGCAATTCGTAGGACATCTGATGTGGCGGTCATGGGTCAGGCTCCGAGGGTCGATGAATACGAGGTGCTGATCAGCGGTTGGCCGAGAGCACCGACAGCAGTTCGTAGGCGACGTGCGCGGCGGCGATGCCGGTGATCTCGGCGTGGTCGTAGGCCGGTGCGACCTCGACGATGTCGCCGCCGACGATGTCGAGGCCCGCGAGCCCGCGAAGCGTGTTCAGCAACTCGCGCGAGGTGAGCCCGCCTGCCTCCGGGGTGCCGGTACCCGGGGCGTGCGCCGGATCGAGGATGTCGATGTCGACGGAGACGTAAACCGGTCCGCCGGCCAATCGCGTGCGCACGCGCTCGACGATACTGCGCACCCCGTCGACCTCGTAGTCGTCGGCGCGCACCACCGCGAAGCCGAGTCGCTGGTCGTCGTCGAGATCGCCTGCGCTGTACAGCGGTCCGCGGATTCCGACGTGCATCGACCGCTCCATGTCGATCAGGCCCTCTTCGCTCGCCCGACGGAATGGCGTGCCGTGGGTGTAGGGGGCGCCGAAGTAGGTGTCCCAGGTGTCGAGGTGAGCGTCGAAGTGCAGCACCGCGATCGGCTGGCCGTGCAGCTTGTGCAGGGCACGCAGCATGGGCAGCGCGATGGTGTGGTCGCCGCCGAGCGCGAGGGTGGCGGCGCCGTCGGCGCCGAGCGCGGTTGCCGCGGCGTCGATCGTCTCGATGGCCTCGGTGATGGCGAAGGGGTTGACCGCCAGATCGCCGCAATCGACGACCTGCTGGTTGGCGAACGGCGACACGGCCATCGCAGGGTTATAGGGCCGCAACAGTTTTGACGAGGCGCGGATGTGGCCGGGGCCGAAGCGGGCTCCGGGACGGTAGCTGACGCCGGTGTCGAACGGGATGCCGACGATGTTCACGTCGCTTCCGGTGACGTCACCGCGGCGGGGGAGCCGGGCGAACGTGCCGGGCTCGGTGTATCGCGGGAACCGGGCGGCGTCGACCTGTCCGACGATGTCACCGCTGGTGATGAACTCGTGGGCGAGTCCGGGAATGATGGTGGGGGACATGTCAGTTCTCCTCCTCGGCGGCGATCTCTGCGCGGATCTCCGATGTGCTTGCGGGGTCCGACATCTCGGGATGCTCGGCCAGTATCCGTTGCTCGCGACCGAGATCCGCTGAGCGGGTGAAGGCGAGGTACGCGCCGCCGGAGACGACGAGACCGACGGCGAACGCGATGTCCACGTTGCCCATGGCGGAGGCGGCCGGGCCGACGTAGAACGGCAGGTCCATGAACGGGATCTCGGCGGCGATGCCGATCAGGAAGGCCGCGATGCCGCGCCACGGCCAGCTGCCGTACACCCCGGCCGGGGTGAAGAGGTCGGCGATCACGTAATGCCCACGGCGCACGAAGAAATAGTCGGTCAGATTCACCGCGGTCCACGGCACGAGCAGGTACAGCATGATCAGCAGCGCGGTGTTGAGCGACTCGGTGGCGTCCGACAGTGCGATGCCGAGCACCAGCCAGACCGCGGCGAGAACGACGATGGTGATCACCCGCAGGTTGCGCGTCGGGCTCACGCTCCGGACGGAGTCGATGGCGGTCACCACGGTCAGCATTCCGCTGTAGGCGTTGAGGCCCATGGTGGCGACCAGGACCAGCGTCGACACCAGTGCGAGGACGCCGCCGAGTCCCGAAACGATCTGATTGGCACCGTCATTGATACCGGAGAGGGCATCGGTGGCGCCGAGGTAGGTGGCCAGGAACGCGCCGAGCGGGATCAGCCACGCCGGTGAGGCGACCGCCCCGACGAACACCGAGGCGATGATCGACGACGGCTTGGTGTCGCGCGGGAGGTAGCGGCTGTAGTCGGAGACATAGGGCGCGTAGGTGATGTTGTAGGAGGCTGCCACCGAGAACTGCACGAGGAAGGCCACCAGGGTGAAGCCGCCCGGACCGGATGGGCCGATCGACCCGTGCACGCCACCGGCGAAGACGCCGATGGTGAGGATCAGCCACAGGGGCAGCGAAATCCAGAACAGGACGCGGAAGCTCTTGTGCAGCAGGTCATGTCCGAAGATCGCGAGTAGTGCGGCGACCACCGTGATGACCACGGCGACGGCCACGGTGTTCCAGCCGAAGATCGACTGGAGTCCGGACTTGAGGATCACCAGGTCGACGACGTTGAATCCGACGAACGTGAAGAGCGTGCCGATCAACGGGAGAAGCACACCGCGGTAACCGAATTGGGCCCGGGACTGGATCATCTGCGGCAGCCCGAGCACCGGACCCTGGGTGGCGTGGAAGGCCATGAACAGCGTGCCGAAGGCGATGCCGGCGATGCCCGCGACGATCGTCCAGATCAGCGAGAGTCCCATGGACGGCCCGACGAATCCGAGGGCCAGGGTGAACGGCTGGAAGTTCCCGACGAACCAGAACGGCCCCTGATGCGAGACCTTGCCGTGCCGTTCGTCGTCGGGCACGTAGTCGATGGACCGGGTCTCGATGGTCGGGCGCCGGGTTGAGTCGGGCTCGGCCGCGAGGTCGGCGGAGAAGGCGGTCATGGCGGGATGTCCGATCTGTGGGAGCAAGGGCGGGGAGCAAGCGTCGGCGATTACGTGTGATCCAGCGTGCGGGAAGTGTGTTCCGCGCAACAGTGACGATCTATCCAATCTGGACATTATGATTGGGCAATATGTACAACCGCTGTTCCCGAGGCGGTGACCGTCGATGATCACCGTCGCCGACGTGGTCGCGGCCCCGGAGTTGAAACTGCAGGTCGCGGCGGGTGCTGACGACCTGGACCGACCGATCTCGATGGTCCACGTCTCGGAGTTGACGACCCCACACGAGTGGTTGCACGGCGGTGAGCTGCTGATGACCATCGGGGTGCTGGTGGAGATGACCGACGCGGGGTGCCGCACCTACCTGGAGAACTGTGCGCGCGGTTCGGTCGCCGCCGTGGTGCTGGGCCTGGGCGCCCAACTCCCGTACCAGAGCTGTCCGGAACCCCTGCGCGTCGCGGCCGAGCAGGTCGGGGTGCCGTTGCTGGTGCTGCCGGGCGATGTGCCGTTCATCGCGATCACCAAGTGGGTGTTCGCGACGATGGCCGAACAGGAACGTCGCGATCTCGAGGCGGCCATGGCCACCAACCGGCGACTCACCGGGCTGGCGACCGCGAGCGCCCCGCTGCCGGCACTGCTCGAGGCGTGGTCCGAACTCAGTTCGGCACCGTGTGTCGTCTGCGACGGAGTCGGCCGGCTCGTCGCCGCGACCCCCGATGCCTCCGAGTCCGATGTCGAGGCGATGTGCCGCCTCGCCGTCGGGGTCGCCGATGACTCCGATGCGCCGGCGTGGTCGGTCCACGGAGATCACGAGATCCACACCGTCGGAACGCATGTGGCGATCGGGTACATCGTGCTCGGGGCGCAGCTCAATCCCGTCGCCCGGCACTCGTCGACCGTGCTGGTGTCGTTGCTGGCCCTGGAACTCGAGCGCCGCCACGTCGCCGGGCAACCCGAACGGCAGCGGCGCCTGACCGTGTTCAACCAGTTGATGCATCCGGGGGTGAAACCTGCACGCGCACAACAACTGGCCGAGTCGGTGGGGTGGCGGGCGTCGCTGGTCCAGGTGGCGGTCCTCAAGCCCGCGCCGGCAGACGTCGACAACATCGCCTTCCGGGTGCGGGCGTCCCTGTCGGCGGCACTGATCCGGGTGCATGCCCAACTGATCGAGGTCGCTCACCCCGAATCCGATGGTTTCGTCTCGACGATGAGCGCTCTGGCGCCCGGCTGCCCGATCGGGGTGGGGGCGCCGGTGTCGGTGGAGTCGCTGGCCGTCTCCGCGACACAGGCGAGGTCTCTGGTCGTCGTCAGCGAACAACTCGGCCGCACGGTCAGCGCCCACGACGGTCAGACCGTGCAACTCCTGCTCGGTCTCGGCAGTCCCCGGGTACTGCGCGGATTCGCCGATTCGGTGCTCGCCCCCCTCGACGGCCTCGACGCGTCCGAACGCGTGCAACTGCTCCGCACCCTCGAGGAATGGCTGCGGTGCAACGGTGCGTGGGATCCGGCGGCGAGCCGGTTGTCCGTGCACCGCAACACCGTTCGCAACCGGATGGAGCGGATCGCCTCGCTCACCGGGCGACGCCTCGACAGCGGCGACGACCGGATGGAGTTGTGGCTGGCGCTCAAGGCCCGCGCCGCGACGCCGCGGGTGTGACGCCGCTCAGGCGGGCAACCAGGCCCCGTGCAGGCCGGCCGGCACCCGGATCGGCAGGTCGATGGTGGCGATCGCGCCCGCCGACGGGTCGTCGGCGGACAACAGGTAGAAGCGCGATCGCATGTCGGTGGGGTCGGTCCCGATCGCGCCCCAATAGTCCTGGCCGCCACCGGGGAGGTAGATGGGTTCGCCGATGGCCACGCCCGGTCGCCACACCGTTTCGGTACCGGCGTGCAGGTCGTAGAACCACAGACTGTCGAGGTCGCCGCGGTCGCCCGGGCTCTTGGCGACCGTTGCGATCCGGCGGTGGTCGCGGGTCAGTGAGCGGTCGTCGATGCGGGGGAACTCCATGTCGACCGCGTTGTCGCTCAAGGTGTTTCGGGAGATACGGCCGCCGGGGTCGATGACGGCCCGGGTCAGCGCGGAGGTCGCCGGTGTGGGTTGATCGGTGAAGCCGCCCGGATAGGTCCACTCCACGTAGTCGACGGTCACCGACCCGTCGGGATCGTCGAAGGCGTTGGCGAAATGCCACACCCAGAACGGGTCGGTGTGGACCCAGCGCACCGCACCACCGTCGCGGGGGATGAGCGCGATCCGGGTGCCGTCGTCGGGCCGCCACGAGAGCAGGGAACCCCCGGTCATCGCGGCCTCCAGATCAAAGATCAAGGGGCACACGAACAGGACGATGTACCGGGAGGTGAGTGCCATGTCGTGGATCATCACCGGCTCGTCGAGTCCATCGACGGGCGTGGGGTTGCGTACCGGCTGACCGTCGGGCCCGATCACCGCCCATGTCAGGTACGGCGCCTCCAGCCCGTAGTTGAACAGCACCAGCTCGCCGGTCGCCGGATCGAGCTTGGGGTGGGCGGTACTGCCGACGCGCATGGCGCCGTCGCAGTCCGTTCTGGCCAGCGTGGCCAGGTCCTCGGACGAGAGCAGATACGGCTGATCGGCCTCCGCCATGGCCATCAGCCGACCGCCGTGGCGCACGATGTTGATGTCGGGCAACGCGCGGACGGTGCCGGCCAACCGGTCACCGACCTCGGCGGCCGGCGGTGTGTAGCCGTCGGTGATGCCGGACCAGATGGCATGTCCGGCGGCCTCTTCCGCGATCACCATGGGCGTCCGCACAAACCGGTTGCGATAGGCGGCGGTGCCGCCGTCGAGCGTGATCCGGTGCACCATGGCGTCGCCGTCGAGCGGGTAGACATACGACCCGATCGGGTCGAAGCGGGGATTGGGGCCGTTGCGCAGGTAGCTGCCGGACAGGTCGGCGGGAAGCTCGCCGCGGATCGGCAGATCGGTGACGTCGACCTCGTCGCGCTGCGGAGCGAATACCCCGGTCAGGTGTGCGTGATGGGTGAGTTCGACGGGTGCGGGGCGGGTGGGGGCGGCGTTGGTCATCGGGGTTCTCCGGTTTCGGTCAGGGGCGGCGAGCTGGAGTGGTGGGTTGTGCGGTGCCGGCCGATGCTGCCGGGCCTTGGGCGATGGCCTGGGTGCGCTTGACCGCGAGAACGATCAGCGCCACCGGGATCACCCAGTTGAGCAGGACGTTGCCCGGGTGCGCGCCGGCCACTCCGGCGGCCGATGCCAGGACACCCGCGATCACGTGGCAGCAACCCATGACGGCGACGGCACCGGCCCAGACGAGGCTGATCTGGCGGTTCTTGGCCCGGAAGATCGGCGAATGCCAGAGTGCCGGATCGACGGTCTCGCGCGCATACTGCTCGGTGAACGGCACCGTGAAGGCCGAGACCGCCATGATCGCGGCCAGGATGAACGCCGATCCGCCGCGACCGAAGGACACCAGCGCCTCGTCGACCTGGTGATTCCCGACGATGCCGATGACGGCGATGACGCCGAACAGGATCACGCCGGAGACGTCGAGGATCTTCCATCCGCGTCCCTGCATGGCGCCATACGCGGTCATGCCGAAGGCGATCGCGCACGCCGCGAGGGCGGCGACGGTCACGTGATCGGCGCCCAGTCGCTCGGCGGCGAAGCTGAAGACGAACCAGGGGGCGAGGCCGAGGATCATCGATTTGGTGTTCATGGTGTTCTCCTTGCGAGGTGGTGTTGCGGTGATGCATCCACTCTCGCCTCCGTGAATGGCGCAGACATCTGCGTCATGACGGACATTTCGCTGCCATCCGCTGGCTTCGCTAGCGCCGCGCGGCGACGTGGGCAGCGAGTTCGACGCGGGTGCGCAGGCCGAGCTTCGCCAGGGCATGTGAGACGTGGGTCTGCACGGTCCGTGTAGAGATGAACAGCTGATCGGCGATCTCGGCGCCGGACAGGCCGGTGGCCACCAGCTCGACGACGGTCACCTCGGTCTTGGTGAGACTGGCCCAGCCGTGGGTCGGCCGGTCGCGGATCGCGTTCGGATCCATCCGCAGGCCGTGTGCGCGCAGCCGTGAGGCCAGCCGGGACGAGAAGGTCACCGCCCCCATCGCCTGTGTGCGCAGGAAGGCCTGGCTCGCCAGGTCGCGGGCCTGCGACTTGTCGCCGTGTGCGGCCGCGGCGCACGCGGCCTCCTCCCAGGCGTAGGCCTCGTTGAGGCCGTCACCCAGCGCACCGAGGCCGGTTGCCGCGCGCTGCGCGACGTCGACCAGCTCCGCGAGGTCGATCCGGCCGAGCGAGGCCAGACACCGGGCTCGCGCCACGTCGGTCGGGCCGGCGGCAGCCGCGGTCGGGGCGTACGGCATCGCGTCGAGGCCCGCGAGGACCGACTCGAGCAGCGCCACGTCCTGTGCGCGTGTGCCGATCCGGGCGCATTCGATCGCGAACCACGGCAACCAGCCGTACAGGTGTGCCGACACAGCCCGGTCCCAGGTTGCCGCGGCCCCGCTCGCGGCAGGTTTGAGTTTGCGGCGGGCCTCGTGCTGCAGGGCCCACGCGCGAGCGGCATTGGGAAACCCGAACTGGTCGGTCAGCCCGGAATCGTCCCAGAGGTCGAGTCGAGTTGTCGCCGACGCCAGGTCGCCCCGGAACAGGTCGACCATGGCGCGGCCGGCGATCGCCTGCGAGGTCCACCCCATGTCGGCGGCTGCCGCCCGTTCCAGCCCGGCGTCCCAGGCCGCCGCCGCGTCGTCCAGGTTGCCACGCCCGAAGTCCACTGCGCCCTGGGTGAGCTCGTGATAGGCGGTCATCCAGTCGGTGCCGCGGTTGGCGCGCAGCCGGACGACGCTCTCGAGCAGATCGGCGGCCGCGGCCGGCCCTCGGGTGTAGAGACCGACGAGCGGCGGCCAGATGTCGGCCGACGAGGTCGCGAGCCCGCCCGACCCCACGTCCTCGCCCTGGCGCGCCGACGCCGCCAGCGCCAACCGCAGTCCGTCCTCGACCTGTCCGATCAGGAACAGCCGGAGGGCCTCGGCGACGAGTCCCTGGACCGATCTGCCCGGGCCGTCACGCTCGATGTCGAAGAACGGCTCGAGCGGGACCGGGGTAGCGCAGTCGAGCAGGTTCAGATAGTGGCGCAGATCGATGAGGCCCTGTGCCACGTCGTCGGCCAGCGGGAGCTGCAACGTCTGATCGATCAGGGATCGCGCCTGCCCGGTATCGCCTTTCGCGATCAGCGAAAAGAGCTGAATCCGAAGCAGATCGGCGATCTCGGGAATCTCTGTCGCCTGGGTGAGACCCTCCTCGGCGACCGTGGATGCGCGGGCCAACTGCCCGGTGCGTGCCAAGGCCACCGCCAGCGCGACATTGACTCCCGGCGCGGTGCTGCCGGACGTCGTGGCGGTCGTTCGGGCCAGCGTGTCGAGGAGGTCGACGGCCACCGACGGGGTGTTCGCCAGATCATTCTCGGCGCGGCGGACCGCGCTGAGCATCGCATCCCCGCCGGTCCCGGCGGCCAGCCGGTGGTGGGCCACGAACTGCGTGTTCTGTGCGTTGGCCGGAAGACCGGCGATTGCCTCGTGCAGCACCGACCGCAGCGCCGGAGCCATTCCCTCGTACGTGACGTCCGCGTAGAGGTCGTGCGTGAACCGGACCGTACGGTCGTCGGAGATGGCGATGATCCCGGCATCGACCGCCGACTGGGCCGCGCCCACCAGGGCCGCGGGGGCCGAGCCGTCGAGCGCCGCCAGATCGGCGATCCTCGCGGGGCCGCCCCACACGGCGAGTTTCCGGGTCAGTTCCCTGGTGGGTCCGTCCAGGAGCGAGAGGTGCTCGGCGATGGCGCTGCGCGTTCCCGAGGTGACGTCGGCGGCCGCCCCGGAGACCATCGACGCGTGCCCGCGGGAGATCTGCAGGCCGCCGGATTGCTCCAGCGAACGCACCATCGAGATCGCCTGCATCGGATTGCCGCCCGCCGACGACAACGCGGCTGCCAGTCCGCGGTCGGGAACGGCGCCGAGGATCTCGCCGGCGATGGCGGCGATGCTGTCCTCCGTCATCGGCGGCAGCGTCCACTCGCAAACATCTGCGCGAACAACCAAGCGGCTCAGCAGATTTCGCTCCGGAAGTGGGCGACGCCCGACGAGGAGGACCAGGGGGAGGTCACGCGTCGCCCCGGACAGCCGGAACAGCAGGTCGAGCGTCCCGGCGTCGGCATGGTGGGCGTCGTCGAGAACCAGCACGAGGGGGCCGTCGGCACACAACCCGTCGACCCGGCTGTACAGACGGTCCTCGAATCGGTCGGGCACCGGATGAGGGAGATCGATCCCGACGAGCCGGGCCGCCGCGGCGAACGGCTGCCGCCACGACATCTCATCGGCCGCCGCGTATCGGGTCGCCACCTCGAGTTCGGACTCGAACGTGCGCAACAGGTGTGACTTCCCGGTTCCCGGGCCGGCCGTGATGACCAGCGTCCGGGGCGCACCCCGCTCGTCGTCGAGGGCTGCCGCCAGCGCGCGCCGCAGTTGCTCCACCGTCGCCCGACGACTCGGGTGAACCGACGCGATCATGCGGTCAGGCTAGCGCCGAATCGGACACCGGCGCCGGACAACGATGTCGGTGCGTATCGTCGTCGGCTGGTGCCGGGCATGAGAAGCTGAGCGTCATGAGCTCGACGAGGGCGGGCCGCGATTACGGGTCGATCCTGCTGGGGCGGACGGGGGAGAGTCCGCGGCGTCGGCGCGTCCGGATTCAGGTGCTGCTCACGGTGTCCCTCGTCGGGTCGAATCTGGTCGGTGTCTGTGTCGCACTGTTGCTGGCGACGGTGGGCATTCCGGAGCCCTCGGTGTTTCAGGCCCGGTTGTGGTGGGTGAACCTCATCGCGGTTCCGGTGTACATCGTGGTGGCATTCGCCGTCGGCATCCTGCTCGGCACGGTGGTCGAGGTGCGCAACCTGCGGTGGGCGATCCGCCGGGTTCCCCCGACCGCACGGGACGCGCGTCGCGCCCAGCGCGCCCCGCTGGTCCTCGTCGCGATCCAGGCCGCGCTGTGGGGAGTGGCCACGGTGATGTTGACGATCATGTACGGCGTCCTGGACCCGGATCTGATCCCGAAGGCGTTCTTCGTGGTCGGGATGTCCGGGGTGGTGGTGGTCATGGCGTCCTACCTCTTGATCGAATTCGCGATGCGACCGGTGATGGCCGAGGTGATCAGCGCCGGATTCCGTCGCCGCGAGCGCTCCGGCATCCTGTCGCGGGCCGTGGTGTCGTGGATCGCCGGCTCGGCGATACCCACCGTCGGCATCATGCTGATCGTCCTGTTCGGGGCGTTGCGTGACGACACGTCCAAGATGGACCTGTTCGTGGGCGTGACCGTCCTGTCGATCATCGCGCTGGTCACCGGTCTCGCCCTGTGTGTGCTCTCGACGACGAGCGTGAACGCCGCGATCGGCAGCGTCCGCGGCGGCATGCGGCGCGTCCAGAAGGGCGATACAGACGTCGACCTGGTCGTCTACGACGGCACCGAGGTCGGCGACCTGCAGGTCGGGTTCAACAGCATGGTCGCGGGCCTGCGGGAACGGGAACAGCTCCACGACCTGTTCGGCCGGCACGTCGGGCGCGACGTGGCCGACGCGGCACTACAGCGGGACCCGGAACTCGGCGGCATCGAACGCACGGTCGCGGTGGTGTTCGTCGACGTCATCGGGTCGACGACGCTCGCCTCGAACCGGTCGCCCACCGAGGTCGTCGACATCCTCAACCGCTTCTTCGCGGTCATCGTCGGCGCGGTCGAACGCCGGCGCGGCCTGGTCAACAAATTCGAGGGCGACGCGGTGCTGGCGATCTTCGGCGCGCCCGTCGACCTCGACGACCCGGCGGGTGCCGCGTTGTGCGCCGCCCGCGAGATCGCCTCGGGACTGGCCGCCGACGTTCCCGACCTCGTGGCCGGCATCGGTGTGGGCTACGGCCCCGTCGTCGCCGGGAACGTCGGTGCCATCGAACGCTTCGAGTACACGGTGATCGGCGACCCGGTCAACGAGAGTGCCCGGCTCTCGGAGCTGGCCAAGCGGGATCCGGCCCGCCCGCTGGCGTCGGGAAGAGCCGTCGACGCCGCGGCAACGGAGACCGCGAACTGGGAACGGTTGGAGACGACGACGCTGCGCGGCCGGACCGACCAGACGACGGTCTACGCGGCGCGCATCGCCCAGCCGGCCGCCGATGCGCATCAGTCCACCTCACGGTCCATCTGACCTTCGGCGAAGTCCAAGCGGCGCAACGCCGTTCGCAGCACCTCGTCGTCGATGTGCCCGGCGTCGCGTTCGGCGATGAACACGGTCCGCTGGATCTGCACCAGTTCCATCCGCATCCGGTCGGATGCCGCGGTCGGACTCTCGCCGATGTCCTCGGGTCCGCGGCCGAGTTCCTCCCACGCGACGTTGCGCTGGGTGGTGACCCATTTGCGCAGCATGGCGACCTGATGTCGGCGGGGGTCGTCGGGTGCGACGCCGGCGGCCAGTTCGTCGAGACGTCGCTCGCACTCGCGTGACGCACGATCCTGCGCCGCGGCGAAGGCGAGCCGGTCGGCCGCCGCGTCGTCGACGGCCACGTCGAGTCGGCGGATCATCCACGGCAGCGTGGTGCCCTGGATGAGCAGGGTGCCGACCACGACGACGAAGGTCAGGAACAGGATTTCCGCGCGGGCCGGGAACGGCTCGTCGCCGTCGGTGGTCAACGGGATGGCGAACGCGGCGGCCAGCGACACCACACCGCGCATGCCCGCCCAGCCGACGATGAACACCGCCCGGACTGTCGGGACATCCTCGCGCGCGCGGATTCTCGGCAGCAGCCGCGGGAGGTAGGTGGCCGGGTAGACCCATACGAAGCGGACCAGGATGGTTGCGGCGAGAACGACGGTCGCATCGATGGTCACCTGCATCCACGACTGGCCGGTCAGACCCCGGATCAGGAACGGCAGCTGCAGGCCGATCAGCAGGAACACGAACGATTCCAGGATCGCGTCGATCGATTTGCGGGCCGCGTCGTCCTGCAGCCGAGTCGCGTACCCGAGCCGCACGGACCGCTGACCGAGGAAGAGACCGGCGACGACCACCGCGATGACGCCCGACGCCTCGACCCGCTCCGCGATGTAGTAGGTGCCGAACGGCACCAGGATGCCGATGGCGGTCTCCATCGGGGGGTCGGTGAGCCACGTCCGCAGCCATGACACCGCGTAACCGATGCCCAACCCGATCGCGACGCCACCGACCGCCGCGATGGCGAACGTCGACAGCCCGTCGGCCACCGTGGCGGTCGCGCCGACCGCGGCGGCCAGCGCGATGCGGAACGCCGTGAGTGCGGTCGCGTCGTTGAGCAGGCTCTCCCCACCCAGCAGCGTCATGATGCGCCGGGGCAACCCGACCCGGCGACCGATGGCCTGAGCGGCCACCGCATCCGGGGGAGCGACGACCGCGCCGAGCACCAGCGCCGCGGCGAGCGGAAGGTGCGGCACGGTCCAGTAGGCGACCAGCCCGACGGCGACGGTGGAGAACAGCGGCAGACCGATCGCCAGGAGACCGATCGCGCGGTAGTTGGCGCGAATCGCCTGGTAGGAGCTGTCCTGCGCCGCCGAGTACAACAGTGGCGGCAGAATCAGGAACAGCACGAGCTCCGGCTCGAGCGCCACATCGGGGGTGCCCGGAATCCAGGCGAGCCCCAGACCGACGACGACCAGGATCAGGGGCGCCGAGAGGTTGTAGCGCCGGCACAACGCGGCGATCAACACCGCGACCACGGCGACCAGCAGAAGGGAAGCGCTCACGCGAAGAACCTAACCCGATGTGCCGACCCGGATAATGGTGAACATGCGACTCTTCCGACGTTCCTCAGACGCCGACGCCTCCGGTGCCGAGTCCCCGCGCCCGTCGTCGACCGCTCGATGTGACGAACTCGCCACCATCGGTGTCGACGTGAACGACGACCCACCACCGCATGCCGCGCTCGATGCGTGCGAGGAGTGCACCCAGCTCGGCGAGCATCACTGGGCTCACCTGCGGATGTGTCTGACCTGCGGACATGTCGGCTGCTGCGACTCCAGTCCGCGCCGGCACGCGACCGCCCATTTCGAGGACACCAGGCACCCGGTGATGCGGTCCGCGGAGCCCGGCGAGGTGTGGCGGTGGTGTTACGTGCACGAGGTCACGGGCTGATCGGCACGTAGAATTCGGCGCATGACCTCAGAGTCTCAGAGCGCCGCAGAGTCTCGAAGCGCCGCCCGGCCGCAGAGCGCTGCCCCGCCCCCGAGCGCACCGCCCCAGGGCGCGATGCCCACGCGTGTGGTGGGCCCGCCGGCACACCTCGGTACCCCGCTGACCCGGACCGCGACCACCGTGATGGTGCTCGGGGCCGGTGAACTCGGCAAGGAGGTGATCATCGCCTTCCAGCGCCTCGGTGTCGAGGTGATCGCCGTCGACCGCTACGAGAATGCCCCCGGTCATCAGGTCGCCCATCATGCCGAGGTCGTGGACATGACCGACGCCGACGCGCTGATGGCGCTCGTGGAGAAGTATCGGCCGAACTACATCGTCCCGGAGATCGAGGCGATCGCCACACCGGCGCTCGTCGAGGTCGAGCGGCGCGGGCTCGCCGAGGTCATCCCCACCGCACGCGCCGTGGTCACCACCATGAACCGGGAAGGGATTCGGCGACTCGCCGACGAGGAACTCGGCCTGCCCACTTCCCCGTACCTGTTCGCATCGACCCCGGAGGAACTCGAGATCGCCGCGACGCAGATCGGCTTCCCATGCGTCGTCAAGCCGGTGATGTCGTCGTCGGGCAAGGGGCAGACGGTGGTTCGGGTGCCGGCCGACATCGGTACCGCCTGGGAGAACGCGAGTTCCGGTGCGCGCGTTGCCGGCGACCGGGTCATCGTCGAGGGTTTCATCGAATTCGACTACGAGATAACGCTTCTCACGGTCCGGTCGGTGGATCCGGCGACCGGCCGGCTGGTCACACACTTCTGTGCACCGATCGGTCACCAGCAGGTCGGCGGCGACTACGTGGAGAGCTGGCAGCCCCACGAGATGAGCACCGACGCGCTCGGTGCCGCCACCTCCATCGCGGCGCGGATCGCCACCGCACTGGGTGACGGAAGGCTCGGCGGCCGAGGGATTTTCGGGGTCGAACTGTTCGTCAGGGGCGACGACGTCTACTTCTCCGAGGTGAGCCCGCGGCCGCACGACACCGGTCTGGTAACTCTTGCCACACAACGACTTTCGGAATTCGAGATGCACGCCCGGGCGATCCTCGGCCTGCCGGTCGACGTGACGCTCGCGTCGCCGGGTGCCTCCGCGGTGATCTACGGACAACTCGACGAGACCGCGATCGGGTTCGAGAACGTCGCACAGGCACTCGCGGTGCCCGAGACCGACATTCGGCTGTTCGGCAAGCCGGAGAGCTTCCATCGGCGTCGCATGGGTGTGATCACCGCGACCGCCGACGACGTCGCCACCGCCCGGAAGCGCGCGGTGCACGCCGCGTCGCTGGTGAATCCGGTGTCCGGCCGACCCTTCGAGGTCGCACCGACGCCGATCGCGCCGCCGCCCCCACCGGCAGTCCGTCCGGGTGGGCCCGGTGGCCCAGCCGGCCCAGGTGGCCCCGGCCCGGTTCTCGGGCCGCCACCTCCCCCGGGGCCTCCGGCCTCCGCGCCCCGCGGCGGCGCGCCGGGACCGTATCCACGGGGTCCGCTGCCGCCGCGCACTCCGGGGCGTCCGATCGGACCGCCGGGCGCACGACCGTTTCCGCCGCCACCAGGCCATCGGCCGGAGGGTCCGGCGCCGCAGGGCCGGGTGCCGCAGGCCTATTCGGCGCAGGCCGGTGCTCCGCAACCCCGTGCACCGAGGCAACAGCCACGGACCCAGTCGCCCCCGGCCGACGGCGTCGACCGGGCGTCGGTCGACTGATCGGCGCGGACACCGATGTCATTCGGGGGTGAGCTGCTCGTCGGGGTGGTGATCCTCGTCGGGCTCCTCGGGATCGTGTTCCCGGTACTGCCGGGCAGCCTGTTGATCGTCGCGGCGATCGGGGTGTGGGCGGCTTTCGTGGGTGGTGGCGCGTGGGGCGTGTTCGCCGCCGCGGCCGTCGTTATCGTGCTCGGCGAGGTGATCAAGTACTTCCTCGCGGGCCGGTCGCTGAGGTCGGCGGGCATCCCGAATCTGACCATCGCCGTCGGCGGTGTCCTCGGGATCATCGGGTTCTTCGTGATCCCGGTGATCGGGCTGTTCCTCGGCTTCATCCTCGGGGCCTACGCGGCCGAGCTGATCCGCACGCGTAGCGGCGGGTCCGCCTGGCGCGGGGCTGTTTCCGCGTGTAAGGCGGCGGCGATCACGATGGGTATCGAGCTCCTCGCCGGGCTGATCGCGAGCGGGATCTGGCTGGCCGGTGCGTTCGGCTGGTGAGTAACCGACCGTGTCGTTTGCATAACGATAGGGTGACCGGTGCTGTGAATCGGCTGTGCGGTGGGTAACGATCGGCTTGGGCTGGGCCGATATACGGTCCAGATGTCGAAAACGCCGTCAACATAAGGAGACTCGATGAGAGCATCGCTCAAGCGCGCAGCCGTGGCGGTCATGGCGACCGTCGGAATCGCTGCCGGTACGGTTTCTGCGACCGCCCCCGCCCAAGCGGCCACACCGGGTGACCTGGAGATCCTCGGTGGCATCGAATGTCACTTCGGTCAGTGGGGTCAGCCATGGAATCAGGCGTGGTACATGTACCGCTGGATGACCGTCCGCAACATCGGCGGCACGACGGTGCACAACGTGATCCTGAACGAGATCAACGGCGCGTCGGTGCGCGTGAAGGAACTCAAGCCCGGCCAGTCGATGTCACGATGGGACAACAAGACGCAGCGCTGGGTGCGCCCGATCGAGACGCGCTGGTTCGGTTGCGTCCCGGCGACGATCTCCGGATTCACCTTCGGTGACGAGGCCGAGAACCTCCTCAACAACTTCGGCTACTGGCAGAACTGGCGCCGCATGGACAACCCGTGAGATAGCCGAACCCGGTACGTCACCAGCATTCGCGCCTGTCGGTGCGTGTGCTGGTGACGTACGGACGTCGGGTTCGGTGGGCGCTACGCGCCCTGGACCTTGTGCGGCTCACTCGCCGCGAGCATGTCTTCACGCTCGACGACCTTGATGCGTTCGCGTCCCTCGGCCGCGCCGAGCTGGCGCTCGTGCTCGTCGAGGCGATACCAGCCGTCCCACGTGGTGAACGGGATGCTCTTGGACTCCAGCAGCTCGATGACGGCGTCCTCGTTCGGCGTCGCCGGGTCGAGCAGGGCGCCGTTGGCCATGTCCTCGAGGATGCAGTCGACGGTCTCGTTGGCGTCGCCCTTGGTGTGGCCGATCAGGCCGACCGGTCCGCGCTTGACCCAGCCGGTGGTGTACATGCCGGTGAGTTGGTGGCCCTCGTCGAACACCCGGCCGGCCTCGTTCGGGATCACACCGGCCTGCTGGTCGAACGGGATCTGCGGCAGGTTGTCCGACAGGTAGCCGACCGCGCGGTAGACCGCACCGATCTCCCAGTCGGTGGTTCTCCCGGTGGCCTTGACGTTGCCGGTGCCGTCGAGTTCGGTGCGCTCGGTGCGCAGCCCGACGACCTTGCCGTTCTCGCCGAGGATCTCGGTGGGGTTCTCGAAGAAGTGCAGGAACAGTTTGTGGATCGCGCCCTGCTTGGGTTCGCGGATCGCGTAGTTCTCGATGATCGTGGCGACCTGGTCGGTGATCTTGGAACTGCGGCGCGCGACCGTGGAGCCCTCGTCGTACTCGATGTCCTCGGGGTTGACGATGACCTCGATGTTCGGCGAGTGATCGAGTTCCTTGAGTTCGAGCGGGGTGAACTTCGCCTGCGCCGGGCCGCGACGGCCGAAGACGTGGACCTCGATCGCCTTGTTGGCCTTGAGGCCGTCGTAGACGTTGGCCGGGATCTCGGTCGGCAGCAGTTCGTCGCCGGTCTTGGCGAGCACGCGTGCCACGTCGAGGGCGACGTTGCCGACGCCGATGACGGCGACCTTCTCCGCCTCCAGCGGCCAGGTGCGCGGGAAGTCGGGGTGGCCGTCGTACCAGGCGACGAACTGGGCGGCGCCGTAGCTGCCGTCGAGGTCGATGCCGGGGATGCCGAGTGCGCGGTCGTCGGTGGCGCCGGTGGAGAAGATCACCGCGTCGTAGAGATCCTGCAGTTCGGCCAGCGTGATGTCGGTGCCGTAGTCGACGTTGCCGAGCAACCGGACCTGCGGCTTGTCGAGCACCTTGTGCAGTGCGGTGATGATGCCCTTGATCCGCGGATGGTCCGGGGCGACGCCGTACCGGATGAGGCCGAACGGGGCGGGCATCCGCTCGTAGAGGTCGATGCTGACGCCGCGCTCCTTGGCGGTGTCGGACTTCATCAACGCGTCGGCGGCATAGATCCCGGCGGGACCCGCACCGATGATGGCAACCCGCAACGGGCGGCTGTTGTCACTCATGGAGTAGGTGCTTTCCGTGGCTCTCGTGGAGACTCCCCGAAGAGAGTCGCTGGTGGCGGCCGCATTTGCGGACCCTATCCCTTCTACGGTAGGCGTTCTGTGCCCGTCACCAAAATCTGGCTGTGAGGCTTGCCTCACTTCACGCTTCCTCCGGCCCCGTTCGTGTCCGTTCCGGTGGACCCTGCCGGGCCGCATCGCCGACGATCGATAGACTTCGCGCCATGTCTGAAGGCCAACGCGGCCGCGGGTCGGCACGGAACGACGATGCGGCCGACGCGCAACGCTCGTGGAAGGACGCCTGGCCCTTTCTGCTCGCGTTGATCGTAATCGTCGTCGCGGCGGCCGCGATCGGGATCTCACACCTGCTGCGGCCGGCGGAGGACCGGATGAGCGAGACCGCCCGGGTCCAGCACGCGATCAGCGACGCCTACACCGCCCGCAACAACGCCGACTACGCCGCATACCGGTCGGTGACCTGTGCCGCGGAACTGTCGTCGGACGCGTTTCCGACCGAGTCTGAGTTCGTCGAGCAGAACCGCCGCTCGAACGAACAGAACGGGCACATCGTGATCCCGGAGATCACCGACATCACCGTGACCGGAGATCGAGCGTCGGCGCAGGTACATTGGCACTTCGACGGCAAACCCGACGAGCAGCAGGTCGCCGGCACGGTCGTGGTGCGTGAAGACGGGAACTGGAAGGTGTGCAAGTCGTGACTTACGCGGGAGATCTGACACCGCAGCAGGCGTGGCAGAAACTGGAGAACGAGGTGGACACGGTGCTCGTCGACTGTCGGACGCGCGCCGAGTGGTCGTTCGTGGGTGTACCCGACCTCGAGATCATTGGTAAGAACACCGTGTTCGTCGAGTGGACGACCTTCCCCGACGGTACGCACAACGACGCGTTCGTCGACCAGATCCGTGCCGCCGGCATCACCGACGACACCGAGGTCATCTTCATCTGTCGCTCGGGACATCGGTCGATCGGTGCCGCGGAAGCCGCCACCGCCGACGGAATCCGTAAGTCCTACAACGTGCTCGACGGATTCGAGGGTGCCCTCGACGAGAACGACCATCGCGGCGCCGTCGGGTGGCGGGCAGGCAATCTTCCCTGGAGACAGTCATGAGCAAGCAACTCCCCGAAGGGCTCTCCGCGGACACCCTCGCGGTGCGCGCCGGCCTCGACCGGTCCGGGTTCTTCGAGACATCCGAGGCGCTGTACCTGACCAGCGGCTACGTCTACGACTCGGCCGAGGCCGCCGAGCGCGCCTTCACCGGCGAGGACGAGCGATTCGTATACTCGCGCTACGGAAATCCGACCGTGCACATGTTCGAGGAACGCCTGCGGCAACTCGAGGGCGCCGAGGCGTGTTTCGCCACCGCCAGCGGCATGGCCGCAGTGTTCGTCGCGCTCGGTGCGCTGCTGAAGGCCGGCGACCGCCTGGTGGCCGCGCGCAGCCTCTTCGGCTCCTGCTTCGTGGTCTGCAACGAGATCCTGCCGCGGTGGGGTGTGGAAACCGTGTTCGTCGACGGCGAGGACCTCGATCAGTGGGAGCAGGCGCTGTCGGAGCCGACGACCGCGGTGTTCTTCGAGACCCCGTCGAACCCGATGCAGACGCTGGTCGACGTCGCCAAGGTCTGCGAGATGGCGCACGCGGCGGGAGCGCAGGTGGTGCTGGACAACGTCTTTGCCACGCCGTTGCTGCAGCAGGGGCTGGACATGGGCGCCGACGTGATCGTGTACTCCGGCACCAAGCACATCGACGGGCAGGGCCGGGTGATGGGCGGTGCTGTACTCGGCACCAAGGAGTACATCGACGGGCCGGTGCAGACGCTGATGCGGCACACCGGTCCGGCGTTGAGTCCGTTCAACGCCTGGACGCTGGTCAAGGGGCTCGAGACGATGCGGCTGCGGCTGGACGCATCGGTCGCCTCCGCTCTGCTGATCGCACAGTTCCTGGAGGACGACCCCCGCACCGGATGGGTGAAATATCCCTTCCTGCAATCACATCCGCAGTACGAGTTGGCGCGTGCGCAGATGTCCGGCGGTGGCACGGTCGTCACCTTCGAGATCGCCGATCGCGACGGCGTCGACGGCAAGAAGCGCGCCTTCGAAGTCCTCAACGGGCTGCAGGTCATCGACATCAGCAACAACCTCGGTGACTCCAAGTCGCTCATCACGCACCCGGCGACCACCACACACCGTGCCATGGGACCGGCGGGTCGCGCGGCAATCGGGTTGGGCGACTCCGTCGTTCGGCTCTCGGTGGGCCTCGAGGGCGTCGACGACCTGCTGGCCGACCTGGACCGCGCGCTCGGCTGAACGGACGGTGGGGTCAGCCGTTGCGGACCTCGTAGGCGTTGCGGATGGCGGCCGGGATGCGGCCCCTGGCGGGAACGTCGAGCCCCTGGGCCAGTGCCCACGCACGGATCTCGGCGGGGCTGGCCGCCGGGCCCGCCAGGTCCTGCACCACGACATCGGTCCGCTCGCTCAACTGCCATTCGTGGCGGGCCGCGCCGAGCCATCGGTAGGTCCACTCCTCGGCCATCTTCCGGTTGTCGCAGAACACGATCGGGACCGTCGGGAAACGGACCTGGGCTTCGGCGAGCGACTCGGCCAATGACGCACCGGCGACATACTCGCGTTTGAACAGGGCGCTGTACGGCGCCTCGACGACGACCGCGGCACGCTCGAGGCCGGAGAGATCGGCGAGTTGGTAGGTGAACTTGCCCGACAGCAGGCCGCCCGAGAGGTCGTCGACGGACTTGCGTTCGACCGCGGCGATCACGATGTCGCCGTTGACGATCGCGTAGTCGCCGGCATGCAGGCGCCGGCGGGTGGTGGTCGCCTGCTGATGGCCGAAGGTGTAGGCGTACTTCTCGCCGGAGTCGACGACGATCTCGAGCACCTGCCCGTGAGCCCGCGCGGTGGGCAGGGCGACGTTCGGCCGGGCCTGTTTGGTGGTGCGCCGGGACTGCCAGAAGATCATCTCCCGGCCCCGCGCCTGGGTCAGCACGAACTGCGATCGGTTCTCCCGCGCCCGATCGATGACCAGATCGATGGCCGCGCCCCGTCGGGACACCGAACGCACGGGGTGTTGCTCGACGATCTCGGGTCTGTCCGGCCACTCCTGGGCCCGGTGACAGTAGACCTTGCTGGTCCGTGGCCACGTGTCGCGGACCTTCAGGATGATCCCGTTGGGGCCGAGCGGGATTCGGACGAGATACGGCAGGGTCGAGCCCTCTTCGGGATTACGGGCGATGAGGAAGTCGTCAGGCATCGTCGCCGGTCAACGGTCGATGCACAGCGCGTTGAGGACGGTGCGGAGCTTGGCCGTCGTCTCGTCGAGCTCGGTCTGCGGATCCGATTGCGCGACAATGCCCCCGCCCGCCCACGTACGCAGTGAGCGATGATCGGCGGACAGGTGCAGACACCGGATGGTCACCATCCACTCACCGTCGCCCGCGTCGTCGCACCAGCCGACCGTACCCGCATAGAGGCCGCGATCGCCTTCGGTTTCGCGGATGAACTGTGCAGCAGGGTCGCTCGGGGTGCCGCACACCGCGGGGGTGGGACTGAGCAGCAGGGCGAGATCCAGGGCGGTGACCGAATCGTCGCGCAGCACACCGTGGATCGGGGTGGCCAGATGCCAGATCTCACCGGTCGCACGGACATCCGGGGTCGCCGGCGCATCGAGTTCGCGGCACAGCGGGGCAAGTCGTTCGCGCAGATAGTCCACCACGAACGCGTGCTCGGCCAGATCTTTCGACGACGTCCGCAAGGTCTCGGCCGCGGCCCGATCGGCGGCCGGGTCGTCGCTGCGGGGCCGCGACCCCGCGTAGGGCCGGCAGGTCACCTCCCTACCGTGCTTGCGCAGCAACACTTCCGGGCTCGATCCGAGCAGCCACGAAGCGTCACCCCAGGCCGCGCCGACATCGACGGCGAACGCATTGTGCTCGGTGTTGCCGTGCGCGAGTGCACCGATCACCGCGGCGACATCGATCTCGGGTTCGACGACGAGGTCGACGGCACGTGCCAGCACCACCTTTTCCAGATCACCGTCGGCGATCGCCTTGACCGCGTGGGCGACACGGTCGCGGTGTTCGGTGCGCTCGGGGGAGAACGACATCGCGGTCACCGTGTGCGGTCGGCCGCGTGCGCCGGTGACGGGTGCCGGCGAGTGCGTCAGCGCCACCGGTGCGACGAGCGCGCTGCGTGCTGAGCTGTCGAAGGCGATGGCACCGGTGATCGCCGTGACGGACCCCGAACGGACCGCGGCGGCCGCGGCGGTCGCGTCGGTGAACGTCGCTGCCGTACCGGTCGCGCGCACGGTTCCGTGCGGACGGGACAGGACGAAGACGTCGCCGGTGGCGGTGTCGTCGGCTGCGCTCATCGTCATGCCCCCAACCGTACGCCAGAGACTGAGGGTACCCTCACTCGAGTTTCGCGCAGCGTGAGTGAAAATTGACACTCCCGTGGTCGTCCGTCACTCTTGGTGCAGGTCATGAGTGCCAGTGACAAGCCCCGGCTCGCTGGTCGGCAACCCTCCTTCGCGGTGGGGTGCTCCGGGTGACGACCTGGCCGTCGGTCGACCGACCACGGCAAGCGCGAATCCACAGGAGTACTGCCATGACCGCTGTCCTCACAGCACCCGCAACCCGTCGTGCCGACAGGTGCGCCGTGCCCACGATCGCCCCGCTGGCCGCCGTCGTCGGAGCCGATGAACACGTCCCGGTCCGAGCCGGTGACCCCGTTCGATATGCCAATCTCGACTATGCGGCGAGCGCGCCGGCACTGTGTGCGGTCGCCGGCGCGGTGACGGAGGCGCTGACCGGATACGCGAGCGTGCACCGCGGGGCCGGGCACCTGTCGCAGGTCACCACCCGCCGCTACGAGCAGGCGCGGGAGACGGTGCGCCGGTTTGTCCGGGGCCGCGCCGACGACACCGTCGTGTTCACCCGGGGCACCACCGACTCGATCAACCTTGCCGCGCACATCACCGACGGGGACGTCGTGGTCCTCGACATCGAGCATCACGCGAACCTCTTGCCGTGGTGCGCACCGCGCCCCGACGGCTCGACCCGTGCGCGTATCGTGCCGGCCGCGTCGACCATCGAGGACACCCTGGTCGCGCTGGAGCGCGAACTCGCGGCCGCGCCTGCCGCGCTGCTGGCGGTGACCGCCGCGTCCAACGTCACCGGGGAGGTGCTGCCGATCGGACAGCTCGCCTCCCTCGCGCATCGCTACGGCGCACGCATCCTCGTCGACGCCGCGCAGTACGTCGCGCATCGGCCGATCTCGATGGTCAGCCACGGTATCGACTATCTCGTGTTCTCCGGGCACAAGGTCTACGCGCCGTTCGGTACGGGCGTACTGATCGGCCGTGCCGACTGGCTCGATGCTGCCGCACCGTATCTCGCCGGCGGCGGCGCGACCGCGGACGTGGGCGTCACCGGCGGCTGCACGGATGTCCGCTGGCACACCGGCGCCGCACGCCACGAGGCCGGCTCGCCGAACGTCCTCGGGGCGGTCGCGATAGCCGCTGCCTGCCAGGCGATTTCCCACATCGGCTTCGAATCGATCGGCGATCACGAAGAACGTCTGCGGGCCCGCCTCGACGACGGTCTGGCCCGGATCGACGGGGTCGACACGCTGCAGGTCTTCGTCGACTCCACCGACCGGGTCGGCATCGCCGGATTCGCGGTGGCCGGCCGCGCGCCGCGCGTCGTCGCCGAGTTCCTCAGTGAGAGTGCGGGAATCGGTGTGCGGGACGGCAAGTTCTGCGCTCACCCACTGCTGCGTCGACTCGGCTACGACGACGGCGCCGTCCGGGCCAGCTTCGGACTCGGCACCGGATCCGACGACATCGACCGGTTGGTCGATGCGTTGGCGCGCCTGACCGCGTGAGCGGGGGACACGTGGTCGAGCGATCCGGCGGATAAGCACATGAAACCGCCCAGGTGCACACGGATTTCCGTGTGTTCCTGGGCAGTTTCGTGTGCGAAAGGCGGGTCGAGCCGCCCGCGCCGATACCTCAGGCCTCGCCGCGCTCCCACTGTTCGAGGAGCGCGGCTTCGGCGTCGTCGGTGAGGGTGCCGTAGAGCTTGAACCGGGCCATGCCGCCGTCGGGGTAGATGTCCATCCGCGCCTCGGTCATCGGCCGGTCGAGATCGATGACGAACCGATGCCGGGTGTCGGGCTGTAACTCGGTGCGCCCCAACATCTCGAACCATTCGCCCGTCTCGCCGTCGCGTCCCCGGACCGTCGCGGAGCCCGGCGAGTTGCCGAGGAACCAGCTGGTGTCGAGTTCGACCAGACTCACCCGGCCCCGGCCCGCGAGGCGGACCTGCACCCAGTCGTTGCCCTCGTCGCGACGCCGCGATGTCTCCCATCCCTCGCCCATGTGTCGGGCCCGGCCGGGCATCAGCAGGTTGTTCGGCGAACTGTAGAACATGTTGGAACACGCGGTGATCAGGCCACCGTTCTCCAGCGCGGCGAGGTCGAAGTGGCCGTAGCGGAAGAAGCGCGGGTCGGGGACGCCGCGTCCGTGCACCCGGAAGCGGGCGACGCCGCCGTCGGGATACATCGTGAGCCGCACGTGCGTGAATCGATTCTTGGCGTCCACCTTGAACGGGTTGCGGGTGTCGCCGTCGACCGGACTCTTGTCCACGATGGTCATCCAGTCGGTGTCGTTCACCAACTGATCCGCCGACGCCACGCCTTCGACCGCGGCCGCCTCCACCGAGATGAACGGCGGATAGTTGCCCTTGAACCACGAGGTGTCGACGACGACGCCGTACACCACGCCCGGAGCGCCCAGGCGCACGATCGCCTGATCGACACCGGTCGACCGTCGTCGTCGCGTCTCCCAGCCGTCGTAGATCTGGCCTTTGTGGCCGAAGGTCGCCGGCTGGTACTGCGCGGGCGGTGTCTTGATGAGGTTCTGGGCCTCGGCGAAGAGATCGTCGTTGGTCCAGATCACCGCGCCGCCGAGGTCGCGCAGGGCGAGGTCGGGCATGGACGTGAAGTGCGGCCGATTGCCGGAGGTCGGTGGTTGCGGTGTCACGAGTGTTGATCGTAGGTAAGGGTTTGCCTCAATTCGAATCAGCGCGCATACTTGTGCGATGCAATTAGTTTCGGGCTGAAACTAATTGCAAAGAGAACGTAAAGGATTCGGGGAGAAGGGAAGGCGGGCGCATGCTCGATGATTCGGCTGTCGATGAGCTGTTCGACGTGCTCGCCCGCTACATGCGCGTGCGGGACCGCGCCGTACACACCACGTTGAAGACCGCCGACGGTGAGTTCGAGCTCGCGGCGTTCAAGGGGCTGTTCCATCTCGAACGCCAACCGATGCGTTCCCGGGAACTGGCCGAGAGTCTCAATGCCGACCCGTCGACCGTGAGCCGGCACGTCTCCCAGCTCGTCGATCTGGGACTGGTCCGTCGAGAGGCCGATCCGGACGACGGTCGGGCCACGCTGCTCGTGGTCACCGACGTCGGTCGGGCGAAGGTCGAGGCGATGCGTACCGCACGCCGCACGGCCATGGGCACGGCGATGGCCGACTGGACCGACGACGAGCTGCACACGCTGGTGCGACTCCTCGGCCGTTTCGTCGACGCCGCGGAAACCGTGATGGCACCGCACTGTGCCAAGCCCCCGGCATCGCCCACAGATTTTGTGAAAGGACAGCAATGACAGAGTCATCGGCCGCCGCGCACGCGGTGACCCACGACGAGGTCGCCGGAGCCGGACTGACGCATCGTCAGATCCTGACGATCCTCGCCGGCCTCATGATGGGCATGTTCCTCGCAGCCCTCGACCAGACGATCGTGTCGACGGCCATCCGCACCATCGCCGACGACCTCAAGGGCTACGACATGCAGGCGTGGGTGACCACCGCCTACCTGGTCACCTCGACCATCGTGACCCCCCTGTACGGCAAACTCTCCGACCTCTACGGCCGCAAACCGTTCTTCCTGCTGGCCATCTCGATCTTCATCGTCGGCTCCCTCCTGTGCAGCATGGCCACCTCGATGTACGAGCTCGCCGCATTCCGGGCCTTCCAGGGTCTCGGTGCCGGCGGTCTGTTCACGCTGGCCCTCACCACCATCGGCGACATCGTGCCGCCACGCGAACGGGCAAAATACCAGGGCTACTTCCTGGCCGTGTTCGGTACCTCCAGCGTCCTCGGCCCGGTGCTCGGCGGCCTGTTCGCCGGCCAGGCGTCGATCCTGTTCATCGCCGGCTGGCGCTGGGTGTTCCTGGTGAACGTACCGATCGGCATCGTGGCACTCGCGGTGGTCTACAAGGTGCTCAACTACGACCAGCAGAAGGGCACCGGCGGGCGCACCGACTACTGGGGCGCCACCGCGCTGGCGGTTGCCGTCGCACCGTTGCTGATCGTCGCCGAGCAGGGGCGCGTTTGGGGCTGGACGTCGGGGACCTCGATGCTCTGCTACGCCATCGGCGTGATCGGCATCGCGTCGTTTGTCTGGATCGAGCACAAGATGGGCGACGACGCCCTGATCCCGTTGCGCCTGTTTAAGAACTGGGTGTTCTCGCAGGGCATCCTGATCTCGATCATCGTCGGTGCGGTGATGTTCGGCGGCATCTCGATGCTGCCGCAGTACTACCAGGTGCTGCGCGGATCGAGCCCGATGGTCGCCGGCCTGCAGATGCTGCCGATGGTGATCGGCCTGATGGCGGGTTCGATCGCGTCGGGCCAGCTGATCTCGAAGACCGGACGCTACAAGGTCTTCACGATCATCGGTTCGATCCTGATCACCGTCGGCACGTTCCTGCTGCACACCGTCGGCACCTCGACGCCGGTGTGGCTGGTCATGGCATTCGCACTGATCCTGGGCTTCGGTCTGGGCAACATGATGCAGCCGATGATGCTCGCGATGCAGAACATCCTGCCGCCCAAGGACATGGGTCTGTCGACGGGTACCGCAACGTTCTTCCGTCAGATCGGCGGCACGCTGGGTGTGGCGGTGTTCTTCTCGATGCTGTTCTCCCTCATGGGCCCGAACATCAAGGACGAGATGACCGCGGCCGCGGCCCAACCCGAGTACCGGGCTGCCGTCGCGCAGGCAGCGCAGAGCGAGGACCCGCAGGTGAGCGGCTTCGCCAAGTCGTTGATGTCCGCGGCGCAGAATCCGGGTGAATCGACCTCGTCGTCGGACAGCGTGATGAGCGATACGTCGGTCATCGAGAAGCTCCCGCCGGAATTGGCGTCGCCGATCGAGGAAGGGTTCGCCGATTCGATGGACCGGGTGTTCCTGGCCGTGTCGATCATGTCGCTGCTCGCGATCGTCGGCACGCTGACGTGGAAGGAACTCCCGCTGCGCAAGGGGAAGCCGATTGGGGCGCCGAGCGAAAGTCAACTGACGTAACCCATCCCGCCCAACGTGACAGAACTACGACCCGAAGTGCCGCAGGGCGCGTTACGTTTGGTGCGCGTCAGATAGCCGCGATGCGCGGGTGCTCGGGCATGGGCTCGAGGGACAGCCCGACCGGGTCCGGCGCGAAAAGCGCCTCGTCCATGGTCCGCAGATCCGGGGCCACATGCAGTCCGAACTCGGATCGGTCGAGGATGTTTCGCTGCAGGTCGACCCCCGGGGCGATCTCGATGACGGTGAGCCCCTCGGGGCGCAGTTCGAGGACGCACCGTTCCGTCACGTAGATGACTCGCTGACCGGTCTCCAGCGCGCGTTTGCCCGAGAAGGTCGGCGAGTCGACCTCGGCCACCAGCTTGGTGTGTGCGCCGTCGGAGCGGATCTGCAACGCACCGTCGTCGACGACGATGTCGCGCCGTCCGGCCGTGAACGAGCCGACGAACACGATCGCCGGCGCGCCGGACGTGATGTCGACGAAGCCTCCGAGTCCGGCGGTCACGTGCCGCCGCTTGGGCAGGCTGTGCACGTTGACGTTGCCGTGCTGGTCGATCTCGAGGAACGACAGCAGCGAGTGTTCGAATCCGCCGCCTTGCAGCAGGGTGAACTGGTCGGCGCTCTGCATGATCGCATCGGGGTTCTGCGACACCCCGAACACGAAGTCCAGCAATGGAACACCGCCGACCGCACCCTGCTCGATCACCCACGAGACGGCCTTGGGCAGACCTTCCTCGACGAGCACGTGCGGCACGAGCGCCGAGACACCGAACCCGATGTTGGCCGTCTCGCCGGATCGGAGTTCACTCGCGGCGCGGCGGGCCATGATCTTCTCCAAGGAGAAAGGGATCGGCTCCAGCGTGCTCAACGGGCGGCGGAGTTCGCCGGAGATCGCCGGATCGTATTCGGTCTGCGTGGTCTGCAACTGGTCGGGCGCGAGCACGACCGCATCGACGAGAATGCCGGGCACGCGGACCATCTGGGGATTGAGGCTGCCGCCCTCGGCCAGATACTTGACCTGCGCGATGACGATCCCGCCGTTGTTGTGGGCTGCGTATGCCAGATCGAGCGCCCCCAACGGTGAGGCTTCCTCTTCGAACGTCAGGTTGCCGTTCGTGTCGGCGGTCGTCGCCCGGATGATCGCCACATCCGGCACGATGGCCTCGTAGAGGAGAAACTCCTCGTCGTCGATCTGTTGAACTCGGACGAAGGCGTCGGGGGTCACGGTGTTCATCCGGCCGGCACCCACTCGCGGGTCCACGAACGTCTTCAAGCCGACTTTCGACAGCACGCCGGGCTGTTTCGCCCCGGCCGCCCGATGTATCTGGAACATCACCCCGGCGGGGAAGTTGTAGGCCTCGACCTCGTTGTTCTCGATCATCTTCCAGATGGCCGGGGGCTCCGCCGACGACGGTCCCGACGGATACGACCCGGCGATCACCCGGGACAACAGCCCGGGCTGGGCGAGGTGATCGACGCCCTTGATCCCCCACATGTCGCCGGATGCGATGGAGTGGATGCTCGTCAGATCTCGCGGTGAACGGGTCTCCCGGTAGCGCTCACCGATGCCGGCGAGGACCGCGTCCGGGCAGCCGAGCCCGGACGAGGAACTGACCGTGACGGTGTCGCCGTCGTGGATGAGGTCGGCGGCCTGACGGGCGGTGAGGATGCGGGGATTGTGCATTGCTGGGACTCCTGGGCAGTGCGTGGTGATCGTGAGTGGATGGACGGGTGATGTGGTCGACGGATCACGGGCCGTCGGGCAGGAACTTCATGACATGGGTGGCGACCATGCAGGTCTCGCCGCGTTGGTTCGTGGCGACGACGGACGAGTACGACTTGTCGGTGGTCTCGTCGATGGTGTCGACCGTGTAGGTGATGGTGACGGTATCGCCGATGAAGACCGGCGCCACGAAGCGCACGCGGTCGTACCCGTAGGAGACCGCGCGGCGACCCGCCCGGGCGGCGATCGCGGTGGAGGCGGTCGACGACAGCCCGAGGATCAGCACGCCGTGTGCGATGCGCTCCCCGTACGAACCGGCCTCCATGTAGGACCGGTCGATGTGGTTGGGGGCGAAGTCGCCGGTGATGCCGGCGAATCCGTAGACGTCGTATTCCCCGACGGTCTTGGTGAACGTCGCGGTATCGCCCGTGTGCAGTCCGCCGCCGGTGTGGGTGAGTTGTGGTGATTCGGTCATGACCGCTCCTGGCCGCTCGGGTGTGTACGTTGCTCGGAGTCGAGGGAGGAAAGCGCTTCCTCGGCGGATAGTCGCACCGCTGCCTCCCGCGCGGCGATGCGCGCGAAATGCAGTGGCGCAGCGATGGCCCGCTCGGCCGATCCGGCGACCTCCGACAGCGAAACCGCCAGATCCGGGGCAGGAGCGGCGAGGTCGCCGGCCACCACCAGGGTGCGCACCCCGGCGGATCGGCATCGGTCGAGGACGGTGCCGACCAGCTTGCCGGTCAGCGAGGTCGAGTCGAATCGACCCTCGCCGGTGATGACCAGGTCGGATGTGTCCACAGCGGCGCCCAGGCCGGTCAGTTCGGCGATCCGTTCGGCGCCGGGATGCAGCGTCGCGCCCCACGCGCGAAGTCCGAAACCGACACCGCCCGCAGCCCCGGCGCCGGGCTCGGAGCGGTCGATGGCGAAGACCGGTTCGGCCAGATCGGCGAAGTGTGCGAGCGCACCGTCGAGATCGCGGCCCATCGCGGAATCGGCGCCCTTCTGTGCTCCGAACGTGTGCGCGGCACCGGTGCGACCGCACAGGGGTGCCCATGTGTCGGTCAGCACCTCGACACCGCCGTCGGGCGGTGAGATCAGCCCGGAGGTGTCGATCTCGGCGATGCGCCCGAGATCGAGGCTGTCGGCGATGTCGAGCCGATGTCCGCTCGCGTCGCAGAGGCGGAGCCCGAGTTCGAGGAGCACGCCGATCCCGGCGTCGGTCGACGCCGATCCGCCGAGACCCACGACCAGGCGCCGGCAACCGTGATCGATGGCCGACCGGATGACCTGCCCGAGTCCCCGTGACGTCGCGCGCGTCGGTGCGAGCTCGGCCATCAGCGGCAGGCCGCTCGATTCGGCGAGTTCGACGACACCCACCGCACCCGGGAGTTCGACCCATCGGGCCGCGACGGGTTGCCGGTCGGGGCCGCACACCGGCCGGCCGACGACGTGCTTGCGCGCCCGGGGATCGGCCGCGGCGATCGCGTCGAGAGTGCCCTCACCGCCGTCCGCCTGAGCGAGGACGGTGAGGTGATCGGACGGCCGCGCCTCGCGCCAGCCCTTGGCGATCGCGTGGGCGATCTCATCGGCTCCGGCGCTGCCCTTGAACGAGTCGGGAGCGATGACGATGGTGGCGGGGCGATGGTCGGCGACGGGTGCCGGCTCTCTCACGGTGGTCATGTGATCGAGTAGCCGCCGTCGACCGGCAGGACGACGCCGGTGACATACCGCGCGGCGTCGGAGACCAGGAAGGTCACCACATCGGCCACATCGTCGCCGTCGGCGAAGCGCTGCAAGGGGATTCGGGCCAGCTTCGCCGCGCGGAACTCCGCTCGGCCGAGCACGTCGGCGGTCATCGGGGTCTCGATGTAGCCGGGCGCGACTGCGTTGACGCGAATGCCGTACTGCCCGAGTTCGACGGCGAGGCCCTTGCTCAGCTGGGTCAGCGCGGCCTTTGTCGCGCCATACGGCACGATGCCGGGAACGGCCCGATCGGCGGACAACGACGCGATGTTCACCACGCTGCCCTTCGACTCGGACAGCGCCTTGGTCGCCTGACGGACCAGCCGGAATGCGGCCGACACATTCACTGCCACCAGCTGGTCGAAGTCGTCGTCGGAGATGTCGATCGCGTCGGTCCGCTTCTGGATGCCGGCGGCGTTGACGACGACGTCGAGTCGACCCGTGCGGCCGATTGCCTCGTCGATCGCCGATTGGCTCACCGCCGGGTCGGTGAGGTCGCCGCACACCCCGATTCCGTTCATCGTCTGCAGGACGGAGTCCACGCGGGGATCGGCGTCGAGGCCGATGACGAACATCCCGTCGCCGGCGAATGCGGCGGCGATCGCCGATCCGATACCGCCGGCGGCGCCGGTGACGATCGCGGTTCTGCCCGCCAGTCCGCTGTGTGAGTCGGCCATGGAGTCCTCTTTTCGGATCGGTCGGCGGAGCACGTAGCCGCCGTGGAGAAACTGTTTTCAGAAATCGATAGCTCTGGGGGAGAGCCTTTACCTCGGTGTTCTCAGGGTATAGGCTCGCCACCACAATCCGCAAGAAAGCGATTACAGGAGATTTGATGTTCACTCTGGACCTACCGCTCGCCGGTGGTGGCACCGCGCCGCAGACCCTTGGCGCACCTGCCGCACTGAGTACCGCGACAACACCTCCGACGTCACGTGACGTGTTCGCGGCCGCCCACGTGGTCGCTGATCCCTACCGCGCCTCGGCCGAAGGTGGCGCGGACCAGATCGACTGGGATGCCACCCTCCGACTTCGGCAGGACCTGTGGTCGTTGGGCCTGGGAGTCGCCGAGGCCATGGACACCTCGCAGCGAGGCATGGGACTCGACTGGCCCGGCGCTCGTGAACTCGCCACGCGCACGCTGCGCGCGGCGGGCGAGGTCGGCGGCCGGGTCGTCGTGGGCATCGGGACCGACCAACTCAAGATCGACGCCCCGACGTTGCCGGACATCACCGCTGCCTACCTCGACCAGATGGCCGCCATCGAGTCACTCGGCGGATCGTGCGTGATGATGGCGAGTCGGCATCTCGCCGCCGTCGCCACCACCCCCGACGACTACGTGACGGTGTACGACGCCGTGCTGTCGCAGGCCTCGCGCCCGGTCGTATTGCATTGGCTCGGTGAGGTTTTCGACCCGGCGCTGGCCGGCTACTGGGGGCACCGCGATCCTGCGGCGGCGATGGACACGGTGGTGGCGATCATCGCCGACCACGCCGCGCGGGTCCGGGGCATCAAGGTCTCGCTGCTCGATCCGGTCCAGGAGATCCGTCTGCGCAATCGTATTCCGGACGGGGTGCGGGTGTTCACCGGTGACGACTACAACTACGTCGACATGATCGTCGGCGACGATGACGGGAACAGCGATGCACTGCTCGGCGCGTTCGCCGCGCTCGGCCCCTTCGCGTCGGCGGCGTTCGCGCGTCTCGATCGGGAGGATGTGGCGGGCTTCCGCGACATCCTGGGTCCGACAGAAGCCTTGTCGCGGTTGATCTTCACCTCACCGACCCAGTTCTACAAGGTGGGTGTGGCGTGGCTGGCATACCTGAACGGTCAGCAGGACCACTTCCGGATGATCGGCGGCTTCGAGACGGGCCGAACCCTGGTCCACCTCGCCGACCTGTTGCGCGAGTCCGACCGGATCGGCCTGTTCACCGATCCCGAACGCACCGCACGCCGTGCACGCGCATACTTCGCGGTCCACGGGATCGGCTGACCGATGCGCCTGTCCGAGTGCAGCCTGAACTCCGCGACCATCCGCGGCGCCTCGCTGACCACCGTGCTCGACCTCGCGGTCGACCACGGTTTCGGTGGCGTCGGCCTGTGGCGCGACGTTCTCCGCGATGCCGACCAGCCGTTGGACGCCCGACGGGTCGCCTCGTCGGGACTGCGGGTGAGCAGCGTCTGCCGGGGTGGCATGTTCCCCCAACCGACGGCGCAGCTCCGGCAAGCGCGCTTCGAGGACAACCTGCGTGCCATCGACCAGGCATACGCCCTGCGCGCGGAGTGCCTGGTCCTGGTGTGTGGCCCGCCCTACGACGGCGATCCCGGCGCGGCGCGCGCCGAGATCCGCGACGGGATCGAGGCGCTGGTGCCCCATGCGGCCGCAGCGGGCGTGGACCTCGCCGTGGAGCCGTTTCATCCGATGATGGCCGCGAGCCGATCCGCGATCACCTCGTTGCGCGAGGCGCTGGCGCTGGTTCGCGCGATCGGGAGTCCACGCCTCGGCCTGGCCGTCGACTCCTACCATCTCTGGTGGGAGGACGAACTCGGCGACCGCATCACCGACGCCGGTGACCTGATCCGCTCGGTCCAACTGGCCGACTGGATGATGCCCATCCACGACGAACTCGAAAGTCGCGGGATGCCCGGGGAGGGTGTCATCGACATGGGGCGGTTCCTCGCGGACTGCCGGGGCGCGGGCTATCGCGGTCTGGTCGAAGTGGAGGTGCTGAGCAGGCACTGGTGGTCGGTGGCGCCGGCCGAGGCCGTCGCGGCAGCCGCGCGGGCGCTCGTCGATCTCGACGACCCGTATGTCCCGACCCCGGACGGCGACACCCCGAGCAATCGCTTTCTCGAGGTGGCGGAGAATGCGGAGTCCGGGCAGTATGGTCGGTGACCAGGCGCGATGTGGATGGCCGCATCGCGACACGTAAACGTCGCCCGACCCGGGGTGCCGTGGTTTTCACACTCACACCGAGGATGAGGTCATGCCGACACAACGCCCCACCGCTGCCCGCTCACGGCCGACCATCGCGACGGTCGCCGATGCCGCAGGGGTGTCCATCGCGACGGTCTCGCGGGTGATGAGCGGGTCGTCCAAGGTCAACCAGGAACTGGCCGACCGGGTCCACGAGGCGGCCGACCGGCTCGCCTACCGCCCGAGTCGTGCGGCCCGAGGTCTCGCGCTCGGCAGCTTGCGCAACATCGGGGTCATCCTGCCCGACCTCACGAACGCCTACTTCTTCGACGTCGTCAACGAGATGCACCGGGGCGCCGCTGAGCAGGGCTACCGCATGCTGGTGGCCGACTCCAACGGCGACCCCGGCGAGGAGCTGAACACCGCCCTCGATCTGCTCGGTCAGGTCGACGGTCTGGTGCTGTTGTCCAGTCGCATACCGACATCGGGATTGAAACAACTCGCCCGACGGCAGGCGCCGACGGTCCTGATCAACCGGATCGAACTCGGCGTGGACCTACCGATGGTCGCGGCCGACAACTTCACGCCGATGATGCAGATGTGCAGCCATCTCGCGCGGCTCGGGCATACCCGCGCGGTCTATATCGGCGGGTCGGACTTGGCGTGGCAGAACCGCGAGCGGTGGCGAGCGGTGCAGAGTTCGTCGGCCTTCGGTCTGCAGACGACGCGTGTCGCCGCCGACGGCACGGTCGAGGGCGCCTACGAGGCGGTTGCCGAGGCGCTGAAACACGACCCGACCGCCCTGATCTGCTTCAACGACCTGAGCGCGATCGGCGCGATCTCGGCGCTGCGTGACAGGGGACTGCGGGTGCCGGAGGACATCTCGGTGACCGGCTTCGACGATGTGGTCCTCGCACGGCACATCGCGCCCAAACTGACCACCGTGAAGAGTCCCAAGGCCGAACTGGGTCGTCGGGGGTGGGAACTCATGTTGACGATGCTCGACAACGGAGAGCAACCAGATTCGCCGGACCCACTCCCTGCCGAGATGGTCGTCCGCGATTCGACAGGTCCGGCACCGGACGCCTGAGCGGGGTCTTCGGCGAGGGCGCGGTCCCGGACGTCGGGGATCGTGGCCGGGAATACCGAGAAAATTCCAGCCGGACTATTGAGAAAGCGCTTTCTCTGCGATACAGTTCACACAGCGAAGCTCGATGTATCCGCTGCAACAGCAAAGAAAGCGTTTCTCATGATCCTCAATCGTGGACTGCGTCCCAGGCAGATGACGGCCGGCGAGGCGATTGATCTCATCCCTACCGGGGCGAGTGTCGCGGTGACCGGAGCCGGCGGCGGTGTCCTGGAACCCGAGGCGCTGCTCGCCGCGCTCGAGACGCGTTTCACCGATACCGCGCAACCGCGTGACCTCACGGTCGTCTACGCACTCGGCATGGGGGATCGACGCGGCGGTGGGGCCGGTCGATTCGCGCATCGTGGACTCGTACGACGCGTGATCGGCGGGTTGTGGACGTGGTCGCCCGAACTGCGCGAGATGGCCCGGGACGAGGATATCGAGGCCTACGCGCTGCCGGGCGGAGTGATCAGTCAACTCTTCCGGGAGATCGGTGCGCGACGGCCGGGTCTGATCACCGAAGTCGGTCTCGGCACCTTCGCCGACCCCCGGCTCGGTGGCGGCAAGTTCAACGCCGCGGCCACCGACGACATCGTCGAAGTGGTCGAACTCGATGGTCGGGAGTATCTGCGCTACAAGCCATTTGAGGTCGACGTGGCCCTTGTCCGGGGCGATGTGATGGACCGTAACGGCAACATCGGGTGGGCCGGAGAGGCCGCCCAGCTCGACGCATTGTCGATCGCGCAGGCCGCCCGCGCCTCGGGCGGGATCGTGATCGCCCAGGTCAAGGCGATCACCGACGACGTGCTCGACCCGCATATCGTTCACCTGCCCGCGGTCCTCGTCGACGCGGTCGTCGAAGTCCCCGCCCAGTGGCAGACGCATGAGTCCGAGTTCGACGAAAGACTCTGCGGCCCAGGGAATCTCGACGTTGAACCGGCGAGTCCGGTGGCTCCGGTGCGCGACATCATCGCCCGCCGCGCCGCAGCGTTGATCGGCCGGGGCTCGATCATCAACGTCGGTTTCGGCATGCCCACCCACGTGGTCGACGTCTTGGCCGCCGACGGTCGTCTGCGCGACAACACGATGGTGATCGAACAAGGCATCATCGGTGGCCGCCCGCTGACCGGAGACCTCTTCGGCGCCGCGATCCACCCGGAGGTCGTGCACGCGTCCACCACCCAGTTCGACCTCATAAACGGCGGCCTGATCGATCTCACGTGCCTGGGGATGGCCCAGGTCGACGCGCACGGATCGGTCAACGTGAGCTGCATAGCCGGTGCCGTCAACGGGCCCGGCGGCTTCGTCGAGATCTCGCAGAGCGCACGGACGGTGGTCTTCTGCGGGACCTTCACCGCCGGCGGACTCGACCTCGCCCTCGACGACGGGCGTCTGTCCATCCGACGCGAAGGGCGAGTTCCCAAGTTCGTCCGGTCGCTCGAGCAGGTGACCTTCTCCGGCTCCCGCGCACTGACGGCCGCGCAGCGCGTCGTCTACGTCACCGAGCGGGCGGTCTTCGTCCTCGGTGCGAACGGCCTCGAGCTGACCGAGGTCGCCCCGGGCATCGACATCGAACGAGACATCATCGCGCACATGGGCTTCCATCCGGTCATCGACGCGCCCAGGCAGATGGATCCCGCGCTGTTCGGGGCCGCAGTCGCGCTCGCGCCCCGCTGAATCACCGACCACCCAATCATCCGAACACCCACAAATCACCTGAGGAGTGATCAATGTCCTTCGCACCTGGTACCGCCAACAGTCGCATCCCCACCGCGCTGTTCGGATCCGAGGAACGCACCCTCGTCGCCGAGTTCGTCGACGAACGTATCCGGCCGATCGCGGCCGAACTCGACGAGACCGAGCGGTTTCCCGACGAGATCTATGCCGAGATGGGCAAGATCGGCCTCTTCGGCATCACCGTGCCGGAAGAACTCGGCGGAGTGGGCGGCACCGCGCTGGACTACCTGTTCGTGATGGAGTCGCTGTCGTACGGCTACGCCTCCATCGCCGACCAATGCGGTCTGGTCGAGATCCTGGGCAGCCTGCTCGGCGGCTACGGGAGCGATGAACAGAAAGAGCGCTATCTGCGTCCCATGCTCGCTGCCGAGAAGCGGTGCGCCTACGCACTGACCGAGCCGGGGTCCGGATCGGATCTGGGGTCGATCACCACCCGGGCGGAACGGACGTCGTCGGGCTGGCGGTTGCGCGGAGAGAAGATCTACATCCACAACGCACCTGTCGCCGACTTCGCCGTCGTGCTGGCCGTCACCGATCCGGAGCGCGGTAAGCGGGGCGGTATCTCGGTCTTCGTCGTGGACATCGATGCGCCCGGCGTGAGTCGGGCCTACCACGAACACAAGATGGGTCAGCGGGCCTCCCAGGTCGGCGGACTGGTGTTCGACGACGTCGAACTCGACGAGTCCGCGCTCCTGGGCGAGGAGGGACAGGCGTTCGGCTACATGATGAAGGTGCTGGCCAAGGGGCGGCTCGGCATCTCCGGGCTCGCCCTGGGGATCAGCCGCGCGGCGCTGGACGCCGCCGTGCGCCAATCGCTGGATCGCCACCAGTTCGGCCGCGCGATCGCCGACAACCAGGCGATCTCCTTCTCCCTGGCGTCGGTTGCCACCGAGCTGCAGGCGGCGACGTCGCTGTCGGTGAGCGCCGCCCGGGCGCTGGATGCGGGCGACGCCGATGCCGAGGTCTTGTGTTCGATGGCCAAGCTCAACGCCTCGGAGGCGTGTGTCCGGCACACCGATGCCGCGCTACAGGTGTTCGGTGGAAACGGCTTCATCCGCGGGTACGAGGTCGAACGGCTCTACCGCGACGCCCGCATCACCAAGATCTACGAAGGCACCAGCGAGATGCAGCGCCTGATCATCAGCAGGTCGCTGTTGCGGGCCGCCGGCTAACGTCGCGGCGTCGCGGCCCGGCCACTGAGAAAGCGCTATCAAGAATCACTCGTTGGGTGGGTCGGAGGCGACGGCGGGGCGGTTGATCGCGCGCGCTCGGCGTGATGCCGAAGAGTCTGTCTGATCTGCATTGATGCCCGTCACTCGGCCAAACCGGCGGCGGCGCTGCACAACCCTTGACATGTGGTCCCGATCACTGTAGAAAACGCTTACAGGAGGTTTCAATCTTCATGGCACATTCAATTCCCCGATCTGCGGCGCGGAGGTTCGCGACCCTGGCCGTCGCCGCGGCTCTCGGGTCCGCGGCACTCGCCGGGTGCGGGTCGGGTTCCGGGACATCGGACGCGAGCAACTTGCTGATGGTCTCCGAGGTTCGGTCTCTCACGAACCCGTACGAGGCCGCATGGGTGGAGGGCAGCGAGGCCTACGCCAAGTCGGTCGGCGTCGACCTCAAGGTCATCGTCTACGGCGGCGATTCGCAGAATGCGCTCTCGCAGCTGCAGTCGGTGCTGGCGACGGGCAAGAAGGTCCTGCTCAACATCAACCCCAACACCAGTGCCGACACCCCGGCCATCGTTCGGGCCGTACAGAACAGTGGCGGCTGCGCGGTCACGCAGTGGAGCAAGCCGGCCGACCTGCACCCCTGGGATGTCGGTGACGGATGGGCGTCCTACGTCAGCTACGACGGCATCAAGGAGGGCTCGGACACCGGTGATGTCCTCGGCAAGAGCGTCGGCGACAAGGGTGGCGTCATCGCCATCCAGGGCCTGCTCGCCAACGAGGTCTCCAAGACCCGGTACCAGGGCTTCACCGAGGGCATCGCCAAGCATCCGGGGGTGACGGTGCTCGACAGCCAGCCGGCGGACTTCGACCGCAACAAGGCCTACGCGACGACGCAGACATTGCTGAACAAGTACGGCGACAAGGTCAACGGCATCTGGGCGGCCACCGACTCGATGGCGCTCGGCGCGCTGCAGGCGGTGCGCGAGAAGGGCAAGGTCGGGCAGATCAAGGTCGCCAGCGCCGCCGACGCGACGCCCGAAGGTCTCGAGGCCATCCAGAAGGGTGAGATGGTCTCCACCTACACCACCGACCCCTACTTCAACGGCGCCATGGGCCTGTCCATCTGCCATCAGGCCGCGACCGGTCAGCTCGACGTTTCGCAGCTGCCGAAACTCAAGCGCGAGTTCTACGTCGATCAGAAGCTGATCACCAAGGACAACGCCGGCCAATACACCCAGCGCCCGACCGATCAGCAGATCGTGGACTCGGTCCAGGATCCGTTCTCGCGCATCGTCGGCCCGATCGATCAGTGAGGAACTCCCGACCATGACCACTTCAGCTCCGGCGCAGCCGGAAGAGATCGCGGCAGCCGGCGACATCGCCGGAACCAGCGGCAGATCGGTTCTGTTGTCCCGATGGGGACGATCGCTCGGACCGCTCGTGGCGCTCGTCGCCCTCTGTGCGATCTTCTCGTTCACCGCCGACTCGTTCTTCACGATCGGCAACTTCAACGCCATCGTCCAGCAGGCGGCCATCCCGCTGATCCTCGCGATGGGCGCGACGCTCGTCGTCCTGATCGGCAGCGTCGACCTTTCCATCGAGGGCGTGATGGCCGCGAGCGGACTCACCTTCGTCCTGCTCGCGGCGAACAGCGTCAACGGAAACGACCTCGGACTGTGGGCAGTACTGCTCGCGATCGGCGTCGGTGCACTGTTCGGACTGGTCAACGGCGTACTCCACGCGATCGCGCGGGTCCCGTCGTTCCTAGTGACGCTGGGCACCTGGTTCATCGGCCTGGGCGTTGCCACGGTCCTGTTCGGCACCACGACACCGCAACTCGCCGACGCGGCGCTCGCAGGGTGGGCCCAAGGTGCGTGGCTCGGCATCCCGATGATCGTCGTGTTCGCGATCGTGGCACTTCTCGTCACCTTGTTCATCTGCAAGGTCACGTCGCTGGGCACCCACACCTACGCGATCGGCGGTGACGAGGCGATCAGCAAGGTGACCGGTATCAACGTCACCCGCACGAAGGTCATCCTGTTCACCATCGCCGGCATCATGTCCGGGCTCGGCGGAGTCCTCGCGACCATCCGGCTCGGTGTCGGAGACGTCGGGGTCGGCTCGGGCAACCTCTTCCTCACCCTGTCGGCGGTGGTGGTCGGCGGAACGCTGCTCTCCGGAGGTCGCGGCGGACCTCTGCATTCTCTGGTCGGCATCCTCCTGCTCGTCGTCCTCGGCAACGGTTTGTTGCTCTCCGGCGCGAGTCCCTATGTCCAGCAAGGCGCGCAGGGCGTGATCATCGTCGCCGCGGTGATCGCGACCGGCTGGCCTGCCCGCAACCGATTGAGGGTCGTGAAATGACACCGCTACTCGAGCTCGACGGAATCACCAAGCGCTACGGCCCCAACGTGGTCCTCGACGAGGTCTCCATCACCGTCAACAAGAACGAAGTGATCGGACTCATCGGCGAGAACGGGGCAGGCAAGTCGACACTGCTCAAGATCCTGGCCGGCGTGCACAAGCCCGACGGTGGCGTGATGCGGATCGCCGGCGTCGACACCGTGTTCGCCGACCCGGCGGATGCCACCCGCCACGGCGTCGGCGTCGTCCACCAGGAACAGTCGCTGCTGCCCAACCTGACTGTCGCAGAGAACCTCACCCTGGGATCGGAGTCGGACTACGTCCGCCTCGGTGTCACCCGACGAGGTGCCCGACGACGCGCCGCCCAGGCGATGCTCGACCGCGTCGACTCCGGCGTCGATCCCGACGCGCCGACCGAGGACCTCGGGTTCGCCGAACGGCAGATGGTCGAGGTCGCCCGGGCGATCAGCGACCGGCAGTCCGACCACGCCCCACTGCTGGTCCTCGACGAACCGACATCGGTGCTGCAGCCCGCCGACATCGAGATCCTGCGCGACCGGGTCATGGCGCTGCGTGAGATCGGGTCGGTCATCTTCGTCTCGCACCGGCTCGACGAGGTCCTCCAGTTCTCCGACCGGGTCTACGTACTGCGCGACGGCCGCCTCGTGGGCGAACGCCGTACCGAGGACGTGGACGAGAAAGAGCTCTACTCGATGATGATCGGCAAGGAGGCCGCGGACGAGATCTACTGCACCGAGCGGCGGACGTCGGTCGACGACGTGGCCCCGGTCCTCGACGCGCGCGACGTGTCGGTCGGCCGCAGCGTCGAGAACGTCTCGCTCTCCGTCAAACCCGGTGAGGTCGTCTGTATGGTCGGCGTCGCCGCGTCCGGCCGGGAAGAGTTCGCGCGGGCCGTCTTCGGGGCCGAACCGCTGCGTGGCGGGACCGTGGCGGTCGGCGGTTCGCCGCTCTCGCCGCGGTCGCCCAATCAGGCGGTCGGTGCGGGCGTCGCCTACCTGCCCGCCGAGCGGCGCACAGAGGGCATGGTGTCGGGCGCCACGGTGGCCGACAACATCTGCCTCACCCATCCGGTTTCCGGTCGTCGAGGTCGCGCCGCGGCCGCACGGCAGATCGCCGAGCGATGGATCCGGGACCTGCACATCCGTCCCGACGATCCCGACGCCGACATCGCCCGGCTGTCCGGTGGCAACCAGCAGAAGGCCGTACTCGCCAAATGGCTGTGCGACGACGACCTGTCGGTGCTGATCCTCGACCACCCGACCCGCGGGCTCGACATCGGCGCCAAGGAAGACGTCTACCGCCTCATCCGCGACCTCTCCGACCGCGGCGTCGGCGTGCTCGTCCTGGCCGACACGCTCGACGAGGCGATCGGACTCGGACACCGCATCGTGGTGCTCCGCGACGGGCACCTGACCGCCGAATACGACTCTGTCGCAACACAACCCCCCACCAAACTCGAGCTACTCGAAAAGATGATGTGACCATGGCTGACACCGCAATCACCTCGACCCTGCGCCGCACCGGGACCGCGCCCACCCGCTCGTCACTGCCCTCGGCGGCGATGCTGCGGACGGCAGGCCCACCGGCCCTGCTGATCGTGCTCCTCGGGCTGGTCACGATCGCCGAACCGAACTTCTTCTCGACCACGGCACTCGCGGTGGTCACCGCACAGGCCTTGCCCATCCTGCTGCTCGGACTCGGGCAGATGTTCGTCATCCTGACCGGCGGCATCGACCTGTCCATCGCGGCGGTGTGCTCGCTCGGAACGGTGATCCTCGCCCAGACCATCGGCGCCACAGGGCCATTGGCGATTCTCATCACCGTGGCCGCCACCGCGGTCATCGGCGCGCTGACGGGCTTCCTGATCACGCTCGGACAGGTCCCCTCATTCGTGGTATCGCTTGGGGCCCTGGGATTCTGGGGCGCGATCGCGCTCGCGCTGTCGGGCTCGACGACCATCTACATCGACCACCACTACGGCGCGATCTTCTGGCTCAGCTCGACGAGCTTCCTGTCGATGCCGCTCGCGGTGTGGATCGGCATCGTGATCGCCGCCGGGATCTGGGCCTTCATGCACTATCACCCGCGCGGCAACATCTTCCACGTCGTCGGACTCGGCGAGCGCTCGGCGCTGATGGCCGGCATCCGGACAAAGGCGGTGCGCATCACCGCGTTCGCACTCTCCGGGCTGTTCGCCGGCCTGGCCGCGGTCGTGCTGTCGTCCCAACAGCAAAGTGCGGCACCGCAATTGGCGGACGCTCTGCTACTGCCCGCGATCGCCGCGGTCCTCGTCGGCGGATGCGCGATCACCGGCGGTATCGGCAGTGCCTGGAAGGTCATCGTCGGCGCGCTCATCGTCACCGTGCTGCGCGTCGGTGGATCGGTGGCCGGCGTCGACCCCAACTACCAGCAGATCGTCTACGGCGGCGTCGTCATCGCGATCGTCGTTCTCACTCTCGACCGCAGCAAACTCACCATCATCAAATAGACCACCTCAGGAGGAACCATCATGTCTCGAACAGTGCGCGGAGCAGTCATCGACGCCATCGGCGGAAAGTGGGAGGTCGAAACCCTCGAACTCGCCGAACCCGGACCCGGCGAGGTCCGCATCAAGGTCATGGCCTCGGGCCTGTGCCATTCCGACGACCACCTCGTGACCGGCGACATCCCCAACGCTCTCCCGATGGTGGGAGGACACGAAGGCGCGGGCATCATCGACGCCGTCGGACCGGGCGTGCGTCGCCTGGCCGTGGGCGACCATGTCGCCACCGCCTATCTGCCGGCCTGCGGTCGGTGCCGGTGGTGTTCGCAGGGCATGCAGTACATCTGCGACTCGGGCGCCGGGATGGAGAACGGATTCGGCATCGACGGCAACGCCCGGTTTACCCGTTCCACCGGCCAGCCGATCGGTGCGATGCAGCGGCTGGGCACCTTCGCCAACTACCTCGTGACCGACGAGTCGCAGGCGGTGAAGATCGACGCCGACCTGCCGTTCGACGTCGCGTGCCTGGTGTCTTGCGGTGTCGCCACCGGTTGGGGCGCCGCGGTCAACGCAGCCCACGTGCGGCCGCGGGACACGGCGATGATCGTCGGCGTCGGCGGCGTCGGGATCAACGCGGTGCAGGGCGCGCACAACGCGGGCGCCGCGCACGTCGTCGCCGTCGACCCCGTCGAGTTCAAGCGTGAACGAGCCCTGGAGTTGGGTGCGACCCACGCGTTCGCGTCCATCGCCGAGGCGATGCCGTTCGTGGGTTCGGTGACCAACGGGCAGGGAGCGGACTCGGCGGTCGTCACCGTCGGTGTGGTCGACGGCGCGCTGATCGCCGAAGCGTTCTCCGCGGTCCGCAAGGAAGGTCGGGTGGCGGTGGTCTCGATCGGCCAGAACGAGCCGGGGATCCCGATCAGCCCGTTGGAACTCGTGGTCTACGCGAAGACGCTTCGCGGCGTGCTGTTCGGCAACTGCAACCCGACGACCGACATCCCGGCGCTGCTCGACTACTACAAGGCGGGAAACCTGAAGCTCGACGAGCTGATCACCACGCGGTACACGATCGACCAGGTCAACGACGCGTACGCCGACATGCACGCGGGCAAGAACCTGCGCGGCGTGCTGATCCACGAGCACTGAGCACGATCACCGGCACCCGTTCGATACACGAGGAGTTCTACATGTCGTCCAGCACGATCGACACCGCCACGGCGATCCGTCGGTACGGACAGTTCATCGACGGCCGCGTCGAGGCGGCCGACGCCCGGCCGGCGATCACCCGGCACAGTCCGGTAGACGGCCGGGCACTCGCGGAGATCCCCGCCGGTACCCGCGACGACACCGTCCGCGCGATCGCGGCTGCGCGCCGCGCATTCGACACGGGTTCATGGCCGCGGATCCCGGCGATGGACCGGGCCCGGACACTGCTGCGCGTTGCGGCACTGATCCGGTCGGATGCCGCGCGACTGGCACGCATCGAGGCCGAGGAGACCGGGAAGCCGTTGCGGTACGCGGAGAGCGACATCGCCGGCAGCGCGGAACTCTTCGAGTACGCGGCGGGACTGGCCATGTCGTCCCACGGCGAGGCCCACACCGGACTCGGTGAGGACTGCACCGCACTGGTCGTCCGGGAACCGGCAGGCGTGGCGGCGATGATCATGCCGTGGAACTTCCCGTTGCTGTTGCTGGCGCAGAAGCTGCCGTTCGCGCTCGCGGCGGGGTGCACCGCGGTCGTCAAACCGTCCGAGTTCACGTCCGGAACCACCCTCGAACTCGCCGGCATCCTGGCCGAGGCCGGCATCCCGGACGGTGTGGTGAACGTCGTCACCGGATACGGCGCCCAGGTGGGGGCGGTGCTGGCCGAGAGCCCGGATGTCGACCTGCTCTCGTTCACCGGCAGCACGGCGACCGGTCACGCGATCACCGCCGCGTCGGCGGGCACGGCGAAGCGGTTGTCGATGGAACTCGGCGGGAAGGGCGCAAACATCGTCTTCGACGATGCCGATCTCGACGACGCGCTCGACGGGGTGTTGTTCGGCGCGTTCTTCAACAACGGCGAATGCTGCGTTGCCGGATCGCGGTTGCTCGTGCAGGACACGGTCGCGGAAGCGTTCGTGGAACGTCTGGTCGCCGCGGCAAGGCGGTTGCGGGTGGGTGACCCACTCGACGGCAGCGTCGACGTGGGCCCGATGATCCATGCCGACCACAAGGACAAGGTGTGCCGGCATATCGCGTCCGCCGAGGCCGGTGGGGGACGGATCGTGCTGGGCGGCGATGTGCGGACGGGTTCGCAGGGCTCGGCCGGGCACTTCGTCGAGCCCACGATCATCGTCGACGTCACCGAACGATCGCCGGAATTCGTCGAGGAGATCTTCGGGCCGGTGCTGACGGTCACCCGTTTCGCCGATGCCGCCGAAGCCGTCCACCTGGCGAATGCCACCCCGTACGGGCTGTCCGGCTCGCTGTGGACCAAGGACATCGACCGTGCACTGTCGGTGGCCAAGCAACTCCGCAGCGGTCGCGTCTGGGTGAACACGACGATCGACGGCGGTCCCCAACTCCCGGCCGGTGGCATGAAGCAGTCCGGCTACGGCCGCGAGATGGGCGTCGTCGGATTCGAGGAGTTCACCGAGGTCAAGACGATCCAGATCCGCGAGGGCAAGCGCACCCACGCGTTCGGTCACCTCCGGGCTTCGTGACGTCCACGTCAAACGCCACCAGCACACTCGACGTCTGTGCTGGTGGCGTTTGGTGTGAGGATGACGTCAGTGGCCGGGGAAGCGCTCCACCGCGGCCTGCGCGACCTTTTCGGCCTCTGCCTTGCCGACCCAGCCGCCCGGCTGGACCTCCTTGCCCGGCTCGAGGTCCTTGTAGTGCTCGAAGAAGTGCGAGATCGGGCCGAGCTCGTACTCCGAGACGTCGCTGATGTCCTGGATGTGGTCCCAACGAACGTCACCGGCCGGGACGCACAGCAGCTTGTCGTCGCCGCCGGCCTCGTCGGTCATCGTGTACATGCCGACGACGCGGGCCTTGACGATCACGCCGGGAACCACCGACTCGGGCAACAGCACGAGCGCGTCGAGCGGATCGCCGTCCTCGCCGAGCGTGTCGTCGATGTAGCCGTAGTCGGCCGGGTAGCCGAACGACGTGTAGAGGTAGCGGTCGAGGTAGATCTTGCCGGTCTCGTGGTCGACCTCGTACTTGTTGCGGCTACCCTTCGGGATCTCGATGGTCACATCGAATTCCACTGCATCCTCCTGGCGTCGTCGTCATTGCGGTGGGTGACGGCAGGCGGCCTGGGCGAATACCGCTGGTCGCCTGCACAGATCGCCTCAACGATACTGTGGGGGCTTAGACGGGGGGACCCCGAACCCTCGTATCGCACCGAGGAGGAGGTCTTGTGGGCGCACGGCGCAGATCCACCCGCCGCATGCTGTTGTGGACGATCGTCGCCGTGGTGATCCTGGCGGTGATCGCCGCCGGATCCGTCGTCATCGCGCTGCGCCTGGACTCGTCCGACGAGTTGCCGCCCGGCATTCCGCCGCAACCGGCCGCGATCACGGTGAATCCGCAGATCCGCCCGGTGTCGGTGACCGCGCCCGCACCCACGCCCGCCGGCGTGCAGCAGGCCATCGCGGCCGACATCCGCGCGCCGGCGCTCGGCGAGTTCACCGGCCAGATCAGTGATGTGCTGACCGGGCAGGTGCTCTGGTCGGACAACCCGGCAACCCCCCGCACTCCGGCGTCGAACACCAAGATCCTCACCGCGGCGGCCGCGCTGCTCGCATTGCCGCACGACAAGCGGCTGACCACCACGGTGGTGGCGGGGCCGAACGGGCAGGTGATCCTCAAGGGCGCGGGCGACCCGACGCTGACCGCGCAGCCCTCCGGAGTCGACAGCTTCTACACCGATGCCCCGCGGATCGCCGACCTGGCCGCGCAGATCCGTAAGTCGGGTGTCACCGTCACCTCCGTCGCCGTCGACACCAGCGCCTATCCCGGTCCGACGATGGAACGTACCTGGGATCGTCAGGACATCGCCGGCGGCGACATCGCGCCGATCGAGTCGTTGATGGTCGACGGGGCGCGGACAGACCCGCTCGACGAGTTCTCGCCACGCTCGGCCGCCCCTGCGGAGATGGCCGGTCGGGCCCTGGCCGAGGCGTTGGGTGTCACCTCGGTGGTCACCACGACCACGGCTCCGGCGACCGGCCAGGTCATCGCATCGGTCAGCTCGGCGCCGCTGGTCACCCGGGTCAACGACATGATGCGCTACAGCGACAACGTGCTCGCCGAGACGCTGTCCCTGGAGCTCTCGGTGGCCCGGGGCGGCCCCGCGACCATCGCCGGCGGCGTGGATGCCGTCGAATCGGTGTTGCGGGAGAAGGGCTTCGACCTCACCGGCGTCACGCTGCGCGACGCGTCCGGACTCTCGTACGCGAACAAGGTGCCGGCCGGACTGCTGGACACATTGATGACCGGGGCCAGTGGGCCCGCGCAGCCGCTGATGCGCCCGATGCTCGACGGGCTTCCGGTCGCCGGCGGTACCGGCACGCTGGCCGACCGCTTCAACTCGACGACCAACCCCGGCGCCGGCTGGGTTCGCGCCAAGACGGGAACGTTGACGGGGGTGAGTTCGTTGACCGGCATAGTGCAGACCGTCGACGGACGGGTCCTGTCCTTCGCACTGATGTCCGGCGGCACGTCGCCGGCCGATGCACGGCCCGCGCTCGATGACGTGGCCGGCGATCTGAGGGAGTGTGGTTGCCGATGACCGAGGTCACCGAGCAGGTCGAGCCCGAGTCCATCGGGGCGCGTATCGACTGGGGATTCGCGGCGTCGACCGCCAAGCGTCTGGCGCGGCCCGGTCCGAAGGCCACGTCCTACACCGTCGACGCGGCACAGGCCGAACTCGCCGACGCCGCCGTGCGGGCGGAGGCGCCGGTGCGTGAGGTCACCGGCCTCGCCGACGGGCTCCGCGTGCCCACCGCCCGCATCCTCGACCGCAAGGAGTGGATCGACGCGGCCGCCCAGTCGATGCGGTCGATGCTCGGCGCCGACGAGGTGCCGGCGCCGAGTGGGATCGGGCTCGGTGGACTGTCCGCCAAGGCGGGTGGCCTGCAGGCGGGTGCGCTGCTCGCGTTCCTGTCCGGGGCGATCCTCGGGCAGTACGACCCGTTCACCCCCGACCCGGAGACCGGTGACCCCGGCGTGCTGATGGTGGTGACGCCGAACATCATCTCGGTGGAACGGTCACTTCATGTGGTGCCCAGCGACTTCCGGCTCTGGGTGTGCCTGCACGAGGTCACCCACCGGGTGCAGTTCTCGGCGAATCCCTGGTTGCGGCAATACATGATCGACAACCTCGAGATCCTCACCTCCGAATCCGGGGAGAGCGCGGGCGAGGTCGTCGGCCGGATCACGTCGATGTTGCGGGACCAGAACACGCCGCGCGAGAAGGGCGTGATCGGCGCGATGCAATTGCTGCAGACGCCCGAGCAGCACGAGGCGTTCACCCGGATGATGATGCTCGGCACCCTGCTCGAGGGGCACGCCGACCACGTGATGGATGCCGTTGGTCCGCAACAGGTTCCGACCGTTGCGTCGATACGTCAGGCGTTCGACCGGCGCCGGACCACACCCCGGAATCCGGTGCAGCGCATCATCCGGGCACTGATCGGGATGGATGCCAAGCTTGCCCAATACATTCGGGGCAAGGCCTTCGTCGACGAGGTGGTCGACGGGGCGGGTATGCCGGCCTTCAACACCATCTGGACATCGCCGGAGACGATGCCCCGCCCGGACGAGATCGACGAACCGCGGAAATGGATGCAACGGGTGCTCTGACGCGGGCGGTCGCGGACTTCGTCGCCGCGTATCCCGCCGTCGGCACCGATGTGTGTGTGGCCCTGTCGGGCGGGCCGGATTCGTTGGCGCTCACTGCTTGTGCGCTCCGGGCGGGGCTGCGGGTCCGGGCGCTGGTCGTCGACCACGGCTTGCAGACCGGGTCGGCCGAGGTCGCCGAGGCGGCTGCGGCCGCCGCGCAGTCCCTCGGCGCCGATGCGCGCGTTCTGGCCGTCGAGGTGGGTACCGAGGGTGGCATGGAGGCCGCGGCCCGGGCCGCGCGATACGCGGCGCTCGACGAGGCCCGCGACGGATGCGCGGTGCTCCTGGGCCACACCGCCGACGACCAGGCCGAAACCGTCCTGCTCGGCCTGGCCCGTGGTTCCGGTGCGCGGTCGCTGGCCGGCATGCGGCCGTGGAACCCGCCCTGGGGCCGGCCGCTACTGAGCGTTCGACGATCCCGAACCCTCGCCGCCTGCACCGAACTCGGCCTGCGCCCGCATCATGACCCGCACAACCGCGATCCGCGTTTCACCCGCGTGCGGCTGCGCAGCGAGGTGTTGCCCCTGCTCGACGAGGTCTTGCACGGCGGTGTCGTCGAGGCGCTCGGGCGGACGGCGGCGGGGTTGCGGGCCGACAACGACGCGCTCGACGGGATCGCCGACGATCTGTGGTCCGCGGCGGCGTGTGGCCACGACCTCGACCTCGGCGACCTGGCGGGGGCGCCGACGGCGGTCCGCACCCGCGTCCTGAGACGCTGGCTGCTCGACGTCGGGGCGACCGAACCGAGCCATCGGGTCATCTCGGCCGTGGACGCGTTGGTCACCGATCCGAGATCGCGAGCCGCCATCGCAATCGGGGGGGACTCCGCGGTGCGCCGCGTTGTCACTCGGGTGGGACAACGACTGACGGTCCGCCTCGATGACCGTTGAGGCGGACCGTCAGGTGGAACTGTCAGGTGAAATCTGTCAGGGCACGATCTGCGGTCTGAATGGCGAGTTGATGGTCTGGAAGTACTGGATCGCTGCGCCGACCAGTGAACCACCGCCACCGAGCATCAGACCGATGATCCCTCCGACGGACGCTCCCAGCACGAACCCGCCGAGGACGCAGCCGATCACGGTGGTGGCGGTCGCGATGACGCATCCGAGAATGCCGCCCACGATCGCGCCGATCGCCGTACCCACGATGGACGAGATGGTCAGTCCGGTACTGAGTTGCTGATTGAACCGGGCCAACGCCTGATCGTCGCGCTGTTGTCGGGTCTGAGGGCCTACGATCGTTGCCGCCTTCACCCGCAGTGAATCCACGACACCCCGGTCGACAGCGGTCGAACGTGCGAGATCACGCGACGGTGTCAGGGTCGCCGTGGTGCCGGCGGTGTGCGCATCGATGGGAAATTGACGATATTCCTTTCGATATGCCAAAGGCATGGTGAACACTTCTGCTCCCGCGAGGTTACGGATCGTCAGAAGATTGTTTTCTATCGCTATGCGGCCGTTGTCCACCGTCAGGGACAGCGAGTTCGCGGTCCTCGTCAGCTGGTATTTGACCGGACCCGCCGTCGCCGGGGCAGCCTGGGCAAATCCGGCGAAAGCCGTAATCGACACGGTCACAAGGGAAATGATCGACAGGATACGGAAGCGGAGGATGGTGCGAGACCGGGATGATCCGGTCCGTCGATCGGTTGGCATATTGACAACTTTCCGATTGGAGGACTCCTTCGGGGGGAGCCCGGATGAGACGCGGACTGGCTGCTGTTTGTTCGCGGTGCAAATGATTCGACCCCGGAAGAATCAATTTGCCACGAACAACTTCACTTTCACAAACTCTTGTTCACTGCGGTCAAAAAATGTGTCATCTGTGAATGCGTGTTGCCTTTCGTAATCGTAGTGTGATCAAACGCACAACGACTGTCGGCTGAACGGGCGACACCGAGTCAGAGGTCCAAGGGCGCCTTGTGCGCTGGAAGCAGCCGACCCGTGACAAGCTAGACACGTGCAGCTCCCAGACCCGTACGGCGACGACATCGAATCGATTCTGATCACCGAGGAACAGATCAGGCAACGCACGCAGGAGCTGGCCGACTCGGTGGCCGCCCGGTACACGCAGACCGACGAGGATCTCGTCCTGATCGGAGTCCTCAAGGGCGCGATCATGTTCATGACGGATTTCGCGCGCGCTCTCCCGATTCCCTCCCAGATGGAGTTCATGGCGGTCTCGAGTTACGGCTCGTCCACGTCGTCGTCGGGCGTGGTCCGCATCCTCAAGGACCTCGACCGCGACATCGAGGGCCGTGATGTCCTCATCGTCGAGGACATCATCGACTCGGGGCTGACCCTGTCGTGGCTGATGAGGAATCTGGCCACCCGTAATCCCCGCACCCTCGAGGTGTGCACGCTGCTCCGTAAGCCGGAGGCGGTGCGGTCGCCGGTGGACGTCGCCGACGTCGGATTCGACATCGCCAACGAGTTCGTCGTCGGGTACGGCCTTGACTACGCCGAGCGCTACCGCGATCTGCCGTACATCGGTCTCCTGCGGCCATCGGTGTACGAGCACTGACCGGTCCCTCTCGCGGATACGACGGAACGGTTTTCCCTGCTTGATCGTTGACCGGTAGCCTCTAGAAGTGAGCCCGGCAATAGTGCTGCCGGCAGTCCGTCAACCGGGAAGGACAGTGGATCGAGAGCGGGTCACGTCGGCGACGACGACCCCGACCGCCACCAACACGCATGAACCGTAAGTCAGTCTTCCGCAATCTCGCCGTCCTGGCGCTGATCGTGCTGGCCATCTGGGGCTGGACCGCGATGCGCGACTCGGGTCGCGAGTACCGAGGCGTCGACACCTCGGTCGCGTTGACGCAGCTCAACGTCAAGAACACCAGCCGGATCGACATCGACGACCGCGAACAGACTCTGCGGATCGAGCTCAAGGAGCCGATCAAGATCGACGGCGACGACGTCACCAAGATCAGCGCGAAGTACCCGGCGTCGGCCGGTGAGCAGGTCTTCGACTCGGTCACGAAGACCGGGGCGCCCTATCAGACCAACGTCAGCCAGCAGTCGGCCCTGTGGCAGATCCTGATCTTCATCCTGCCGATGCTGCTGCTGTTCGGTCTGTTCTTCTTCGTGATGAACCGCATGCAGGGCGGCGGCCGCGGCGGCGTCATGGGCTTCGGCAAGTCCCGGGCCAAGCAGCTGACCAAGGACATGCCCAAGACCACGTTCGCCGACGTCGCCGGTGCCGACGAAGCGGTCGAAGAGCTCTACGAGATCAAGGACTTCCTGCAGAACCCGGCCCGGTACCAGGCCGTGGGCGCGAAGATCCCCAAGGGCGTGCTGCTCTACGGTCCGCCCGGCACCGGTAAGACGCTGCTCGCCCGCGCCGTCGCCGGGGAGGCCGGCGTGCCGTTCTTCACCATCTCCGGCTCGGACTTCGTCGAGATGTTCGTCGGCGTCGGCGCCTCCCGGGTGCGCGACCTGTTCGAGCAGGCCAAGAACAACAGCCCCTGCATCATCTTCGTGGACGAGATCGACGCGGTCGGTCGCCAGCGCGGCGCCGGCCTCGGCGGCGGCCACGACGAGCGCGAGCAGACCCTCAACCAGCTGCTGGTGGAGATGGACGGCTTCGGCGACCGCTCGGGCGTCATCCTCATCGCGGCCACCAACCGTCCCGACATCCTGGACCCGGCGCTGCTGCGTCCCGGCCGCTTCGACCGGCAGATCCCCGTCGGCAACCCGGACATCGCGGGTCGCCGCGCGATCCTGAAGGTGCATGCCAAGGGCAAGCCGATCGCGCCCGACGCCGACCTCGACGGCCTGGCCAAACGGACGCCGGGTATGTCGGGCGCCGATCTGGCGAACGTCGTCAACGAGGCCGCCTTGCTGGCCGCGCGCGAGAACAAGCAGACGATCACCGCGGAGATGCTCGAGGAGGCGGTCGACCGCGTCATCGGCGGTCCGCGCCGCAAGAGCCGCATCATCAGCGAGCACGAGAAGAAGGTCGTCGCCTACCACGAGGGTGGTCACACGCTGGCCGCGTGGGCGATGCCGGACCTCGACCCGATCTACAAGGTCACCATCCTCGCGCGTGGCCGCACCGGTGGACATGCGCTCGCGGTGCCCGAGCAGGACAAGGAACTGATGACGCGGTCGGAGATGATCGCGCGTCTGGTGATGGCGATGGGCGGTCGCGCCGCCGAGGAGCTGGTCTTCCACGAGCCGACCACCGGTGCGTCGTCGGACATCGACCAGGCCACCAAGATCGCCCGGGCGATGGTCACCGAGTACGGCATGAGCGCCAAACTCGGCGCGGTCCGCTACGGGCAGGAGCAGGGCGACCCGTTCCTGGGCCGGTCGATGGGCACTCAGACCGACTACTCGGTGGGCGTGGCGACCGAGATCGACGACGAGGTCCGCCGCCTCATCGAAGCCGCGCACACCGAGGCGTGGTCGATCCTCTCGGAGTACCGCGACACCCTCGACGTGCTGGCGAGCGAACTCCTCGAGAAGGAGACGCTGACCCGCAAGGACCTGCAGCAGATCTTCTCCGGGGTCAACAAGCGTCCGCGGATCACCGCGTTCAACGAGTTCGGTGATCGCACCCCCAGCGACAAGCCGCCGGTCAAGACGCCGGGCGAACTGGCGATGGAGCGGGGCGAACCGTGGCCGCCGCCGAAGCCGGTGGCGCCGGAGCCGGTGGGGGTGGCGCAGACCCTCGGCGCACCCGCACCGCAGCCGCCCGGCGGATCGCATCAGCCCGGCTCGTATCAGCCCGGCGGATATCCGAATCCTGCTCCGGGACAGTCGTATCCACCGGCCTACCCACCGCAGTCGGCGCCCGGGCGTTCGCCGTACGGCGGCTACACCGGCCAGCCCACGCCGGGTGGCACCCGGCCGGACTACGGCGCCCCACGCGACTGGTCGGCCCCCGGATGGCCGCCGCAGGGTGAGCCGCCGAACGGTTCCAACGGCGCGGGCGCACACCGGGCCGACGGTTCGAACGGCGATCAGCCCAACCGCGACAACGGAAACGGTGACTACCCGACCGGGCACGGCAACAATTTCGGTTCCTGACGCCACGGTACGAGAACGGATCACACGACGATGACGATCAGTGAGCACCGCGAGTCCATCGTGGTATCACCGGGCTCAGACGACGGGCAGGTCAAAGCCACCGCCGACGGTCGGCACTTCGACCAGTTACGGGCGGAGGCGGCAGTGCGTGAACTGCTGATCGCGGTCGGCGAAGACCCGGATCGGGAGGGCCTGGAGCGCACCCCGACCCGCGTCGCCAACGCCTATCGCGAGATGTTCGCCGGTCTCTACACCGACCCCAGCGCGGTGCTGGCCACCACGTTCGACGAGAACCACGACGAACTGGTGCTGGTCAAGGACATCCCGATGTACTCGACCTGCGAGCATCACCTCGTGTCGTTCCACGGCGTCGCCCACGTCGGCTACATCCCCGGCGAGTCGGGGCAGGTGACCGGACTGTCCAAGCTGGCCCGGCTCGTCGACCTCTACGCCAAGCGTCCGCAGGTTCAGGAACGACTGACCAGCCAGATCGCGGACGCGATGGTCTCGCGACTGCAACCGCGCGGGGTGATCGTGGTGATCGAGGCGGAACATCTCTGCATGGCCATGCGCGGCATCCGCAAGCCGGGTGCCCGGACCACCACATCAGCGGTTCGGGGGCTGTTCAAGACGAGCGCGGTCTCGCGGGGCGAGGCTCTCGATCTGATCTCTCGGCCCTGACCGCGGCCAGATGCGGACTGTGGCAGCCGACAAAGGGGCCTCTCGGACCCTCGTGATGGGGGTCATCAACGTCACGGCCGATTCGTTCTCCGACGGTGGCCGCTACCTCGATCACGACACGGCTATCGGGCACGGCCACGAACTGATCGGCCAGGGCGCCGACTTGATCGACGTCGGCGGCGAGTCCACCCGACCAGGCGCCATCCGGGTCGACCCGGATGAGGAGGCCGCGCGGGTGACCCCGGTGATCTCGGGACTGTCCGGTACGGGCGTACCCATCTCGGTCGACACGATGCGCGCGACGGTGGCCGCCGCCGCCATCGAGGCGGGCGCCACCGTCATCAACGACGTGTCCGGCGGACGGGCCGACCCCGACATGGCCCGAGTCGTCGCCGACGCCGGTCTGCCCTGGATTCTGATGCACTGGCGGCCGATCGAACCCGCCGAGGCGACGCGCGCGTTCACCCACCGCATCGACGACGTGGGTGGCTACCGGGACGTCGTGGCCGAGGTCAGTGGCGAGTTGCTGGCGCAGGTGGATGCCGCGGTCGCCGCCGGCGTCGACCCGTCCCGGATCATCCTCGATCCGGGCCTGGGATTCGCCAAGACCGCCGAACACAACTGGGCGCTGCTCCACGCACTGCCGACGCTGGTCGGTCTGGGCTTCCCGGTCCTCGTCGGCGCCTCACGCAAACGTTTCCTGGGCTCCCTGCTGTCGTCGGGCGACGAACCGCGTCCGCCCGCCGGACGGGAGATCGCGACCGCCGCCATCTCCGCGCTCGCCGCCGCCGACGGCGCCTGGGCGGTCCGGGTCCACGATGTGCAGGCCAGTCGCGACGCCGTCGCCGTCGCCGCCGCCTGGCGCGCCGGCGGTCGTCGTGGCTCGGTGGATCTCGTCGATGCCGACTCGGCGGTGGGGGACTGATGGCGGACCGGATCGAATTGCGCGGACTCCGTGTTCGCGGGTATCACGGGGTGTTCGACCACGAACGTCGCGACGGGCAGGACTTCCTCCTCGACATCACGCTGTGGCTCGACCTCTCGACGGCGGCGGCCACCGACGACCTCGCCGACACCGTCGACTACGGGGCGCTGGCGCAGCGCGCACACGACATCGTCGCCGGCGAACCACGCAACCTCATCGAGACGGTCAGCGCCGAAGTGGCCGAGGCGATCATGGACGACGAACGGATCGCCGCGTGCGAGGTCGTCGTGCACAAACCGTCGGCGCCGATCCCTCTGCAGTTCTCCGACGTCGCCGTTGTCGCGCGCCGGTCCCGTAAGTCGATGGGGGCGCGATGACCGGCGTCAGGGGGCCGTCCCCGGGCACACGGGCCGTCCTCTCCGCGGGGTCCAACATCGGGGACCGGATCGCGTACCTGTCCACCGTCGTCGACCGGTTCGCCGACGACCTCGTCGCTGTGTCCGCGGTCTACGCCACCCCGCCCTGGGGTGGGGTCGAGCAGGACGACTTCTACAACATCACGCTCATCGTGGAGGGCGACCGCAGCCCCGGTGAGTGGCTGGCCGCCGGCGCCGAGCTCGAGCAGGCCGCCGATCGAACCCGTGAGATACATTGGGGGCCAAGAACTCTCGATGTCGATGTGATCACGGTGAGCGCCGGCGGGGAAACGGTCCGCAGCGACGATCCCGATCTGCTGTTGCCGCATCCGCGCGCTGCCGAGCGGGCCTTCGTGCTGGTGCCGTGGCGGGAGATCGAGCCCGACGCCGCGCTGTGGACGCCCGGCGGCCACGTCGGTGTGGCCGAGTTGCTCGACCGCATCGATCCCGCCGAGCGCGACGCGGTGGTCCCCGTAGCGCAGCTGGGAGTCACCCGATGACCGCACCGAAGACACCGCCGGGCAAGTCTCCCGAGGAGAAGCCGGCGATGGGACCCACGCGCGTCCGCGACCTGGTCGCGATCGCCGTCGTGGTCGGGATCGTCGCGTGGATACTCGTGCGCTACAACTACGGCAGCCTGCCGGCGGTCCCGTTGCTCGCCGGGGTGGTGCTCTACATTCTGGCCGCGCTCGAAGTGGTGATCGCGGTGATCGTGCGGTCGCGGGTCGAGTCACGCGATGTCGGTCGGGCCCGGGGGCAACTTCATCCGCTCACCGCCGCCAGGGTGCTGGCGCTGGCCAAGGCGTCGGCGATTCTCGGTGCGATCGCGACCGGCGTGTGGGCCGGCGTCCTGGTGTTCCTGCTGACCCAGCACGAGTTGGCGGCGGCCGACCATGACCGGCCGGGAGCGATCGTCGGCCTCATCGGCGGCGTGTTGCTGGCGGGTGCGGCGCTGTGGCTCGAATACTGTTGCCGAGCACCAGATGATCCCACCGACGATGCGCTCGGCGGTCGCGGAGGCCATCCCGGGCCTGCCTGATGCATGCCCCCAATCGTGACTCTCCGCCCCGGTTCGCCGATATCGGCGGCGGCAGGCGGTAAGTTCACGGACATGACGACCCCTAATGGCCGTTCCGCTGAGACGCGGCGCTCCGGAAGATCGGTGGGACAGTGGCTGCTGGGGCTGCTCATCGTCTTGGCGCTGGTCGCGAGCATCCTCATGGTGTTCACCGACCAGTTGTCGGTATCCGGGTCGCTGGCCGTCATCGCGGCGTTGTGGGCGGCGGTGATCGGCGCCATCCTGGTCACCAAGTTCCGTCGTCAAGCCGAGAGCGCCGAGGCCAAGAGCCGCGATCTGCGCCTCGTCTACGAACTCCAGCTCGAACGGGAGATCGCGGCGCGCCGTCAGTATGAGCTCGACGTCGAGACGACCATCCGCAAAGAGGTCAGCGCCGAGACGGGTGAGGAGATGGCCGAACTCAAGGCGCAGGTCCTGGCGCTGCGGGCCAGCCTCGAGATGCTGCTCGGCGAGTCGTTGCCCGATCCCCGCGTCGCGCTGCCCAGCGAGAAGCTCCGTGAGCTGGCCTCGGGCATCGGCGGCGAGGACTACCGGCGCTACGGCGGCACGGACGACAGTGTTCTCGCCGCCCGTGATTTCGCGGCGACCGCTCCCGCTGCCGACCTCGGCCGGCATGTGCCGATCGACGTCGATCCGAATGAACTCACCGAGGTCATCCCGGTCATCACCGACGAAGTGCCCGTCTCCGGGCGGATCGCCACGGAATCGCCGGCCGAGCCGGAGCCCGTGGAGGACGCGGAGTTCGTCGACGCCGCCGAACCGTCGGTAACCGAGCCGGCCGCCGAGGCCGTCATCGAGGAAGTCGACGAGGTCTCGGTGGTGGATGTCGATGCCGAGGAGTCGGACCTGGAGGAGCTGGACCTGGAAGAGTCGGACCTGGAGGAGTCGGGCACCGTCGACTCCGAAGTGGAGGCACCCTACGGTGAACCCGCGTTCGGGGGCATCGGCAGGCATGAGACCGCCGGCGCCGCCGCCCCGGTCATTCCAGGTCGCCGGCGGCGGCGCACATCCGACGACGGCGAGAACGCACACACCGCGGGCCTGCCGGTATCGGAACTCCTCAGTCAGCTACGTGAGGCCGGTGCGGCCGGTGGCCGTCGTCGTCGCGAGGACTGACTGACGCCCGGACGGCGCCACAGCGCGTCCGCGTGAACCGCATCACACGCAATGGCCACATGCTGCGCGGTGGGCCTACTCTTGCACTGCAACGTCTGGTACCCGCGTTTCGCCGGGACTGGAACGGCCAACCCGGAGGACAGCGGTGACCTCACCGAGCGATGATCTCGGCCCCGTCGTGGGCTCGTCCCGCGCTGCCCGGGACGCACTGGCCGGTGTCTCCAATCTCCCCGCACCCGCACGACTCACCGTCGGCATCGTCTCGGCGGGTCGCGTCGGTACCGCGATCGGCGAAGCGCTCGAGACCGCCGGGCACATCGTCGGTGCGGTGGTGGCCCGATCGGATGCCTCCCGCCGCCGTTCCGCTGCGCGACTACCGGATTCGGAGATCCTGGACCTCGGGGCCGTCGTCGCCCGGTCCGAGTTGCTGGTGCTCGCGGTGCCCGACGCCGAGTTGCCGACGGTCATCGACGACATCGCACGATCCGGAGCGCTGCGCCCGAAGACTCTCGTTGCCCACACGGCCGGCGCCAAAGGGGTCGGGGTACTGGCACCATTGTCCGAGCTGGGGGCGTTGCCGCTGGCGATCCACCCCGCCATGACCTTCGTGGGCACCGACGAGGACACCTCCCGGTTGCGGCGGGCCTGTTTCGGGGTCACCGCCGCCGACGAGGTCGGATTCGCCATCGCGCAATCCCTCGTGCTCGAGATGGGCGGCGAACCGGTGCGCATCGCCGAGACCGACCGCGTCCTCTATCACGCCGCGCTGGCGCACGGCGCGAATCACCTCATCACTCTCATCTGCGACGCCGTCACCGCGCTGAACGCCGCGATCGACGGCACGGCCGGCCGGTCGGGCCGCGACAACGCCACGGTGGACGGCGGCGCGACGATGCTGGCCGAACGCATCCTGGCACCCCTGGTGACGGCATCGCTGCAGAACGTGCTGGAGATGGGGTCCGGTGCACTCACCGGCCCGGTCGCCCGCGGCGACGCCCGCGCGGTCGCCGACCATCTGGCCGCATTGCGCGCCCTGCCCAAGTCGGCCGGACGACCCGACGTCGGCATCGTCGACGCCTATCGTGTGATGGCTGCACGGACCGCCACCCGCACCGATGCGCCGGCCGAACTGCTCGACGTCCTGGAGGGAACGTGAGTGTGGAACTGACCGAAAAGTCTTATGTACCAGGTGAGCTCACTGTTCATCGGGATCCCGCCACCTTGCACCGGGTGAGTGTCGCGCTGCGTCGTGCCGGGAAGCGAGTCGTCCTGGTGCCCACCATGGGCGCCCTGCACGCCGGTCACCTCGGGCTGGTGCGGGCGGCCAAGGCCAAGGGCAACACCGTGGTGATCGTGTCGATCTTCGTCAACCCGCTGCAATTCGGTGTCAACGAGGACCTGGACGCCTATCCGCGGACGTTCGACGCGGACCTCGAGCTGCTGCGGCCCCTGGGCGTCGAGCTGGTCTTCGCCCCGACCGTGTCCGACATGTACCCGACCGGTCCGCGGACCACCATCGAGCCGGGACCGGCCGGCGAGATCCTCGACGGTGCCTCGCGTCCAGGGCATTTCGCCGGGATGCTCACCGTGGTGAACAAACTGCTGAACATCGCCGCGCCGCACGCTGCGTTCTTCGGCGAAAAGGACTACCAGCAGCTCGTCCTCATCACCCAGATGGCGGCCGACCTGAATCTCGACGTCGAGATCGTCGGCGTGCCAACGATTCGCGAAGCCGACGGCTTGGCGATGTCGTCGCGCAACCGCTATCTGTCGCCGGAGCAACGGCAACTGGCCACCACGCTGTCGGCGGCCCTGACCGCGGGAACGCACGCCGCACCCGGCGGACGGGACGCGATCCTCGCTGCCGCACAGGCGGTCCTGGACACCACACCGGAGATCGTCGTCGACTATCTCGCCCTGCGTGGCCGCGCACTGGAGGAAGCTCCGGACAAGGGGCACGGCCGCCTGCTCGTCGCGGCGCGCCTCGGACCCGCCCGCCTCATCGACAACGTCGGCGTCGCCGTCGGACTGAGCCTCGACGAACGCAACGCCCTGTCCGAGGTCCCGTCCGGCGAGATCCCCTAGACCTTGCAACCCGTCCACCGCCGAACCCGCCGAATCCCCAGGGAGTACTGAATGTTTCGCACCATGATGAAATCCAAGATCCACCGCGCCAGGGTCACCCAGGCCGACCTGCACTACGTCGGCTCCGTCACCGTCGACCAGGATCTGCTCGACGCCGCCGACCTTCTCGAAGGCGAGCAGGTGACCATCGTCGACATCGACAACGGCGCACGACTCGAGACCTATGTGATCGCCGGTGAACGCGGCACCGGGGTCATCGGGATCAACGGCGCCGCAGCGCATCTCGTACACCCCGGGGATCTGGTGATCATCATCGCCTACGGCATCATGAACGAGCAGGAACTGCAGGCGTATTCGCCATCGGTTGTCTTCGTCGACGATCACAACCGCGTGCTGACCGCGGGCGACGACCCGGCAGACGTCCCCGCCGGATCCGGTCTGCTCGACCCGCGCATTCCGGCCGCCGCGTCGGTCTGACATGCTCCTCACGGTCGAGGCCGGCAACACCAACATCCACTTCGGTGTGTTCGCCGGTTCCGGTGATCACGCAACATTGGTGCGGGACTGGCGGATTCACACCGACCCCAACCTCACGTCGGACGAGCTCGCGCTGATGATCCGCGGGCTCCTCGGCGACGACATCGAACAGGTCACCGGGGTGGCCGCGCTGTCGACGGTGCCGTCGCTGCTGCGTGAGCTGCGCGTGATGGTACCGCAATACTTCGGTACCGGCGGGCATCACGTACTCCTCGAACCCGGTGTACGGACCGGGGTTCCGCTGCTCGTCGACAACCCGAAGGAAGTCGGCACCGACCGCGTCGCCAATTGTGTCGCCGCGCATCACACGTACCCCAAGGGGCCGTGCATCGTCGTGGCCTTCGGCACCGCGACGGTCATCGACGCGATCTCCGCGAAGGGCGAATTCCTCGGCGGGGCAATCGCTCCCGGCGTCAACCTGGCCGTGCAGGCACTCTCCGAACACACCGTGACGGTGCGCCGCGTCGAACTGATGCCGCCGCGCAGCGTACTCGGCAAGAACACCGTCGAGGCGCTGCAGTCGGGCATCCTCTACGGATTCGCCGGCCAGGTCGACGGGCTCGTCGACCGCGTCCGCGACACCATCGACGGCTTCGACTCCGACGACGTCACCGTCGTCGCCACCGGCTATCTCGCACCTCTCATGTTCGACGAGTGTGAGACCCTCACCGTCCACCACACTCACCTCACCCTCGAGGGGCTGCGCCTGGTGTACGAGCGGTCGAAGCAGCAGCGCACCCGCCGCTGAGCGAGTCGCTCAGCGGTGATCTCGATACGCTCCTCACTTCGTTCGTCGCTACTCGATCAGCGGTCGGAGGGTTCGAGGTCTCTTGCTGTCTCGCCGCTTGATCAGCGGTCGGAGGTACGGGGTCCAGTGTCTCGAGGTCTCGCTACTCGATTGACGGTCGGCGGTTCGAGGTCTCTCGTGTCTCGCTACTCGATCATCGGTCGGAGGTACCGGGTCTCGTGCCTCGAGGTCTCGCTACCCGATCGGCGGTCGGTTCGGGGCCGTGCCTTTCGATGGTCGAGTAGGCCGAGCCGCCAGGCGGGGCCGTATCGAGACCGCGCAACGCAGACTCTGGTGCTCGCCGCCGATCTATGGCAAACTATCGGCCGTGATCAAGAGCTGTCTGGAGTGTTGTCAGGGCTGAGTTCCGCATCTGCGGCCGCCCGATCTCAGACGACCCCCGCTCATTTTCGATCACCCTCAGGACAACTCTCATGACTGCCGTCCTCGCTTCCACCGATCTCGTTGCCGCCGCTGCTTCCGATGCGCAGCTGTCGGCTCAGACCGCCGATTTCCACGATCTCCTCGCCTCCGGCGTGATGCCGGTCGACGTCCGCAGCCAGCGCAAACGTGACCTCGACGGCGTGCTGTCCGGTGCGCTCGCCATCGACGCCGCGTACGTGCTCGACCGCCTCACGCCGGGTGGTGCCGAGTCCCTGAGCCGCGCCGCGTTCGACGGCCGGTGGCTGCTGATCAGCGACGACGGTCACGAAGCCGAGTGGCTCGCCTGGCACCTGCAGGCCCGCGGCGTGACCGGCGCGGTGTTCCTCGTCGGCGGGTTCCGCGCACTTCGTCGCGATCGCATCGCCGGCCGGATCAGCGATCAGGAGCTTGCCGCGATCTCCGCGCACTGAGGGTGACCGGCCCGCCGCAGCGCGAGGGGTGACATCGGGAAATACCCGCCCTGAGCTGTCCGCTAGGGTTTCTGGCGTGAGTACCCCAGCCAGCAGCCGCCCTTCCGGGCCGAACGCCGCGCCCGACGTCGACGACAACACCCCGGAGCAACTCCGGATCCGTCGTGAGAAGCGTGAGGCGATCCTGGGTGAGGGACGCGAGGCCTACCCTGTCTCGATTCCACGGACGGCGAGCCTGGCAGAGATCCGGGCGAAGTATCCGGACCTCGAGGCGGGCACCGAGACCGGTGAGACGGTCGGTGTGGCCGGTCGCATCATCTTCCTGCGCAACAAGGGCAAGCTCTGCTTCGCGACGCTGCAGGAGGGCGACGGCACCCAGTTGCAGGCGATGGTCAGCTTCAACGGTGTCGGCGAAGAGTCGCTGAAGCGGTGGAAGGCCGAGGTCGATCTCGGCGACATCGTGTTCGTGCACGGTCAGGTCATCAGTTCACGCACCGGCGAACTGTCGGTGATGACCGACGAGTGGGACATGGCGTCGAAGGCGTTACGGCCGTTGCCCGTCGTGCACAAGGACATGAACGAGGAGACCCGCGTCCGGCAACGCTACGTCGACCTCATCATGCGACCCGAGGCGCGGACCATCGCCCGCACCCGCATCGCGGTGATCTCCGAGCTGCGAAAGGCGTTGGACCGCAGGGGGTTCCTCGAGGTCGAGACGCCGATGCTGCAGACCCTGCACGGCGGTGCCGCCGCACGTCCGTTCTCCACCCGGTCGAATGCCTTCGACATCGACCTGTTCCTGCGCATCGCCCCCGAGTTGTTCCTCAAGCGCTGCATCGTCGGCGGCATCGAGCGCGTCTACGAGATCAACCGCAACTTCCGCAACGAGGGCGCCGACTCCACCCACTCGCCGGAGTTCGCGATGCTCGAGACCTATCAGGCGTACGGCACCTACGACGATGCCGCGGCGATGACTCGGGAACTGGTGCAAGAGGTTTCGGAGGGTGCGCTGGGTACCTTGACGCCGACGATGCCGGACGGGACATACTACGACCTCTCGGGCGAGTGGACGTCGCTGGAGATGTACCCGTCGCTGTCGGACGCGTTGGGCGAGGAGATCGTGCCCGCGCAGACGTCGGTGGCGGACCTGCTCGCCATCGCCGAACAGGTCGGCCTGGAGATCCCGAAGGACAAGGGCTACGGCCACGGCAAGCTCGTCGAAGAGCTGTGGGAACACATGGTGGGGCGACACCTTTCGCAGCCGGTGTTCGTGCGCGACTTCCCGGTCGAGACCTCGCCGCTGGTGCGTTCGCACCGCTCGGTGCCGGGCGTCGTCGAGAAGTGGGACCTCTACATCCGCGGCTTCGAATTGGCCACCGGCTATTCCGAACTCGTCGATCCGGTCATCCAGCGGGAGCGTTTCGTCGATCAGGCGCGTCTCGCCGCGGCGGGCGACGACGAGGCAATGGTGCTCGACGAGGAATTCCTGACGGCCATGGAGTACGGCATGCCGCCGACGGCGGGCACCGGCATGGGCATCGACCGCCTGCTGATGGCGCTCACCGGCCTGGGCATCCGCGAAACCATCCTCTTCCCGCTCGTCAAACCGCGCGCCTGAACCGAATCCGTAGCAATAGCACGCGCTTTGCGCGGGTTATTGCTACGAAACGCGGCGCTCCGCCTGCCGGATCGCGGCACGGATCTGAGCCAGCACCCATTGGGGGCGGTTTGTGAGGTCGTGCCAGGTGAACCTCAGCACCGTCCACCCGTTCGCGATGAGCACGTTCTGGCGTTCTCGGTCGTGCTGGAAAGCCTCGGCGTCGCTGTGGAACGCGAAGCCGTCGATCTCGATGTCGATCTTGTGTACTGCGATCGCGAGATCGAGGACGTAGCCGCACGCGGGAACGTTCACACTCCATCCGGAGATGTCCGACGATCGTAGTATTGCAACGGCTTTGCGCTCGGCGTCCGAGCGTGCTCCCGCCGACATCGCGGCGAGCATTGCGCGTGCCCGCGGCGAACCGCGTCGTCCGGCGTTGCGTTCCTGCGCCGCAATCAGGTTGACGATGGAGACCTGATTGCGGAGCAGCGCCGAATCCATGACGCGCACGCCGATGTCCACCGATGCATCAAGGACTGTGAGGGGTCGCGCGGTGACCGCCAAGCCGTCCTTGACGCAATGATCGCAAGGATCGAGCGTTCGATGCCACACCCTGACGCCTCGGATCTGGTTCCCGTGACGCCCACGAGGGGCGATCACCGTGAGCACAGTCGGCACGGTGTCGATGAGACCGTGCCACCACGCCGCCGACGCCCCGGCGAGGACGGCACCGGGACCCACGCGCAACACGGCGATACGCATCCGCATGCGGGTGGTCAGCTTTCGGTCGGTGACCCGAAAGACCCCGCGTGCCAGGCGTATCCATTCACCCGAACGGACACGTCGATAGACCTGATCGGCGCTGAGGCCACAGGCATACGCCTGCTCGGCGGTGAAGACACCGTCGTGTTCGGCGATCATCCTGCGCAGCGCTGACTCGTTGGCCACGCACTATCTGACGCGCGCAGTCGCCGATCGGTTCCGCCATCGACCCGAACCCGATGTCGTAGCAGTGGTACGCGCCACGCGCGTACTACTGCTACAGATTCGGGAGCCAGGTGGTGGGCGGGGTGGGTGGGATGAGGGTGGTGGTCTGGCGGCGGGCGACCGTGGCGTCGGCGTCGGAGGGGTCGGGACCGCGCGCCTCGATGCGGGCGATGCGTTCGGCCTCGGGCACTTCGAGCCACACGCCGGTGAACTCGCAGCCGGCACGAGATGCGACGGTCTCGATGGCGTCGCGCTGCGCCGGTTCGCCGAACACGGCGTCGGCGATCACGCTCATCCCGCAGCGCAACGTCTGTTCGGCCAGCCGGGTCAGCTCGTCGTAGACCTGCCCGCGCGCCTCGGGGGTGTAACTCGAGCGGGGGAGTCGGGCGTCCATCGGCACCCCCGCCAACCGCTTGCGCAGTACATCGCTGCGCAGGACACGTGCGCCGGGTGGCGGGACGAAATCACCACCGACCGCGCGCGCCACCGTCGACTTGCCGGTGCCCGACGCGCCGCCGATCGCGATCAATCGCGGGGGGACCGTGTCGACGAGGCGCAACGCCCGCCCCAGATAGTCGCGGGCGTCATCCTCGAGCCCCTCGGCCGCGCAGACATGCGCCCGGACTGTCGCCCGCACACTCATCATCACGGGCAGCAGTCCGAAGCCGGCGTCGTCGTCGGGAGATTCGTCGAGGTAGGCGTTGACGACCACGTTCGCCTCGTGGTGAAGACCGCGCGCCCAGAGGTCCATGACCAGGAACGCGAGGTCGTAGAGCACGTCGGTGGTGGCCATCTCCGGATCGAACTCGAGGCAGTCGAACGGGACCGGTGCGCCGTCGATGATCGCGATGTTCCCGAGGTGCAGATCGCCATGGCAGTGCCGGACGCGCCCGGCGCCGGCTCGGGCGTCGAGGAGATCGGCATGTGCGCCGACGATGCCGGTCAACCGGTCGGTGAGTTCCTTCGCTCGCCCGACGTCGAGCACGTTCGGGAACCGGGTCATGCTGATCAGGTTCCCGTCGACGACCTCCTGCAGCCGCGCCGCGCCGCGCGGATCGCAACTGACCTCGGCGGCACGGTGCAGCTCGGCAATCCGGCCGGCGAGCGTCTGTAGCAATCGATCGTCGAGACCGCCGGGTGTGGCGCGGTTGATCATCGGGGCGTCGTCGGGGAAGCGGGTCATCTCCAGCACCCAATCCAGTGTCTTGCCCGGACCGTCCAGCGAGATGTGCCCGTCGTCGTCGCGCGTGACCGCGTGGACCGCGCGGTACAGGTGCGGTGCGGTTCGGCGGTTCAGCCGCAACTCGGCATCCAGCGCGGCGTGGCGCCGGTCGGCTGTGGTGAAGTCGAGGTAGCGAAACCGCACCGGGCGCTTGAACTTCCACGCGCGGTTCCCGTTGAGAAAAACGCTCGCGGCATGGGTGTCGATGCGGTGCGTGGGCTGCGCGGGGTCGACGGCTCCCGCTTCGATCAGCCACTGGCAGCGATCCATATCCCGATTTGTAGCAGCTGACGGCCGGGCTCGCCTGCCCTGGGTGTTACAGCCAGGTCGCCGAGGCCAGGTTCCGCTTGAGGATCTTGCCGGCCGCATTGCGGGGGAAGGTCTCGACGACGACCACGGTGCGGGGCACCTTGAAGTTCGCCAGGTGTTCCCGGCAATAGGCGATCACCGACTCCTCGTCGAGGTCGGCGCCCTCGCGAACCGTCACGAACGCGCGGCCGACTTCGCCGAGACGGTCATCCGGCACTCCGATGACGGCCGACTCGGTGACGCCGTCGAGACGCGCCAGGGCCTGCTCGACCTCGGCCGGGTAGACATTGAATCCGCCGCAGATGTACATGTCCTTGAGGCGATCGGTGATCTTCAGGTTGCCGCGCTCGTCGATGGTGCCGATGTCGCCGGTGTGCAGCCACCCGTCGGCGTCGATGGTCTCCGCGGTGGCCTGCGGGTCGTCGAGGTAGCCCCGCATCACCATCCGTCCGCGCGCGAGTACCTCGCCCTGCTCAGACAAACGGATCTCCATCCCCGCGAACGCGCGGCCGCACGTGTTGGCGACCGTCTCCGCATCGTCGTCGGGCGTGCAGGTGGAGACGAAGCCACTGGCCTCGGTCAGACCGTAGGCGGTGATCACGGTTTCGACGCCGAGGTCGGACTGCAGGCGTTCGATCAGCACCACCGGCACGATCGCGGCCCCCGTGACGATCAGCCGCAACGACGACAGATCGTGGTTGCCGCGGTCGGGATCATCGAGGATGGTCTGGAAGATCGTGGGAGCGCCGGGAAACACGGTGGCGCGCTGGGCCTCGGCGAGCTTCATCGCCTCGGTGGGGGAGTACACCGCGAGCGGGATCATCGTGACGCCGAACAGGGTGCACGGCAGGATGCCGGCCTTGTACCCGAATGTGTGGAAATACGGGTTGACCATGAGGTAGCGGTCGTCGGGGCCGAGTTGTCCGTTGGAGCCCCAGGCGAACGACCCGGCCATGGTCTGCTGATGTTCGGCGAGAACACCTTTCGACTTCCCGGTGGTTCCGGACGTGAAAAGGATGTCGGAGATGTCCTCGGGTGCAACCGCATCGGCGTGGCGGTCGGCCTCGGCGCGCGTTTCGTCGGTGGCGTGGGAGAGGAAGTCGCACCAGGACATGGCCCCGTCGGGCAGATCGTCGGTCGTTTCGAGCAGAACGCCGACGACGACGTCGGGCAGCGTGTCCGCGTGATCGCGCAGCAGATCGGCGAGGTGGTCGACACCGAGGAACCCTGTCGACACGATGACGGCCCTGGCGTCGGAACGTTCGATGATCTCGACGGCCTCGCCGGCGGTGTAGCGCGTGTTCAGGGGCACCAGTGTTGCGCCGGCATGGTGGACGCCCAGGGCCGCCACCGGCCAATGCCAACTGTTCGGCGACCAGACCGCCACCCGATCGCCCGGCCCGATGTCGAGCGCGACCAGGGCGCCGGCGAAGGTGCGTACCTCGTCGAGAAGGTCCGACCACGAGAGTGTCATGCGCGGATGCGGGGAATCGGGCCACTGATCGTCGACGATGGCGGTCGCGTCGGGCCACTTCTGGGCGGCGCGGCGCAGGGCAGCAGGCGTCGTCAGGATGCGATCCATGGACCCAACCTAGCACTTGCTTGGTAGGCTATGCTAGCGATCATGACCTCGATCAATCTGGCCGATCGGGCGGTCGACCTGGGTGAATGGGCGCGCAACACACCGAATGCCGCCGAGGAGTTCGAGTCTGCCGTCCGTGCGTGGCTCGATGCGAACCTGGCCGGCGAGTTCGCCCACCTCGCGGGCCGTGGTGGTCCGGGCAGCGAGCACGAGTTCTTCGCCGACCGCCTGGCCTGGGACCGCCATCTGGCGGCGGCCGGCTGGACCTGCCTCGGGTGGCCGGCTCGATATGGTGGCCGCGGCGCGACGATCGAGCAGCGCATCATCTTCCACCGGGAGTACGCACGGGCGAACGCCCCGGCGCGCGTCAACCATCTGGGCGAGGAACTGCTCGGGCCCACCCTGATCGAGTTCGGCTCCGAGGAACAGAAACAGCGCTTCCTGCCGGGCATCGTCAACGTGACCGAGCTGTGGGCGCAAGGCTATTCGGAACCCGGCGCCGGATCGGACCTCGCGGGGGTGTCGACCACCGCGCGCCTCGATGATCGCGCCGAGTCGACTGGGCCCGCGCCGGGTGCGCGCTGGGTGATCAACGGGCAGAAGATCTGGACGTCTCTCGCGCACGTCGCACAATGGGTCTTCGTCCTCTGCCGCACCGAACCGTCCCGCTACCTGAGCAGCGAGCCTGCGAGCGTGTCGAAGGGGCGTCACCGCGGCCTCAGCTTCCTGCTGGTGCCCCTCGATCAACCGGGTGTCATCGTCCGGCCCATCCAACAGCTCACCGGCACTTCGGAGTTCAACGAGGTCTTCTTCGACGACGCGGTCACCGCCGCCGACCTCATCGTCGGCGAGCCCGGCGACGGCTGGAAGGTCGCCATGGGGCTGCTGCAATTCGAGCGTGGGGTGTCCACGCTCGGACAGCAGGTCGGATTCGAGCGCGAGCTCAACGAACTCGTCGAGGTCGCCGAAGCCAATGGGGCGGTGAGCAACCCGGAGATCTCCGCTCGGCTGACCCGTGCGGGCATCGGACTGAAGGTGATGCGCGCACACGCCCAACGCACCCTGGCCGGTGACGTCGTCTCCGCTTCCGGCGCTGCGTCGGTGTCAAAACTGTTGTGGGCCAATTGGCACCGTGATCTCGGCGAACTGGCGATGGCCGTCGTCGGCGCACCGTCGCTGATCGGACCCACACGCACCTCCGAGGGCGCGGACAACGACATCACCAAGCCCGACCACGTCGAACTCGACGACTGGCAGCGACTGTTCCTTTTCACCCGGGCCGACACCATCTATGGCGGCTCGAATGAGGTGCAGCGCAACATCATCGCCGAGCGCGTGCTCGGCCTACCCCGAGAGGCGCGCTAGTGTCCGACACCACCGCCGCACCCGTCCTTTCGCCTCTGGCCACCCCGCCGGAGGAGACGCCCGGCCACGGATTGCTGGCCGGTCGCAAGGTGGTGGTGACCGCCGCGGCCGGCACCGGCATCGGCTTCGCCACCGCGCGTCGCGCGCTCATCGAAGGCGCGGACGTGGTGATCAGCGACTGGCATGAGCGACGTCTCGGCGAGACTCGGGAGAAGCTCGCCGCCGAATTCGCCGGCCAGACCATTGCGCAGGTCACCTGCAACGTGCAGGAGGCCGCCGAGGTCGACGCGTTGATCACCGCTGCCGCAGACGAACTCGGTCGCATCGACGTCCTGGTCAACAACGCCGGCCTCGGTGGCGAGACACCCGTCGTCGACATGACCGACGAGGAATGGGATCGCGTCCTCGACATCACCCTCAACGGCACCTTCCGTGCGACCCGCGCTGCGCTGCGCTATTTCCGGGCCGTCGAACACGGCGGCGTGATCATCAACAACGCGTCCGTTCTCGGATGGAGAGCCCAACGTGGACAAGCCCATTACGCCGCCGCGAAGGCCGGGGTGATGGCGCTCACCCGATGTTCGGCGGTGGAGGCCGCCGATTTCGGCGTGCGCATCAACGCCATCGCCCCATCGATCGCCCGACATCCGTTCCTGGCCAAGGTCACCAGCGACGAACTTCTCGACGAACTCGCCTCCCGAGAGGCCTACGGCCGCGCGGCCGAGGTGTGGGAGGTCGCCGCGACCATCGCGATGCTCGCCAGCGACTACACCACCTACCTCACCGGTGAGGTCGTCTCGATCTCCAGCCAACGCGCCTGAAACCCGAATCATCCACCAGGAGAACACATGTCCACACCCCAGGCCTATATCGTCGACGCCATCCGGACCCCCGTCGGCAAACTTAACGGCTCGCTGGCCAAGACGCATCCCGCCGACATGGGTGCCCACGTCATCTCGGCGATCGTCGAACGCACCGGCATCGACCCGAACGTCGTCGACGACGTGGTGTTCGGATGCGTCGACGCGATCGGCCCGCAGGCCGGCAACATCGCCCGCACCGCGTGGCTGGCCGCCGGTCTGCCGCTGGACATTCCGGGCACCACCGTCGACCGGCAGTGCGGCTCGAGCCAGCAGGCCATCCACTTCGCCGCGCAGGGCGTGATGAGCGGTACCCAGGATGTGGTGATCGCCGGTGGGGTGCAGAACATGAGCGCAATCCCGATCTCGCAGGCCATGATCGCCGGCCAGGAGTTCGGATTCACCACGCCCACAGCCGAATCCGTCGGGTGGAAGGCACGGTTCGGTGACGCCGCGGTGTCGCAGTTCGTCGGCGCCAACATGATGGCGGAACGCTGGGACATCACCCGCGAGGACATGGAACGGTGGGCCTTGCAGTCGCACGAGCGGGCCCGCACCGCAATCGCCGAGGGCCGCTTCGACGACGAGACCGTACCGCTGGGGGACTGCGTCGTCGACGAATGCCCGCGCGAGACATCGATGGAGAAGATGGCCGGCCTGGCACCGCTGGCCGAAGAGTCACGCCTGACCGCTGCCGTCGCCTCGCAGATCTCCGACGGCGCGTCGGCGACCCTGGTCGTCTCCGAGAGGGCGTTGAAAGAGTACGGCCTGACCCCCCGGGCCCGAGTCCATCACATGTCGGTGCGCGGCGATGATCCCGTGATGATGCTGTCGGCGCCCATCCCGGCGACGAGATACGCACTCGCCAGGACCGGACTGGGCATCGAGGACATCGACGTTGTCGAGATCAACGAAGCATTCGCATCAGTCGTCTTGGCCTGGCTCAAGGAAACCGGCGCCGACCCGGCCCGGGTCAACCCGAACGGCGGTGCGATCGCGCTCGGCCACCCGCTCGGCGCCACCGGGGCCAAGCTGTTCGCCACCATGCTCAACGAACTCGAACATGGCGGCGGTCGCTATGGCCTGCAGACCATGTGCGAGGGCGGGGGCACCGCGAACGTCACCATCATCGAACGGCTGTCCTGATCGTCGCTCCGTGTGCACGTGCTTCCGAGGCGCCGAGATCGTGAGGTCGATCCGATGTGGGATTCCGCCTTTGCGACAGGGACTTGCCACTAGACTGAGCGCGATTTGAGGTCGTCGGGCTTCTGTTTTGCGCCCGGGTCCGTCGGGTCTGGTCTGAGGGTTCACAACGGAGTCGGAGGACGATCAGCATCGATGAGTAAGCCAAACAGTGCCGATCTTGTCGGTGACGCCCGCAAGAAGCGCGATTCAGTGCCCGGTCCGGCCAAGCGTTCTCGGACGAGGCTGCTGTGGTTCGCCGCGGCGGGTGTGGTGGTGGTCGCGATAGCGGTTGTGGTGGGTGCGCTCGTGCTCGGGGGTGACAATTCCGGGTCCGGCGCCGGCAAACAAGCCGGCGATACCTCGAGTGGTGCGACGCAGTCGCTGCCGGAGACGGCCGGACGATTCGTCGTCGCCCTCGATGACGCCAGCGTGTATTCGGATCAGGCGAAGGCCCTGACCGTCATCGAGCCGTTCGCCGAACCGCGATGCATCCAGTTCCTCCTCGAGGTGCGGGACTCCCTGAACAAGGACACTGCCCCGAAGCCACCTCCACGGACCGACTTCGCGCGAACCAGTAGCAAGGTGGTGTCGGTCCAGGAGAACGGCGACACCGGGGTGGTGGTGACTGAGACGAACGGGCAGCAGGAGACTTACAACTGGCTGCGCCAGCAGGACGGTCGATGGCTGTTCACCTGCCAGGACATGTTGGGTGGCGTCTCCTGATCGCCCATCCCGGCCGTTCATCTGCGAGAGCGGGAGCACGTCCGAGGAGACCGATAATCGACCGGGATTCGATGAACATATCGATCACAGAAGAATCAGCTGAGAAAATGGTTAGCGATTCCTGAGTAATATCTGCGCACACGGTGTATCACTTTCTACAGGGGGGTCAGCAGAGAGGAACGATCCGTGTTACGCAGACGTTTGATGTTGGCCTTCACATCAGCGGCCGTCACCGTGGCACTCGCCGTCTCGGCCGGCGCAGCGGTCGCTGATCCGAACATTCAACTCCCCGGTTACGACGACGGCATGCCCAACTGTGCGGTGCTCAATCCGCGCGCAGTCGTCGGTTACATCGGTCCGAGTAATCCCATTCCGGCACGGAAAATGGACGAGAAGTTTGCCACCCCGCCAACCAGCACGTGGTGTATCACGTCGGTGGGTTACAGCCGGTTGACCTTCAGTCAGGCCTACGGAGTCGGGTTCCATATCGACGAGCACGCCAACCGCAAGTTCCCGTACAACAACGCGGAGATGCTGTCCCAGATCATCTTCCCCGCTCGGGGCTGGACGATGACCATGCGTGTGGGCGGCACCGAGCGGATCTTGCCCAATGCCCAGGGAAGGGAGTTCTGGCACGGCACCACCGGCTGGGGCATTTCCAACCGGTCGATCGATCCGTTCGGACTCGAGGTCGCCTGGTTCATGTACAACGGCGCGACCAAGGGTGCGGCCACACTCAGCTACCGACTCACGCGGCCGATCTTTGCGCTCTTGGGCATCCAGTTCCCCCTCGGCTTCTTCGTGATGTCGAAGAAGGCGTTCCAGGCCGGGATCACGTTGCACCACCTCCCGGTGGGCCTCCTTGCCAAGGAGCATGACTACGCGATCAGGCAGGATCACCGGTACTCGTACTACTACGTCGACGGCAAGCTGGTCGATCGCCTCGACAAGCCGCCGGTGGGCACCCACAAGGACTTCTCGGGTCAACCGGTCCCGTTGATCGGCCAGATGTGGCTGGATGCGGGATATTGGTTCCCGCTGCCGTTCCCGCAGCGCAATGAGGGTACGCAGAGCGCCTACATGAAGCGGTACGTGCAAGGACCGAGCGATCAGACACCGTTGACGCTCAACAACTTCAACGGATGGTGAGCGACCTGCACGAGATCTCGCCGAACCTGAGGTGAGAGCGGCCGCCGCCGGGCTATCCGGCGGCGGCCGTTTCTTGTGCAGCCGCGCATCCGAATACGTACGTCGCCAGATAGCTGTGATCTGCTGCATACTAGGATGGAACAACCGCGGGGGTTCGTTCCACGACGCCCGCCATCAGCACTATCGGAGGATCGTCAATGACCAAGCCGGCAGAGGTGAACACCGCGACCACCAGCGGTCGCGTCTCATCTGAAGCACACACCATGAACGAACTGCTGGAGATCCAGCGCGCGGCCTTCCTGCGCGACGGTATCCCCGACGCCAAGACCCGCATCGACCGGATCACCCGCCTCTCGGCACTGCTGCTCGACAATGCCGAAGAGATCGCCGCGGCGCTCGAAGAGGATTTCGGCTCCCGCCCGCGTGAACTGTCGATCGCCACCGACGTCGCCGGATGCATGATCGACCTGACACATCAGCGCCGCGGGGTCGAGAAGTGGATGAAGGAGTCCAACACGGCCAAGGTGCAGGGCCTCATCGGATTCAAGCAGCGCGTGCGTCACGAACCGCTCGGTGTCGTCGGCATCATGGGCCCGTGGAACTTCCCCCTGCAGCTCACGTTCGTGCCGGCCGGGTCCGCGTTCGCCGCCGGTAACCGCGTGCTGATGCGGCCGTCGTCGATCACCGCCCGGACCACCGACGTGATCGCCAAACACGCCCCCGACTACTTCTCCATCGAAGAACTCGCGGTCATCACCTCCAAGCACGGTGGCGGATCCGACTTCGCGAAGCTCAAGGTCGACCACATGTTCTTCACCGGGTCGCCCGACGTCGGCGCCTCGGTGGCGCAGGAGGCGGCCAAGAACCTGGTGCCGGTCACCCTCGAGCTGGGCGGCAAGAACCCCGCCGTTGTCGACGTCGACGCAGACATCGACAAGGCTGCGAAGATGCTTGCCGGGGCCCGCATGACCAACGGCGGCCAGGTGTGCCTGTGCCCGGACTACGTGTTCGTGCCGGAGGCCAAGGTCGGCGAGTTCACCGACAAGGTGATCGCGCGCTGGACGGACATGTTCGCGACCATCCGCAACAACCCCGAGTACACCTCGACGATCAACCAGAAGAACTACGACCGGATCGTCGGCCTGATCGAGGACGCCGAGCAGCTCGGCGCCGAGAAGCGGCAGGTCATCCCGGCCGGTGAACCGCTGCCGGACGCCGAGAAGCGGAAGATCCCGCCGACACTGCTCACCGGGGTCAAGGCCGGCATGAAGATCGAAGAGGACGAGGTCTTCGGGCCGGTGCTGACCGTCTACCCGTACCGCGACCTCGACGAGGCGATCCGCTACATCGCGTCGCACCCCCATCCGCTGACGATGTACTGGTGCGGCGACGACAACGAGAACTTCAAGCGTCTCGCCGACGGCACGCGCAGCGGCTCGATCAACGGCAACGATTTCGCGCTGCACATGTTCGGCGCGGAGCTGCCGTTCGGTGGTGTCGGACGCAGCGGTATGGGCGGCTACCACGGCAAGACCGGCTTCGACACCTTCAGCCACGAACGCGCCGTCGCGTTCTCGTCGATGCCGTTCACCGTCGCCGAGATGATGTCGCCGCCGTTCACCAACCGTGACCGCAAGATGACCAACGGTCAGATGTCGCTGTGGAAGAAGATCAACGCACGTGCCATCAAGCGTGTGAAGAAGTGAGACGGTAGCGTCGTTCGCGACGCGACGTCGTATCGGCCGGGACCCGCGGACTCCGCGGGTCCCGGCCGAACTGTTTCCGTCGTCTCAGAACCGGCCAAGCGCTTGCTAGGGTAGACGGATGGCACCTCGTGGCACCGTCAATGGATCGACACGGCGCGACGAACTCCTCGCGACCGCAGGCAAGATGTTCGCCGACCAGGGTCTGCGGTCGACCACCGTCCGCGACATCGCGGACGCGGCAGGAATCCTCTCCGGCAGTCTCTATCACCACTTCGACTCCAAAGAAGCGATGGTCGACGAGATCCTCCGCGGATTCCTCGACGGCCTGTTCGACCGCTATCGCCAGATCGCGTCCTCCGACCTGTCTGCCACCGAGACGCTGCGGCAGCTCGTCGTCGTATCCTTCGAGGCCATCGACGCGCAGGGCGACGCGGTCGCGATCTATCAGGATGAGGCCAAACGTCTTGCGGGCCAGGAACGTTTCGGGTACATCGCCGAGTTGAACACCGAGTTCCGCAACCTGTGGCACGCAGTCCTGCAGCGCGGCGTCGACGACGGCGAGTTCCGCGCCGACCTCGACGTCGAACTGGTGTACCGGTTCATGCGCGACACCGTCTGGGTGGCGGTGCGGTGGTACCGGCCCGGCGGGGCCATGTCGGTGGACGACATCGCCGGGCAGTACCTCTCGGTCGTCCTCGACGGGATTCTGCCCCGCTGATCGGTGCGATCCCGGAACGCGCGCCCGCGTTGCTACTGTGACCTGGACAACAGCATCGTGACAGTGGAGGACCGGCCATGACGCAGCAATACACGCCCCGCACGATGGACGCGATCGGCACCGCCCGTCAGCACACCCTCGGTGACCTGTTGCGTCGGACGGCGCGGCGCGTCCCGGACAAGACCGCAATCATCAACGGCGACACCGAGTTGACCTTCGCGGAGTTCGACGACGCGGTGAACCGCTGCGCGAACACCTTGGCCGACCGAGGCGTGACGAAGCGTGACCGGCTGGCGCTGGTGAGTCACAACTGTTGGCAATTCGCCGTCCTGCACTACGCCACCGCTCGTCTCGGCGTCATCCTGGTGCCGGTCAACTTCGGACTCGGTCCCGAGGAGATCGCGTTCATCCTCGACCACTCCGGCGCGAGCGTTGTGGTGAGCGAGGATTCCCTGGCGCCGACGGTCAGCAAGGCGATGGAACTGTCGGGTCTCACCGACGCCGTGCGCGGGTGGATCCCGTCCTCGGGGACCGGAGCCGAATCCGGTTGGGAGAACGTCGATGACTGGATGACGACCGGCGACCCGACCGCGCCATCTGTCCTGATCGCCGACGACGACCCGCTGCGCCTCATGTACACCTCGGGCACCGAATCCCGGCCCAAGGGCGTGCTGCTGTCGTCGAAATCGCTGATCACGCAATATGTCTCGTGCATCGTCGACGGAGGGATGGCTGGCGACGACATCGAGGTCCATTCGCTGCCGCTGTTCCATTGCGCGCAACTCGACTGCTTCCTGTCGGTCGACGTCTACCTCGGTGCCACCAGCATCATCCTGCCCGCACCGGATCCGGGATCGATCCTCGCGACCATCGAATCCCACGGCGCGACAAAGCTTTTCTGCCCGCCGACGGTGTGGATCTCGCTGCTGCGGCATCCCGACTTCGATACGCGTGACCTGTCGTCACTGCGCAAGGGCTACTACGGGGCCTCGGCGATGCCGGTCGAGGTGCTCCGCGAGATGGCGCGGCGTCTGCCGGACGTCTCGTTGTGGAACTTCTACGGGCAGACAGAGATGTCGCCGCTCGCCACCATCCTGTTGCCGCACGAGCAGATCGAGCGCGCGGGCTCGGCCGGCCGGGCGGCGCTCAACGTCGAGACCCGCGTCGTCGACGACGACGACAACCCGGTGCCCAGTGGGGAGGTCGGCGAGATCGTGCACCGCAGCCCACATGCGAGTCTCGGCTACTACAACGACGAGGAGAAGACCGCGGCCGCCTTCCGCAACGGCTGGTTCCACTCCGGCGACCTCGGCGTCATCGACGCCGACGGCTATCTCTCGGTGGTCGACCGGAAGAAGGACATGATCAAGACCGGGGGCGAGAACGTCGCGTCGCGGGAGGTGGAAGAGGCGATCTATCGGCTCGACGGTGTCGCCGAGGTGGCGGTTTTCGGTGTGCCGCACCCGAAATGGATCGAGGCGGTGGCGGCTGTGGTGGTCCCCAAGGAGGGGGTGACGCTGACCGAAGTGCAGGTCGACGAGCACCTTGCCGAGGTCCTCGCCGGGTACAAGCGACCCAAGTTCGTGGTGTTCGCCGACGCGCTGCCGAAGAATCCGAGCGGGAAGATCCTGAAGAAGGATCTGCGTGTCCGGCACGCGGACATCGCTAACTGACGACTTCCCGAGGCGACGTCGCGTGCGACATCGCTGTGGAGCCGCGACGTCGGCCGAGGCCGCGCAACCGGGTCGAACTCACGTGTAACCCAGGCCGCTGGGCCCGCTTTACCTGCCGCAGCGGATCACCGTGCGAACGCCTGGCTCGTCGGCTTCCTTCCACGCCCGCTCGACGTCGGCCAGCGGTACCTCGCGAGTGCGCACGCTGATCCGTCCGTCGTCGATGGCCTCCGCGAGTGCCGGCAACTGCGCGGCGTAACCGCGCGCCGACACCGATCCCTGGCCGCTGCCCAGTAGCCGAAGGTTGGCCGAACGTAGTGCGGCCGAGGGTAATTCGATGGTCTCTCCGGCCATCGAACCGATCTGCACCCACCGGAGTTCCCGGCTGCGATCGGTGCGTGCCGTGAGCATCGGGACAAGCGCGGCCTGGGTGGGCGGACCCCACAGATAGTCGAGCACGATGTCGACATCCGCGGCGGCGTCGGCCAGCGCTCGGCTGCTGCCCTCCACATCGTCGGTCAGGGTGACCACGGCGTCGGCGCCTCGATCGGCGAGCGTCTCGAGCCGTTCACGGTTGCGGCCGGCTCCGATGACCCGCCCCGCGCCGAACAGCTTCGCGATCTCGACGGCCATCGATCCGGCATTGCCGGTCGCGCCGAGCACCAGCACGCTCTGCCCGGGCTCGATCGGCGCCTGTGTGCGCAGCGCGACCCACGAGGACATGGCGGGGTTCATCGCCGCGGCGAGATTGACGACGTCGGCGCCGCCTCGCAGTGGTGCGCAACGGCGGGAGTCGATAATGGTCGATTCGGCGAGCGTGCCCAGCGTGTCGTCGTCGGCGACGAAGTAGATCACCGTGCCGTCCGCCCGCCGACCCACACCGTCGATCCCGGGGATCATCGGCAACGTGCCGGAGCTGGTGTAGTGCGTGCCGGATGCGCCCGACCGGGTTCGCGGGTGCAGGCCGACGGCGAGGACGTCGACGATCTCCTGCCCGGGCTCGGGGTCGGGCAGGTCGAGGGTCTGGTAGTGCGGGGGCTCGTCGAACGACGAAACCACCGCCGCGTTCACTGAGGTCATGACGGTCTCCTTTGGTTCGTGTCACGTACTAATATAGTTGGTGGCACGAACTAATTCAAGATAGACTCCGGGCATGGCCAAGACCGACGAACTCACCACCGTGGACGCGATCGTCCAACTCTCGTTCGTGGTGCAGCAGAAGTTGCAGCGTCGCGCGGCGGCGCATGACCTGTCGATGATCCAGATTCGGCTGTTGGGTGTTCTGCGGGATCGACATCCGACAATGAAAGAGCTTGGGGTCCTGCTCGATCTGGACAAATCCAGCATCAGCGGCCTCGTCGACCGCGCCGAGCAGCGCGGGCTGGTCTCGCGTGCGCCCGACGAGGCGGATCGTCGGGCCATGCGGGTGTCGCTGACCCCGCTCGGGCGACGGATCATCGCCGCCGGGAGCGCGGAGGTCAACGCCGACATCGCCGAGTTCCTCGCCCCGCTGTCGCCTGCTCAGCAGCGAACGCTCACCTCGCTGCTGGCGCGTGTGCTCGTCGAGTGACGTAGCGGGATCAGGCCCCTGCGGGAGAGTACCCGGCCGTTGGACATCGACGTCCGTACGCGAGCGATCTCGGTCTCGGTCTCGATGGCCACGGCTCGTTCGTCGCCGCGCTTGCTCGACCCACGGGATGCGGCGCCTCGCTACGCTTGGAGCCTGTTCCGACGAGTTCCTTCTCGTTGATCGAGTAAGCGAGCGAGCTTGCGAGCCCGCGCATCGAGATCTCTTGCTGCGGTGGTCTCGATGCGGCGCCTCGCTGCGCTCGGTGCCTCACTCGACCAGCGAATGGATGACTCTTCCCAGCCCACGCCGGCCGCCTGCGGCGGCCCACGATACTCACTCGATCAGCGGCGGGTGTCCAGCGAACCCAACACCTTCAACCGGGTATGGGCCTGCGTCATGATCGACTGGATCAGCTCGTCGCAGCTGGGCAGGTCGTCGATCATGCCGACCACCTGACCGGAGGCGAGGACGCCGGCGCGGGTGTCGCCCTCGACGAGGCCGGCGCGCAACAACATCGGCGTGTTGCCCGCCATGATCACCTGCTGCCATGTCCGTTCGCCCGATTTGCGCATGGCGCGGCCGTCGCGGAGCATCGTCGTCCACTTCATGCCGGTCAACTGCTTGAACTCGCTGGCATTTCGGGCCGCGGCGACCAGCGCCTTCACCGAACTCCCGCTCTCCAGTGCCTCGACAAGCGGGGTGCGCAGCACTCGGTGGGGCATCCCGTCGACCTTCACCGACACGACGGTGTCGCCGAGACCGCGCTTGAGGTATTCCTGCTTCACCGAATCCGGCACCGCGGAATCCGACGTGAGCAGGAAGCGGGTGCCCATCGCCACGCCCTCCGCGCCATACGCCAGTGCGGCGGCCAGTCCGCGGCCGTCGAAGAATCCGCCTGCCGCCACGACCGGAATGCCGTTGTCACCCAGGGCATCCAGCACCGACGGCAGCAGCAGGGTGGTGGCCACCGGCCCGGTGTGTCCGCCGCCCTCACCGCCCTGGACGATCACCGCGTCGGCGCCCCACGAGGCCACCTTGACCGCGTGCTTGGCCGCGCCGATCGACGGGATCACCACGACGCCATGGTCTTTGAGCTTCGCGATCAGTTCCTTCTTGGGTGCCAAGGCGAACGATGCGACCCGCACGCCCTCGCGGATCAACAGGTCGATCCGCTCCGGCGCATCGCCGGCGTCGGCGCGGATGTTCACGCCGAACGGCTTGTCGGTCAACGATCTCGTCTTCGCCACCGCCGCTTCGAGTTCGCCGTACGTCATCGTCGCCGACGCGAGGATGCCCAGGCCACCGGCATTCGACGTTGCGGAGGTGAGCGACGGTCCGGACACCCAGCCCATGCCGGTCTGCACGATCGGATACTCGATGCCGACGAGTTCGGTGAATCGTGTGGAGAGCCCCGCGGCCCGTGCTGGACTGATGCCGCCCGACGGCTCCGCTCCCGGTGTGGTCGAGGTCATTTCACTTCCCGATTCCGAACGCCCTTGGGGTCGAGCACATCCCGGATGAGGGCGAGCTCGTCGTCGGACGGGGTGCGCGTGGTCGGCGCGTCCGCGAGGCCCGCGATCTCGAAACCGGTGTTCGCGGCGACTTCCTCGGCGGAGACGCCGGGATGCAACGACCGCGCTCGCATGGTGTGGCCGGGTCCGTCGAAGTCGAAGACGCCGAGATTGGTGACCACACGCGGGATGCTCAGATATCTGAAGGCCGGATTGTCGGGGTCGACCTTGTCGTAGCCGACGCCGCAGACGATGTCGACCTTCTCGACGAACACCCGCGACGAGTGCCGTGCGACCCAGTAACTGGTGGCGTGGTTGATGGAGTTGCCGGGAGCCCCACGGGCACCGAACATCTGGCGTGTCGGATGCTGCAACGGCCCGAACGCCGACAGGTTCTGGTTGCCGTATCGGTCGATCTGGTTGGCGCCCATGACGACATGACGACGGCCCGACGCGACGACGTCGAAGACCTTGCCGAACGGCATCCACCCTTCGATGGGGCCGGACTTGCCGATCGGTGGTGCATCGGCCAGGATGAGCGCCTCACCGTCGGTGATCAGCAGATCGGGTTCGGTGGTCAGGCGCGCCAGGCGGGCACCCAGCAACGGGATGGGCGCCATGGGGGAGGCCATGATCTCGCCTGCGCCGGAGAAGATCTCGGCACAGGCGAGTACGCAGATCTCCGCGCGCGTGGCTTCGACAAGCTCAGCCGGCGGGGTGGGCTCAGCCGGCGGGGTGGGCTCAGCCGGCGGGGTGGACTCGGCCGGCGATGGCGATGGGGTGGTCTCGGTGGCGGTCACTGCTTGTCCTCCTGCTCGGCCTGCCATTCGGCGACCGCGCGCTGATAGTCGGCCTCGTCCACCTCGAGGAAGCGTTTCGAGAATGTGGCCCACGTGTCGGGGTCCTTGGCCGAGTCGACATAGAACTGCTGGAATCTCTCGTCGCGTCTGCACTCGCCGGCGAAGGTGAAATGCGCGCCGTTCGGTGTGTGCACGACGCGGTCGACGTTCATCCGGTTGAGCAGTAGTCGTTGGGTGGGAACGGATTTGACCAGCACCTCGGTGGACACCAGTTGGTCGGTTTCCAGGTAGCGTCGTTGCGCCGCGGCGAGGAAGAGGTCGTCCATGTACGGGTCGACGCCGGTGTAGGCTGCATTGCCCCGGGAGTCGGCCAGGTCGAGATGTGCGAACGCCGCGTCGAGCCGCAGCGCGGGCATCGCGATGAGGGTCTCGGACCGGCCGTCGTCGTCGGCATAGGGAGAGGTGACGGTCTTGAGCTCGCCCTCCCAGAAGGCGGGGATGTCGGAGCCGAGGCCCGCGCGGATCGGCAGGAACGGCAGCCGCGCGGCCGCGGCCTGCAACCCGCACTTGACCATGCCCTCGTCCATTTCGCGGGATTCGATGCTGCCGGCGGTGCGGGCGGCGGCGAACCATGGATCGTAGAACGGTGCGGAGTCCAGGGAGACGAAGCCGTAGTAGACGCGTCGGACCTTTCCTGCGGCGCAGAGCATTCCGATGTCGGGACCGCCGTAGGTCACCACCGTCAGATCCTTGACATCGGAGCGGGCGAGAGCGCGCACGAGCGCCATCGGTTTGCGGCGGGAGCCCCAGCCGGCGATGCCGATGGTCATGCCGTCGCGCAGCTCGCCGATGACGTCGTCGAGCGAACTGGTCTTGTCGGTGGGGGTGGGCGTCATCAGCTTCTTCCGTTGGTATTCAATGCTTTTCCAGTGGATACGAACTCGTCGCGGTGCTCGTCGGAGACCCCGGACAGGTTGAGCTCGAACGTGTATCCCTGTTCGAGGCGGTAACTGCTCTTCACATCCACCGGATCGATGTGATTGATGGCCTCTTTCGCGGCCCGGATGACGCGGGTGTCCTTGGCCGCGATCTTCTCGGCCACCTCGCGCGCGGTGTCGAGCAGCTGGTCGCGGCCGACCACCCGATAGACCGACCCGAAATGCTCGAGCTGCTGAGCGGTCACGTTCTGCGCCGTGTAGTACAGCGTGCGCATCATGTGTTGCGGGACAAGTCGGGCGAGGTGGGTGGCGGCACCGAGCGCACCACGATCGACCTCGGGCAGTCCGAAGACCGCATCGTCGGAGGCCACGATGACGTCGGCGTTGCCGACGAGCCCGATGCCTCCGCCCACGCAGAATCCGTTCACGGCGGCGATGACCGGCACCGCGCAGTCGTAGACGGCCGCAAAGGCCGCAGCGCAGCCGTGGTTGGCGCCGATGAGAGCGTCGAAACCCTCCGTGGCCTGCATCTCCTTGATGTCGACGCCGGCGTTGAAGCCGCGGCCCTCGGCACGCAGGATCACCACATGCGTGGTCATGTCCCGGCCTGCCGCGGTGATCGCGTCGGCCAGCTCGAACCATGCGGCCGACGGCAACGCGTTGACCGGGGGATAGTCGACGGTCACGGTGACGATCCCCGTGTCGGTGCGTGAGGTGGTGATCGGCACACCTGCTCCTTCCGTGTCGTGCGGATGGCAGATCCACACGAACCAAGCAAGTGCTTGGTTGTTTGGTAGGGTAGCACTCATGAAGCAACACGTGCAGGCTGCGCTGGACCTGGGCCTGGACAAGAAGGTCGTGCTGGTCACCGGGGGCGCGCGAGGGGTCGGCGCCGGGATCGCGCGGGTTCTGGCCGGTCTGGGCGCGGTTCCGGTGGCGTGTGGTCGCAGCGAGGGTGGCGATCCCGACGTGGAGTTCGTCGCCTGTGACGTCCGGGACCCGGATGCGGTGGACCGGCTCGTCGGCAGGATCGTCGAGACCCACGGGCGACTCGACGGCGTCGTGAACAACGCGGGCGGGTCACCGTTCGCGCTGGCCGCCGACGCGTCGGCACGGTTCGTCGGCAAGATCGTCGACCTCAACCTGCTCGCCCCGCTGAACGTCGCCCGGGCCGCCAATGCCGTGATGCAGCAACAGGAATCGGGAGGTGTGGTGGTCAACGTGTCCAGCGTGAGCGGGCACCGCCCGTCCCCGGGAACCGCGGCCTACGGCGCGGCCAAAGCGGGGTTGGACAGCGCGATGACCTCGTTGGCGATCGAATGGGCGCCGCGCGTGCGGGTCAACTCGGTGGTCTGCGGACCGGTGCTCACCGAACAGTCGCACCTGCATTACGGTGACGACGACGGTATCGCCGCGGTGGGGGCGACCATCCCGATGGGTCGGCTGGCGACCCCGAAGGACGTGGGGAATGCGGTGGCGTTCCTGTTGAGTCCGCTGGCCGGCTACATCACCGGGTCGACGATCACCGTCCATGGGGGCGGCGAACGGCCGGCGTTCCTCGGCGCGGCCACCGCGGACAACCACGTGTGAGTCCGACGCTGTTCACAGACCGGTCGTTTCACCAGACAACGAGGAGAAGTAGTGGCGGACAAGCTGAATGAGGGGCGCGTGGCGATCGTCACCGGCGCCGGACAGGGCATCGGGCGGGCGCACGCGCTGGCCTTTGCGGCCGACGGTGCGAAGGTCGTCGTCAACGACTTCGACGGTGACTCGGCTCGCGCGGTGGCCGACGAGATCACGGCCGAGGGCGGCGCCGCCGTGACCGCGGTCGGCGACGTCGCCGACTGGGATTTCGGTGCGGCACTGGTCGACACCGCGGTCACCGGGTTCGGCGGACTCGACATTCTGGTCAACAACGCGGGTTTCGTGCGCGACCGCATGCTCGTCGCGATGTCCGAAGACGAATGGGATGCGGTGATCCGCGTCCACCTCAAGGGCCACTTCGTGACGTTGCACCACGCGGCCGCCTACTGGCGCGCCCAGGCGAAAGCCGGGAACCAGCGGGCGGCCCGCATCATCAACACGTCGTCGGGGGCCGGCCTGTTCGGTTCGGTCGGACAGGGCAATTACGTTGCGGCCAAAGCGGGTATCACGGCGTTGACCATCCAGGCGGCGGCCGAGCTCGGCGGCTACGGCGTGACCGCCAACGCGATAGCCCCGTCGGCGCGCACACAGATGACGATGGGTGCGGGTGAAGCGATGGCCGCGCAGATGGCCGCGCCCACCGACGGCTCCTTCGACGCGATGGACCCGGCGAACATCTCTCCACTCGTGGTGTGGCTGGGGTCGCCCGAAGCGTCCGATGTCACGGGGCGGGTGTTCGAAGTGGAGGGCGGCCGCGTGACCGTCATCGACGGTTTCCAACGGAGTACCGAGCAGGACAAGGGATCACGCTGGGCACCTGCCGAATTGGGGCCGGTGATGGAAGAGCTCCTGGCCAAGGCCCCGGTCCCGGTGCCGGTCTACGGTGCACGGTAGACAGCGATGACACCAGAGGTCGATCCGGAACGTGCCGCTCAGCGCATCGCCGCCGCCCGGGCCTATGTCGACGCGTTGGTCAGCCATGACCCGTCCCACGTTGCGCTGCACCCGGATTGCACCCGGACCGAACTCGGTTTCAAGACCGGACGAACCGGCCCTCATCTGGAGCGATCGTTGTCGCGCGGACCGCAGTACCGACTGATTCACCGGATCAGCGAGTTCACCGCCGACGTGGACGGGCACACCGTGATGACGAGCTACTGGGTGCATGTTCGGCCGAAAACCCTTGGGCTGGCGGCCGAAGTGCACGAATCGTTCGTCGTCGACGAGGGTAACCGCATCCGCAAGATCGTGGCGAAGTTCGGTTTTCCCCGTCGACGACGGTGACTCTCAGGCGCCCGGCGCCCGCACCACCATCGGTACCCCGGGGAAGTAGGCGGCCATCTCGGACCGCGACTTGCGCAGTGCGGCGGTCCCGTAACCCTTCTTGCGGTGGTCCGGATGCACCCAGATGCGCACGTCGACCTCGCCGTCGACGAGCTCTCCGAACACGAAACCGACCTTGTCACCGCCCCCGACGGCGACCAGCCACACGGCGTCCTCGTTGTCGACTCGCTCGGTCGCCTTCGCGATCTCGTCGGACACCGCGCCGGCCGGAGTGCCGGAACCGTCGCCGGCGACCTTGAGCTCCTCGGTACGCACGGTGAACAGTTCGGCGTCTTCATCGGCGGCGAAGGGGCGCAGATCCAGGGTGTCGCCGCTGCTCGCCGGGCGCTCGGCGAGGGTGAACGTCAGCGCGTTGTTGAGGTCCTCGAGTTCGGCCTGATTCTTGCGGCGCTCGTCCTTGGTGAGCTGATCGAGCTTCATACCCAGTACCGCCTCGGCGCCGAGGTTAGACTTGCCGAGAAGTTCGGCGACGGCCTTGACGGCCTCGTAACGATTCTCGGAGTCGACGATCGCGTCGAGAACCTCGTGTCGACGCTCCATCGCGGTCAGCAGGGCATCGGTGATGTCGCGGCGTGTGGTCGCCAGGTCGAGATCAGTCATGGCACAGATCCTAGTTCAGTGATGGGCGGACCGTGTGGTCGGCGGTCCGGCCGGTGCGTCGGGACTGAAACACGTTCTAGATTGGGAATCCGTTGGCTGTGGGTAGAGAACATGCATGTCAACGCCGTCCTCCTGCTGGAGGCCTTTCGCCAAACCTGCAACACGTCCTAGTCTGGGGTCATGACTGATGCTGTTGACGCGAACCCTGATTTCGACCATCTGCGGGGCGGTACCCACCTCGGTGACCTGCTGGTGGCAGCGCTGCGCCGGCACCACGACAAGAAGGTGCTGTTCCTCGGCGACACCGAACTCACCGGCGGTGAGATGGCCGCGGCCGTCAGCAGGTACCAGCAGGCGTTCGAATCGGTGGGTGCGGGCACGGGTTCGACGGTCGGTCTTCTCGCGCTGAATCGCCCGGAAGTGCTGCTGGTCATCGGTGCCGGACAGACGCAGGGCTGGCGACGGACGGCGCTGCATCCGCTCGGCTCCCTCGACGATCACGCCTACGTCCTGGCCGACGCCGGCGTGACGACCCTCGTCATCGACCCTGTCCCGATGTTCGTCGAGCGGGCGGCCGCGTTGATGGAGCGGGTGGACAGTCTCAAGCAGGTGTTGACCCTCGGGCCGGTGCCGGAACAGCTGGCCGCAAACGGTCGGGACATCATCGCCGAAGCCGACAACTATCGGCCGCGCCCGCTGACCGCCGCCCAGCTCCCGCCCGAACACATCGTGTCGATCACCTACACCGGTGGTACGACCGGAAAACCCAAGGGCGTCATCGGAACCGCGCGGGCAATGTCGACGATGACCCAGATCCAGCTGTCGGAATGGGAGTGGCCCGAGGCGCCGCGATTCCTGATGTGCACGCCGCTGTCGCACGCCGGTGCCGCGTTCTTCGTGCCGACGCTGATCAAGGGCGGCTCGATGGTGGTGCTCGCCAAGTTCGATCCGGCGGAGGTGTTGCGCACCATCGAGGAGCAGAAGATCACCGCCACCATGTTGGTGCCGTCGATGCTGTATGCCCTGCTCGACCATCCCGACTCCCGCACTCGCGACCTCTCGTCACTGGAGACCGTGTATTACGGTGCGTCGGCGATCAATCCGGTACGCCTGGCCGAGGCCATCGAGCGGTTCGGACCGATCTTCGCGCAGTACTACGGGCAGTCCGAGGCGCCGATGGTGATCAGCTACCTCGGCCGCAACGATCATCCGAAGCCGGGTGATGACCCGCGCCGACTGAGCAGTTGCGGTCGTCCGTCGGCGTTCCTGCGGACCGCGCTGCTCGGACCCGACGACAAGCCGGTGGCGCAGGGTGCGCCGGGCGAGATCTGTGTCGCCGGACCGCTGTTGGCGGGCGGGTACTGGGGATTGCCGGAACAGACCGCCGACACCTTCCGCGACGGGTGGCTGCGGACCGGGGATGTGGCACGCGAGGACGAGGACGGGTTCTGGTACATCGTCGACCGGACCAAGGACATGATCGTCACCGGCGGCTTCAACGTGTTCCCACGTGAGGTGGAAGACGTTGTCGCCGAGCATCCTTCGGTCGGCCAGGTGGGGGTGATCGGGGTGCCCGACGAGAAATGGGGTGAGGCGGTCACCGCCGTCGTCGTGCTGCGCGGCGACGCCGACCAGTCCGACGACGCGAAGGCGCAGGTCACGCTGGAGATCCAGGAGACGGTGAAGGCGCGCAAGGGGGCGGTGCAGACGCCGAAGCAGGTGATCTTCGCGGAGTCGTTGCCGCTCACCGCTCTCGGCAAGCCCGACAAGAAGGCCCTGCGTGCGCGGTTCTGGGAGAGCGCGGAGCGTGGGGTGGGGTGAGGGTCGATTGCTCGAGAGGGGTCTCGATGCGGTCGTCGCAAGCTCCTCCCTTACTCGACCAACGACGGGTGGTCTGGGCGGTAGGTGACCTGCAGGTCCTTGACGCCGTTGAGCCAGCCTGACCGAATCCGTTGCGGTTCGGCGACTTTGGAGATATCCGGAACGAGGTCGGCGAGGGTGTTGAACATGATGTTCACCTCGAGGCGGGCGAGGTTGGCGCCGATGCAGAAGTGGGCGCCGTTGCCGCCGAAGGACAGATGAGGATTGGGGTCGCGGCCGATGTCGAAGGCGAACGGGTCGTCGAACACCTCCTCGTCGTAATTGGCTGAGCTGTAGAACAATCCGACACGTTGCCCGGCCCGGATCGGCACGCCGGACACGGCGGTGTCGACCTTGGCGGTGCGCTGGAAGCAGTGCACCGGCGTTGCCCACCGGATGATCTCGTCGACCGCGGTGGCCGGCCGGTCTCGCTTGAACACCGTCCACTGGTCGGGGTGGTCGAGGAAAGCGTTGAGGCCGTGGGAGATCGCGTTGCGGGTGGTTTCGTTGCCGGCGATGACGAGCAGGATCACGAAGAAGCCGAACTCGGCCTCGGTCAGGGCGTGCCCGTCGATGTCGGCCTGCACCAGCACAGTCACGATGTCGTCGCGCGGATTTCGGCGACGGTCTTCGGCCATGGCGTAGGCATAGCCGATCATCTCGACGTGGGCGGTGAACGGATCGAAGGCACTGTCCGGGTCGTCGGGGTTGACCATCGAATCGGCGAGCATGCACAGGCGCTCATGGTCGGCGGCGGGTACGCCGAGGAGGTCGAGGATCGCGCGCAACGGAAGGTGGACCGCGACATCGTCGACGAAGTTGCCGCTGCCGGTGTCGGCGGCCGCCTCGACGATCTCCCGCGCGTGCGCGGCCAGTCGCTCCTGAAGGGCACCCACGGCACGCGGCGTGAACATCCGGGACACGATCTTGCGCATCCGCGTGTGGTCGGGCGGATCCATGTTGAGCAGGAAGTTCCGGCCCGCCTCGACCTGGTCGCGGGTCGCGCCGTCGGGCATCCGCATGACCGCGCCCTTCTCCCGGTTCGACCAGGTCGCGGTGTCCTTGGAGATGGCGCGGATGTCGGCGTGGCGGCTGATCACCCAGAAACCGTCGTCGTCGAAGAATGCCGGCCCGATGGCTTGCGGATTCCACCACACGGGTGCGGTCGCTCGACGTTCGGCGAACTGCGCCAGCGGCAGGCCCTGCTCAAGCAGCGCGGGGTCGGTGAAGTCGATGTCCGCGTGGGGACGGATGGTGGCGCCGGTCATGAGGTCCTCGCAAGCCGCTCTCGTGCATTCGTCACATGACGGTACCCGCGTCAGGTCGTCGGAGAGACCGAATAGCGCACCGGAAGATCCTTGACGCCGTTGAGCCATCCCGAGCGGACACGCTGCATCTCACCCACCCGGCCGATGTCCGGCATGGTGTCGGCGATCGCGTCGAGGATCAGCTTCAGTTCCATCCGGGCGAGGTTGGCCCCGATGCAGAAGTGTGCACCGTTGCCGCCGAAAGACAAGTGTGGATTGGGATTTCGCAGAATGTCGAAGGCGAACGGGTCGTCGAACACGTCTTCGTCGAAATTGGCCGAACCGTAGAACAGCCCCACCCGCTGCCCGGCCTCGATGTCGACGCCACCGACCTGTGTGGCGAGCCGGGCGGTGCGCTGGAATGCGTGCACCGGGGACGCCCAGCGAATGATCTCGTCGACGGTGGTGGCCGGTCGCTCGGTCTTGAACAGCTGCCACTGATCGGGGTTGTCGAAGAAGGCGTTCATGCCGTGGCTCGTCGCGTTGCGGGTCGTCTCGTTGCCGGCGGTGATCAGCAGGATGACGAAGAAGCCGAACTCGATCTCGGTCATCGCGTGGCCGTCGACGTCGGCGTGGATCAGGGTGGTGACGATGTCGTCGGTCGGGTTCTTCCGTCGTTCCTCGGCCATGGCGTACGCGTAGCCGAGCAGCTCTGCGTTGGCGGTGGCCGGATCGATCGACTGATCCGGGTCGTCGTTGTTGGTGATCGCATCGACCAGCTCGTGGATGCGTGCGCGATCGGCTTCGGGTACGCCGATCAGGTCCAGGATCGCTTGCAGCGGAAGGTGGATCGCGACGTCATCGACGAAGTTGCCGGTGCCGGTGGCGGCGGCTTCCTCGACGATCTGTCGGGCATAGCCGTGCAGCCCGTCCTTGAGAGCACCCACCGCCTTCGGCGTGAAGATCCGCGAGACGATCTTGCGCAGGCGGGTGTGTTCCGGCGGGTCGTGATTGATGAGCAGCGCCTTGGTGAACTCGATCTGATCCGGCGTGACGTAGTCGGGCAGGCGGATGATCGCGCCGTTCATGTTGGTCGACCAGACATCGCTCTGCTTCGAGATCTCTCTGACATGTGCGTGCTTCGTGACCGCCCAGTACCCGCCATCGGTGAAGCCCGAGGTGCCGATGGGCTGCGCGTTCCACCAGACGGGGGCGGTCCGTCGCAACTCGGCGAACTCCGAGCGCGGCATGCCGTGTTCGAGCAGGTCCGGATCGGTGAGATCGAGGCTTCCCGGCGCGAACGGGGGGAGGGGTGATGTGGTGGCCATCACTACACCATACATCTGATGACTCAGTGTATGGTCTTTTGCGCGCGAGGCCGGCTGCGTCGGGCGGTAGCGTTCCTGCCATGACCGGGAGATATGGGCTGTCGAGGTGAGGACCCACGGTTGGGGTGGGCGCGTGCCGAACACCGACGACGAGGCCAGGGCGCGCATCCTCGCCGCAACCCGCGACGTCATCGACCGCCGTGGGCCGGCGACGAGTATCGCCGACGTGGCACGGGAGTTGGAGGTGACCCGGCAGACCGTCTACCGCTATTTCCACAGCACCGAAGAGCTGCTTGCGGCGACAGCCGTCGATGCCGTCGGGGCGCTGTTGGACCGGATGTCGGAACGCCTGCGCGGGATCTCCGAGCCCGATGTCGCGGTCGTGGAAGGTCTGGTCGGCGTGCTCGAGGAGTTGGGCCGCGACGACTACGTCGGGCTGCTGCTGCGATCGGATCGGGTGAGCGTGCCGGTGGTCGGCGAGTTCACCTCGAAAACGGCCCGCGACTTCGCCCGATCGATCATCGGCCGGATGGACGTCGATTGGGCGGCCCGCGGATTCGCCGACGACGACCTCGAGGTCGTCGTCGAAATCATCTTGCGCACACTACAATCCATGGTTCTGGACCCGGGAACGCCGCCCCGGACGAGTGACGGACTGCGCGGCTTCCTGAGCATCTGGGTCGGCGCCGCAATCCGTGAGGTGAGCAGTCGCGCCGGTGCGAGTGAAGCTGTGTCGCCCAAACGCGCTCGCAGCGCGGTCATACAACAATAGTTGTCGTATGACCGCGCAACGAGCGCGTTTGGGCCGAACTCACCGGGGTTCGCACACGACCACCGGGATTTCGCGGTCGGTCCACGCGGCATAGGTGTCGTAGTCGGCGTAGAGCTCGACGAGCTCCTCCCAGAGTGCGGCGCGTTCGTCGGCGACGGCGGTGCGGCCGACGAGTTCGTGGTGCTCCCGGCCGACCTGGATCGAAACCTCCGGATTGGCAACGAGGTTGAGGTACCACGCGGGGTTGGACGGCAGGCCTCCCTGGGAAGCGACGACGATGAAACTGTCGCCCTTCCGGAGGTAGTTCAGCGGCGCGGTCCGAGGTTCACCGGTTCTGCGGCCGGTGGTCGTCAGCAGGCACACCGGGACCGGCTTGCGGAATCCGGCGCCGACCCGCCAGGTCCCGCCCAGACGTCCGCCGCTGACCTTGTAGAGCCTCGCGTTCATCCGGGAACCGACCTTGATCATCGACGCGACGAAGGGTGAACCCAGCTGTGTCGGCCGCGTGTTCGGATCGAGCGCCGGCATCAGATGCGCTCGATGATCGTGCCGGTGGCCAGCGCGCCGCCGGCACACATGGTGATCAGCGCGGTCTGCGTGTCGCTGCGCTCGAGTTCGTGCAGGGCGGTGGTGATGAGCCGAGATCCCGTGCTGCCCACCGGATGTCCGAGCGCGATGGCACCGCCGTTCACGTTGACCAGGTCCATGTCGGCCCCGTGTACCTGCGCCCAGCTCAGAACCACCGACGCGAAAGCCTCGTTGATCTCGACGCGATCGATGTCGGACATCGACATTCCGGCCTTCGCGAGCACCCGCTCGGTGGCCTGCACCGGGCCGTCGAGGTGATAGTGCGGCTCGGACCCGATGAGCGCCTGCGCCTTGATACGCGCGCGGGGCGTGAGTCCGAGAGCGCGTGCCTTCGCCTCGTCCATCAACAGGACGGCCGCCGCGCCGTCGGAGATCTGCGACGACGTCCCGGCCGTGTGGATGCCACCGTCGAGGACCGGCTTGAGTGCGGCCAGCGACTCGACGGTGGTGTCGCGCAGTCCCTGGTCGCGACTGACATCGAGCACATTGCCGGTGAGTTCGCCCTCCTTGCTGCGCTCAGGTGCCTTGAACGTCAACACTTCTCGGTCGAATCGGCCCTCGGACCACGCCTGCTTGGCGAGTCGTTGACTGCGTTCCCCGAGCCAGTCCACATCGGCGCGGGTGATGCCGCGTCGTCGGGCGATCCGCTCGGCGGCCTCGAACTGGTTCGGCATGTCGATGCTCCACGAGTCCGCGTGGTACGGGCCGGCCTGCGTGCCGACGTTGGCGCCGAGCGGCACCATCGACATCATCTCGATCCCACAGGCGACACCGACGTCGATGGTGTCGGTGGCGATGAGCCCGGCGATGAGGTGGTTGGCCTGCTGGGCCGATCCGCATTGGCAGTCGATCGTCGTCGCACCGGTCTGCTCGGGGAGGCCAGCCGACAGCCATGCCTTCCGCGTGATGTTGCCGGCCTGTCCGCCCGCCTGGGTGACGCAGCCGCCGATCGCCTGCTCGACGAGAGCCGGGTCTACGCCGGCCTTCTCGAGAAGTCCTTTCTGGGCGATGCCGAGCAGTTCCTCCGGGTGCAACCCCGACAACCACCCCGCCCGCTTGCCGATCGGTGTCCGCACCGCTTCGACGATCACCGGCACACCCATACCCACTCCTTGCTCGATCCGATTCGCGATCTCACTCCAAATTAGAACAAGTTTCAGTCTCGGTCCACGGCCCGGATCGACCCTTCTGTGTGATGCGTCACACAGCGTTCCGGAGGTCGGTCCGCGGCGAGGTGCGCCCGTGTCCGGACGCGCTCTCGACGCCACATCCAGCGATCCTGCGCCGATGTCTCAACGAATGTTGGTAGAGTTTCCGCATGTCGCCGCGGGTGTGGGCGATCAAAACTAGAACAAGTTCTCGTTCGAGACTGTCTTTGCCGTCACAATATGCTTCAATGAGATTGAAACAGGTTCTAATCTCACAGCGAGGTGGTGTGACGTGACCCAGGCTCAGGGTGCGACGGCCAGTGCCAAGGGGGGCGCTGAGGCGGAGTGTTCGTTCATGCAGGAGGAAGGCTGGGACTTCACCAGCCCCGATCTGCTGGAACGAGGCATTCCGGTCAGGGAGTTCGCCGAACTGCGCAAGACGGCTCCCGTCTGGTGGGATGCCCAGCTCCCCGGCAAGGGTGGCGGCTTCCACGACGGCGGCTACTGGGTGATCTCCAAGCATGCGCACATCCGGGAGATCTCCAAGAACAACGACGACTGGTCGACCGCCACCAACGGCGTGATCATGCGGTTCGACGACGAGATGACGCAGGAGCAACTCGACGTCACCAAGGCACTGTTGATCAATCATGACCCGCCGGACCACACCCGCCTGCGCAAGCTGGTCTCGAAGGCCTTCACGCCGCGCGCGGTCCACTCCCTCGAGGAGAAGCTCGACGACGCGGCGCGCACGATCGTGCGGAAGGCGGCCGAGAGCGGCACCGGTGACTTCGTCCACGACGTTGCCGTCGATCTGCCCCTGCTGGCGATCGCGGACCTGCTCGGCGTCCCCGAGGAGGATCGCGGCAAGTTGTTCGACTGGTCGAACAACATGATGAACTACGACGATCCCGAGTTCGGCGAGGATCCGGAGATGGCGTCGGCCGAGATCCTCGGCTACGGCTACAACATGGCCGAGCAGCGCCGGAAGAATCCGGTCGAGGACATCGTCTCCACTCTGGTGAACGCCGACATGGAAGGACAGTCCCTCGACGAGGCCGAGTTCGGATTCTTCTTCATCCTTCTCACCGTTGCCGGCAACGAGACCACCCGCAACGCGATCAGCCACGGGATGAACGCCTTCCTCGAGAACCCCGACCAATGGGAACTGTTCAAGAAGCAGCGCCCGGCCACCGCGGTCGACGAGATCGTCCGCTGGGCCACCCCGGTGAACTGTTTCCAGCGCACCGCCAAGCAGGACACACAGGTGGGCGGCGTCGACATCAAGGAAGGCGAGCGCGTCGGTCTCTTCTACGGCTCGGCGAACTACGACGAGGAAGTATTCGACGACCCGTTCCGGTTCAACATCCTCCGCGACCCCAATCCTCATGTGGGCTTTGGCGGTAACGGTGCACACTTCTGCGTCGGCGCCAACCTGGCCCGTATGGAGATCAATCTGATGTTCAATGCGCTGGCCGATCTCGTCCCGGACATCAGCCGGCTCGAGTCCCCACGCCGCCTGCGGCACGGCTGGATCAACGGCGTCAAGGAACTCCGGGTCGATTACGGGACCAAATGACAACGGCCAGTGAGAAACCGGCATATCTCGACATCGATCGGGAGAATCATCCGGCGGTCGTGGCGGGACGGCGATCGAGGGAACTCGTCGCCGCCCGCGACAAAGCCGCATGGGTGGCGAACTTCGCCGCCGACGGCACCGTCGAGGATCCGGTCGGACCGTCGATGTTCGACCCGGAGGGCAAAGGATTCCGCGGGCACGAGCAGATCGCCGAGTTCTGGGACAAGTCGATAGCCACCACGGAGAGCATCGAATTCGTCTTCGACGACGAGATCATCTGCGGTGACGAGGTCGCCTACGTCGGGAAGATCGTCACCCACATCGCCGGCCACGTCTCCGAGGCGCACGGAGTGTTCACCTACAAGGCGGCACCCGACGGGAAGATGGCTGCGCTGCGCGCCTTCTGGGAAGTCGAGAAGACGATCAACTCGGTCCGTCCGGCCTGAGAACCGCCTCCCGGATTCACCCCGCCTCTTGTTGTCCGCTCTGGTTCCGGCCAATGTGAATGACAGTAGGTGGGGTGAAGGTCGTCGACCCGCCGGGACTGCAAAGGTGGAGTCGTGCGCACTCCCCGAACCGGCCTGACCTTGCGCTCGTACGGCCCAGCCCACCCGCCTGAAGCCCGTTGCCGGGCAACCAGAGCGGGTGGGCGAGCATCAATGGATGGGTTTGTCCGCGCCCACCAGCCACATCGAATAGTACTGGGAGCCGCCGCCGTAGGCGTGGCCCAAGGCCTTTCGCGCGTCCTTCACCTGGTGTGCGCCGGCCTTGCCCATCACCTGGATGGCGGCCTCCGCGAAGCGGATCATGCCCGACGCGCCAATGGGATTCGACGAGAGCACCCCGCCGGAGGCGTTGAGCGGGATGCGGCCACCGATCTCGGTCTCGCCGGCCTCGGTGAGCTTCCACCCTTGCCCCTCGTCGGCAAACCCCAAGCTTTCCAGCCACATCGGCTCGAACCACGAGAACGGGACGTAGATCTCGGCGGCGTCGATCTCCTCGATCGGGTTGTCGATGCCGCCCGCCTTCCACAGTGCTGCTGCGGCATCGCGGCTCGCCTGCGGATTCACCACGTTTCGATGCGCGAAGGACAGCGGTTCGGTGCGCATCGCGGTGGCGTGGATCCATGCGACCGGATCGCCGGCGGCGACGGCCGCGTCGGCCATCTGCTCGTCGCCGATCACCACCGCGCAGGCGCCGTCCGACGACGGGCAGGTTTCGTCGTATCGGATGGGGTCCCAGAGCATCTGGGATTGCAGGACCTTCTCCGTGGTGATGTCGGGCTGCTGCAGGTGGGCCAGCGGGTTGAGCGCGCCGTTGCGTCGGTCTTTGGCGGCCACAATCGCGCCGATGTAGTCGGGGGCGCCGGACTGCCGGATGTAGGCGCGCACGTGTGGGGCGAAGAAGCCGCCGGCACCGGCACCCACCGGTTTGGTGAACGGCACCGGAATCGACAACGCCCACATGGCATTCGACTCCGATTGCTTCTCCCATGCGACGGCGAGCACACGCTGGTGCACGCCGGCGAACACCAACGACGCGGCGACGTTGGCGGTGGATCCGCCGACCGATCCGGCGGTGTGCACGCGGATCAGCCGTTTACCGACGGCGCCGATGGCCTCGGCCATCGACAATTCCGGCATCATCGACCCCTCGAACAGGTCGGGGGCCTTGCCGATGACGATGGCGTCGATGTCGTCGATCGAGACCTTGGCGTCGGCCAGTGCCTTGTCGATGGCCTCGCGGCACATGCCCGCCATGGTGACATCGTGGCGTTTGGCGACGTACTTGGTCTGTCCGGTGCCCAGGACGGCCGCGCGATTGTTGTGTGCCATCAGTTTTCGTCTCCTGCCAGGGTGACCACCATGTTCTGTTGCAGCAGTGGGCCGCTGGTCGCGTGTGCGACGGCGGTGCCCGCGTTGCCGGTGAGGATCTCGTGTGCCGCATAGCCGATCCGCTGCAGGCCGACCGAGAACAGGGAGTTGCCGGTGAGTGCGCCGCCGGAGGGATTGACCCGCACGGAGTCGGGCAGATCGAGCGCCGAACGCACGATCAGTTCCTGATGTGTGTACGGCGCGCAGATCTCGGCGACGTCGACGGCGCGGTTCCGGTCGCCGAAGGCGGTGTCGCCGGCCAGCTTCGTCGACGGTGAGACCGTCAGATCGCGGGCGCCGAAGTTGGGCGTATCGATGCGGTGATCCCAGCCGGTGACGAACGCCGGGTTGGCCACGAGCTCCCGGGCGCGCCGTTCGCTCGTGATGATCACCGCGGCGGCGGCATCGGTGTACGGCGCGACGTCATGCGCGCGAAGCGGATTCGCGACGTAGTCGGCGCCGAGCAGCTTGTCGACCGGGGTTCCCGACGTGCGTGCGGCGACGGCCGCCATGTCGGCCTCGGACCACACTCCGCGGTCGATACCCGCGCGCGCCTGCAGGGCTGCCAGCGACCGGGCGTCCGGCCACAGGGGTGCGACCGTGTACGGGTCGGTCTGCAGGGCGAGGGTCAGATCGGCGTTGCCGGCGGTGGCCTTGCCGAAGCCGTAGGCCAGCGCGAGATCGACCTCGCCGGTGGCGATCTTCACCCACGCCTCGTACAGTGCCCAGGCGCCGTCCATCTCGACGTGCGACTCGTTGATCGGCGGCATCGCACCGATCGAATCGATCGCGGAGATGAAGGAAAATGCGCGTCCGGCAAGGTAATCCGACGATCCGCTGCACCAGAACTCGATGTCGGTGCGGGTGATGCCGAGTTCGGCGTAGAGCTTCGAGAAGCAGGGGATCAGCATTTCGACGCCGTTGGTGGTGCCGTACGTCCCGACGATGTTCGGGCTGTGGGCGAACCCGATGATCGCGATCCGGGGGAGGGTCACTGGTACTCCTTGGTTGAGAATGGCAGCGGATCAGAGGAATTCGCGGTACGACTCGTAGTCGGCGTCGGGCTCGCCGGTCGGCCGGAAATGGCTGATGCTGCCCAGCGACAACTCACGCTCCTCCTCGGGGACCCAGACCGCCTCGACGCGCATGCCCATCCGGACCTCGTCGGCCGGGCAGTCGAGGATGAGATGCAGGAATGGGATGTCGGAGCCGTCGAGTAGCACGTAGGCGGCGACGTACGGCGGCTTGATCCGCTGCCCCTGGAACGGCACGTTCACGATGCAGAACGTCGTCACAATTCCGGTGTCGGGCAATTCGACTCGCTCGACCGATGGGGAGCCGTCGGACGGGCTGACCGCGCGCGGGGGGAAGTAGACACGCCCCGCGTCGACACCCGAACCGATCCGGCAACCATACAATTTGCCGGCCTTGAGGCCCTCGAGATACCACGACTCCTCTTCCGTCGCCGAGTGGATGATCTCCGTGGTGATCGGTGTGGGAATCACCACCTGATCGCCCTCAGGGTTGTCGGCTTCGTTGGCGGGCGCGGATTCCGGGGTGTCGCCGAGTGCGAAGTGGGCGATATCGTCGATGCGTCCGATCCGTGCCGGTCGCCAGACCGCGTGAACCCTTGCACCGGTGGCGATGTCGTCGGGGGAGTCCACCGCGACGGCGTGGAGCATGGCGGTGTCTGCGCCGTCGAGCCTGATCAATGCCCAGGCGAACGGCTCGTCGAGTGGTTGTGGCTCAAGCGGTTCCGGCTGCCACGTCCACGTGACGACGGTCCCGGTGGTTGCGACGTCGACCAGTTCGGTGATCTTCGCGCCGCCGACCGGATCGAACTCCACCGGGGGCACCGACACCGTGCCGTCACCGCTCTTCGACCCGACGATGCGCCCGTCGCGCAGCGCGAGTGCGAACTGGCTGAGCACCGGGCCGAGTGAACGCGTGTAATCGAACGAGTTGCGCAGCGGCGCGGTGAGGATGGTGGACTCGGGTGCGGGTACCTCGGCGACGGGACTGCCCGTCGTCGCGCGGGGCGCAGTTTGGTTGGTGCTCACTCATCGAGTAGAACACGTTCTAGTATTGGGGCACAAGGTGCACGTCACGGGCGTGCAGCCGACATCCTGGTGACAGGTGGGAAAGGGGTGCCGATGAAGTTCGGGTTGCAACTCGGGTACTGGGGTGCGGGGCCGATCGACAACGCGCCGGAACTGATCGCGACCGCCGAGGAGGCGGGCTTCGACGCGGTGTTCACCGCCGAATCCTGGGGTTCGGACACCTACACGCCGCTCGCGTGGTGGGGCGCGTCCACCGAGCGGATCCGGTTGGGGACCGCGGTGTCCCAACTGTCCGCGCGTCCACCGACGTCACTTGCGATGGCCGCCCTGACCCTCGATCATCTGTCCGGCGGACGCCACATCATCGGACTCGGCGTATCCGGGCCGCAGGTCGTCGAAGGGTGGTACGGGCAACCGTTCGGCAAGCCCCTGGCCCGCACCCGCGAATACGTGCAGGTGGTGCGCGACGTGCTGGCCCGCGAAGCGCCGGTCCGCAACGGTGGCCCGCACTATCCGCTGCCCTACCCGGCCGACGCGGACGGATCGACCGGTCTGGGCAAACCGCTCAAACCGATCACCCATCCGCTGCGCGCCGACATCCCCATCTGGCTCGGTGCCGAGGGGCCGCGCAACGTCGCGCAGACCGCGGAGATCGCCGACGGCTGGCTGGCCATCTTCTACAGCCTGCGTCTCGCCGATCACTACGAGCAATGGCTCGCCGACGGATTCGCACGGCCCGGTGCACGGCGGACCCGCGATGAGTTCGAGGTCGCGGCCACGGTGCAGGTGATGATCACCGACGACGTCGCCGCCGCGGTCGAGCGGTACCGGCCGTCGACGGCCCTCTATGTCGGCGGGATGGGCGCCAAGGAGAAGAACTTTCACGCCGAGTTGTACCGCCGCATGGGCTATGGCGACGCCGTCGACGAGGTCGGTGCGTTGTTCCGCGCCGGCCGGAAGGCCGAGGCGGTCGCTGCCGTGCCCGACGAGATGGTGCGCGAGACACTCATCGCGGGCACCGCCGAGCATGTCCGCGCTCAGATCAAGCTGTGGGAAGCCGCGGGAGTGGGCATGCTGATGGTGACCGCCCGAGACGCCGACACCATCCGGGCCCTCGCCGCGCTGACGTGAGCCGGGACCGGAGGGCATGGCATCTCCGGATCGCCCGACCGGCCGATTGACATCGTCATTCGGCTCGCGCATGGTCGAGGAGTGGGCAGGAAACTGAAGAACGACTGGTCGGGGCAGGTGTTTCCACATGCCGGCCGGCGCAAGCCGTTCGTGGGCGATCTGGGTGTGTCGGACCCGCGAAATCCGTTGCTGAGCCTGCTCGAGTGGGGAGCCGACCTCGGACCCATCTTCGAGCTGCAGATCTTTCGGCAGAAGTTCGTGTTCATCTCGGGCGCCGAACTCGCGATGGAACTCTACGACGAGAAGCGCTTCTGCAAGGCGCTGCCGCCGGCGATCACCGCATTGCGGCAGTACGCCGGCGACGGCCTGTTCACCGCCTACAACGACGAGCCGAATTGGCAACTCGCACATGAACTCCTGATGCCTGCGTTCACCAAGTCGGCGATGCAGTCGTATCACCCGATCATGCTCGGCACCGCCGCGGAGTTGTTCGACTACTGGGATCGCCAGACGGGACCGGTGGACGTGACCCGATCGATGACGAAGCTCACCATGGAAACCCTGAGCCGGGCCGCATTCAGTCACGACTTCGGATCCTTCGCCACCGAAGAGCCCCACCCATTCGTCGGAGCGATGGTCCGCGCCTTGGAGACGGGTCGTCGGAAAGGGGCGTTGCAGACCGCTCCCGGCGGCACGCTCGTCGGCCGCTTCATGGACCGGCGCAACGCCGCTCGGCAGGCGTACGTCGACGGCTTGCTCGACGACCTCATCGCCGAACGGACCGGCGACGCCGACCAACACGACCTGCTCGGCATCATGCTCAACGTGTCGCACCCCGAAACCGGGGAACGCCTGTCGCCGTTGAATATCCGCTATCAGATCCTGACGTTCCTCGTCGCGGGTCACGAGACCACCTCCGGCGCGCTGTCGTTCACCCTCTACTACCTGTCGCAGAACCCGGAATGCCTCGCCGCCGCGCAGCGGGAGGCCGACGAGATCCTTGGCGACGACCCGACCGCGACCCCGACCTTCGAACAGGTCGCCAAGTTCCGGTACATCCGTCGCTGCCTCGACGAGGCGTTGCGCATCTGGCCGACCGTGCCGGCGTTCGCGCGCAGCCCCCGGGCAGAGACCACGATCGGCGGCAAATACCCTATGCGGCCGGAGGATTGGGCGGTGGTGGTCTTGGCGCATGTGCACCGTGATCCGGCGATCTGGGCCGACCCGGACGTCTACGACCCCGACCGGTTCCTCCCCACAGAGGTCAAGAAGCGTCCCGCGCACAGCTACAAGCCCTTTGGTACGGGACTGCGTGCGTGCATCGGACGTCAGTTCGCCCTGCACGAATCGGTACTGGTGCTCGCGACGTTGCTGCACCGCTACGACCTGGCCGGCGATCCGGGATACGACCTCGCCGTCGACGAACGACTGACCATGGTGCCGAAGGGATTCGAACTGAACGTGGTGCCGCGGCGAGTGCGTGCATCGTGACCGGGGGAGCCATGAGCGGCCCCACTCCTCTCGGCCGGTGCCCGGTCGAGAGGCCGGTCGATCGCGAAGAGGGAGACGTGTGATGCTCACGGCCCGCGAACTTTTCGCCGACGATGTGCTGCAGGATCCGTATCCGCTGTTCGAGGAACTGCTCGACGCCGGCGCCGTGCATCGCCTCGCCGACCAGGAGCTCTACGTGGTGATCGGTTTCGATGCCATCCGGGAGGTGCTCGCGGACCCCGAAACCTATTCCAGCAATCTGGTGGCGCTCCTGACCGCGGGTGCCGAGTCGGCGGAGCTTCAGGTGGCGGATACCGGGGGTGTGGATGTGCTGGCGACCTCGGACCCGCCGTCGCACACCGCGCACCGCGGCCTGGTCCAGCCACGCTTGCGGCAGCGCGCCGTCAAGCAGTGGGAAGCGTTCGTCGACAGCCTGCTCGAGCAGCGGATCAGACAGCTCGTCGCCGGCGGTGGGGGCGACTGGATGACGTCGGTCGCGACGACCGTGCCGGTGCGCGTCATCGGCCACATCATCGGCCTGCCTGAGCGGGACCTCGACCGCCTGGCCGCCTGGTCCGACGATGCGATCGTGCTGGTGTCCGGCGTGGCCTCACCCGATCGGATCGGCGAGGCGATGACGAAGGTGGTCGAGTTCACCGAGTATCTCGCCGAGCGACTCGACGAAGCGATGCACGCACCGTGCGGCGGTGTGCTCGACACCGTCGCGGACGCGGTGATCGACAAGACGCTCACCCTCGAGCAGGGCACCATGTTCCTGGTCCAGCTGGTGACCGCCGGCGCCGAGTCCACCACGAGTCTGCTCGGCACCGCCGCACGGCTCGTGGCCTCGGATCCGGAACTGCAGCAAGAACTTCGGAACGATCCGGAGCGCATTCCGCTGCTCGTCGAAGAGGCGGTGCGCCTCGAGAGTCCCTTCCGAGGCCATTTCCGCACCACCACACGGGCAACCAGCCTCGACGGTGTCGCGATCGAGGAAGGCGCCCGGCTGATGCTGTTGTGGGGTGCGTCGAATCGCGATCGAGCGATCTTCGACCACCCGGCCGAACTGGACCTGGACAGATCGCAGCCGCGGTTGCATCACGGCTTCGGCCGCGGCATCCACTTCTGCATCGGTGCGCACCTCGCCCGGCTCGAGGCCTGCCGGGCGATCACCCTGCTGCTCGGTGCGACAAGCGAACTCACCGCGGTGGACGATGAGGTCGAATATGTGCCCAGTCTGGTCGTCCGCAGGCTGGCCAGGCTTCGGCTGAGCATGTCCGGGGCATGACCGGGCACACCCGCGACGCCTGCGAGACGGGCGGTCGGCTACTCGCCGGTGAAGACCGGCTTCTGCTTGTCGGCGAACGCCTTGGGGCCGACCTTGGCGTCCTTGCTCTTGAACACCGAGATGCCGAGCTTCGACTCGACCTTGAAGGCGTCGAGTTCGTGCATACCCTCGGTGTCGCGCATGGTCTTGAGGATGGCCTGGACCGCGAGCGGGCCGTTGGCGGCGATGGTGTCGGCGATCTCCAAGGCCTTGTCCAATGCGGAACCGTCCGGCACGACATACCCGATCAGGCCGTATTCCCTCGCTTCCGTGGCGGTGATGTGCCGACCGGTCAGCAGGAGGTCCGCGGCGATCGTGTACGGAATCTGGCGGGGGAGACGAACCGCGCTGCCGCCGAGCGGGAACAGGCCCCAACGTGCTTCGGCGACACCGAATCTGGCGCTCTCGCCGGCCACGCGGATGTCGGTGCCCTGCAGGATCTCGGTACCGCCGGCGATCGCCGGGCCCTCGACGGCGGCGATCAACGGCTTGGTGAGTCGTCGCCCCTTCAGCAGGGCGGGCAGTACGGCCGGATTCCACGTACCCCGATCGACCGTGTCGCCGGGCGCATTCTTGCTCATCGCCTTGAGATCCATGCCCGCACAGAACGCGCCACCGGCGCCGGTGAGTATCGCGACCCGGATATCGGGATCGTCGTCGATGCGATCCCACGCCTCGACCATGATCGCCATCATCTCCGCCGACAGCGCGTTGCGGGCTTCCGGCCGGTTCATCGTCACGATCAGGACGTGGCCACGCTTCTCGACGAGACAGTCGGGCGTCCTGTCGGTGGCGGGCGCGGAGTTGGCAATCGTGGTCATCGGTCGGTCCTCGCGATCACGTCAGGCGATACGTCTTGCCCAAAACGATAACACGTTCTAATTTGAAGCCATGGCCTATACGATTGCCGACCTCATCGAGCATGCCGTCGATCTGATGCCGGAGCGCATCGCACTCGAGTCCGGCGAGCAGACGCGCACCTACGCCGACCTCGAGGCGCGGTCCAACGCGCTCGCTCACAAGCTGCGGGAGCTCGGGGTGCGACCCGGCGACCGAGTCGGGTTGTACAGCAGAAACACCATCGAATCGGTGGAGTCGATGGTGGCCATCTTCAAGGCCCGCGCGGTGATGGTCAACGTGAACTATCGCTACGTGGAAGCCGAACTCGAGCACATCTTCACCGACTCCGGAATGACCGTACTCATCCACGAACGACAGTTCTGCGAGCGTGTGTGCAACACGTTGCCGAATACGCCGTCGATCGAGCATCGGATCGTCATCGAGGACGGCACCGACGCCGAGGTCGGTTGTGCGGGCCACTCGGATGCCATCCGGTACGAGGACGCGATCGCCGAGTCCTCGTCCGACCGGGACTTCGAGGACCGCAGCGACGACGACCTCTACATGCTCTACACCGGTGGCACCACCGGCAAGCCCAAGGGTGTGGTGTGGCGGCAGATCGACGTCTGGCGGGTCCTCGGCGGCGGGATCGACTGGTACACCAGCGAACCCGTGCCCGATGAATGGCATCTCGCCCGACAAGGGGCCGGCGGCGGTCAGCTGGTGCGGTTCCCGATCCCGCCGTTCATCCACGGCGGATCCCAGTGGGCCATCTTCCAGTCACTGTTCGCCGGCGGAAAAGCGGTGGTGTATCCGGAGTTCAGCGGGCCGCACGCCTGGGAGGTGATCGAACGGCACAAGGTCAACGTCGTCTTCATCACCGGAGATGCCATGGGACGCCCCATGATCGAGGCGCTCGCCGAGAACGACGACCACGACCTGAGCAGCGTGCTGTCGGTGGCGTCGTCGGCGGCTCTGTTCTCGCCGAGCGTCAAGGAACAGTTCCTCGACCGCTTCCCCAATTCGGTGATCATCGATGCCATCGGGTCGTCGGAGACCGGGTTCGGCGGACTCGGGGTGGTGGCCAAGGGTGCGCCGCATACGGGTGGGCCGCGCGTCAACGCCGACAGCGAAACACACGTGCTGCGCGACGACGGCACTCCGGTGGAACCGGGCAGCGGGGAGATCGGCATGCTCGCACGGACCGGGCACATTCCGTTGCGCTACCACAACGATCCGGAGAAGTCGGCGAAAACATTCAAGGAGTTCAACGGGATTCGCTACTCCTTCCCGGGTGACTTCGCGCAGCTCGAAGAAGACGGCTCGATCACCATGCTGGGCCGGGGCTCGGTCTCCATCAACACCGGTGGCGAGAAGGTGTTCCCGGAGGAGGTCGAGGGCGCGTTGAAGGCGCATCCGGACGTGTTCGACACCGTCGTCGTCGGGGTCGCCGACCAGCGCTGGGGACAGCGGGTGGCGGCGGTGATCGCGACCCGCGACGGGGTGCGGCCGTCGCTGGCCGATCTCAACGATGTCGTGCGCAAGGAGTTGGCGGGCTACAAGTGTCCGCGCAGCGTGTGGTTCGTCGACGAGATCAAACGGTCGCCCGCCGGCAAGCCGGACTACCGGTGGGGCGTTGCCGTCACCGAGGAGCGCCCGGCCGACGAGTCGCACGCCGCGACGGGAAAGCACTGATATGAGAACCGAACTCACCGAACGCTTCGGTATCGACTACCCGATCTTCGGCTTCACCCCGAGTCAGGACGTGGCCGCCGCGATCAGCCGCGCCGGCGGGATGGGTGTGCTCGGGTGTGTCCGCTTCAACGAGGCCGACGAACTCGACGAGGTACTCGAATGGATGCACGAGAACACCGACGGCAAACCGTTCGGTGTCGACGTGGTCATGCCGGCCAAGATCCCGACCGAGGGCAGCAAGTTCGACCTCGACTCGATGATCCCGCCCGAGCACCGCGCATTCGTCGAACGCACACTCGACGATCTCGGGGTGCCGCCACTGCCGGATGGCAGCCGGGTCGACGCGGGCGTGCTGGGCTGGCTGCATTCGGTGGCGCGCTCGCACGTCGACGTCGCGATGGAACATCGCCGCAAGTACGGGCAGATCGCTTTGATCGCCAACGCTTTGGGTTCTCCGCCCGCCGATGTCATCCAAGTCGCCCACGACAACGGCGTGGCCGTCGCCGCGTTGGCCGGCGCGAAAGAACATGCGCTGCACCACGTCGAGGCCGGTGTCGACATCGTCATCGCGCAGGGGTACGAGGGTGGCGGCCACACCGGCGAGGTCACATCGATGGTTCTGTGGCCCGAACTTGTTGATGCGGTGGGTGATTCGGCACCGGTGCTGGCCGCCGGCGGCGTGGGCAGCGGTCGGCAGATCGCCGCGGCGATCGCGCTCGGGGCGCAAGGCGTCTGGATGGGCACCTACTGGCTGACCGCCGCCGAGTACAAACTGGGTGTGGCGCCCGGTTCCGACGAACCGTCGACGGTGCAGAAGGCGTTGCTGAACGCCACCTCGCGGGACACGGTGCGGCGTCGCATCTACTCGGGCAAACCGGCGCGGCTGCTCAAGACCAAGTGGACCGACGCGTGGGATGCCCCCGGCGCACCCGAACCGCTTCCGATGCCCCTGCAGAATCTGCTCGTCGCCGACGCGCACGCCCGGATCTCCGCCGCCGACGACCCCGAGGTGGTGGCGATGCCGGCCGGCCAGATCGTGGGTCGCTGCAACACGATCACGCCGGTCGCCGAGCTGATCGCGGACCTCGTGAGCGAGTACGAGGAAGCGGTTGGGCGGCTGGGTAAGACGCTGAACAGCTGAGGGTCGGGATCAGCCGGCAGCCTCGTTTTCCCGGAGGAGTGAGGGTTCGGCCGAGCCAGGATGGTCCCGGTTGGGGACCTTCGACCCGCCAGCATTCCCTCCCGCTCCCTGAGGAGCGAGCGAGGAACGCCCTTCGGAGCGCTCGCGGGCTCGCTTACTCAGGACCCGCGAGCGTCTCCTCTCGCTCCCTGAGGAGCCCGCGAGGCGCTGGCCGAGCGAGCGTCTCGAAGGGTCACCCCAGCTCGACGACGTTAACCGCCCACCCCGAGGCGATCAGCCGGGGCACTCGTCGACGTTCCTCGGGGTGGCCGGGCGGTCCGGTCGGGGTCTTGGGTTCGGCTGTGCCCGAACGATTCTGGGGTCGTTGTAGCTGGGTTTGGTGCTTCAGGTGGCGAGAGAAGGCCTCGGCCACCTCGCGGGTTCGATCGATCCGGACCCTCGATCGCCCCTTCCCACGTCGGCCGTTGCGCGTCCAGGCCGGGCGGCCGGCATCAGGCCCGGTCTTGATGATGTGGGTGGACCACTGGCCGGGTTTGTCGCCGACCATCCGGTTGTGGGTCGGGCAGGCGGCAGCCAGATCCTGGATGTCGGTGAGCCCGCCGTCTTTCCAATCCTGTTCGGCGTGATGCGCTTCGGTGCGGGTGAACGGCTGACTACAACCCGGGCAGGTGCAGACCGCGCCGTCACGGGCCAGCAGCATCATCCGTTGGGCCTGGTTGGCGAACCGGTTGGCCCGCCCCAGATACAACGGTTGGGCGCTGTGGTCGGCGAACACCGCCAGATGCTGCTGGGCTTCGGCCGCCAGTTCGATCACGTCGGCGATCGGCAGGAGAGCCCCACCCGCGGTGGTCGCCACCCCGGCCCGTTCCCGCAGTTCGGTTTCGGAGATCGTGATGATCAGGTGTGGCGGCAGGCCGCGGTGACTCTTGCCGAGCAGGCCGCCGTCGGCGACCGCTTGCAGCAGCGCGTGCAGGGCATCGTGGTTACGTTGCCCCGGCGTGCGAAGGTCCCGCTCGGCGGCCTGCTTCAGGGCCTCGGGATCGGCATCGTCCGTGCTGCCCTGCGGGGAGGCCTCGTCGGCCGGGTTGTTCATGCCGGGGGCGGCCCACGCGTCGAGCACCACGTCCAGCAGGGCCCGGGTGACCGGATCCAACTGGCCCTCCAGGGCACTCATCAGTTGGGCGTCCTGCTTGGACAGGTGCAGGCTGCGTCGCCGCGCCCGGTCCTTGTCGTCGGTCAGGGCGCCGTCGGGGTCGAGATGGGCCAGCAGCCGCGCACCGAGGGTGGTCAACTCTTTCGGGGTGTGCACGCGGGCGTAGTCGGCCATCAGCTTCTCGGCCGCGGTGCGTTGCTCGGCGTCGAGCGTGGCGGGCAGCTTGTCGAGGGTGGCGATCACTCGGGCCGCGTGGTCGGGGCCGATCGCGCCTTCGGCGAATGCCTCGGCCAGGGTCGGGCACTGTGGGTCGAGTTGCTCGCCGTTCAGGGCGTGTAACGCCAGCAACGCGGCCATCTGCGTGCGCCGGCGGCCGGGATCAGTGATCCGTAACCGATCCATCATGAAATCGCCGATCGAGCGATAGCCTTCCTCGGCGACCACGTTGCGGTCCGAGCAGTCCAGGACCCGCTGCAGCCCGAAGAAGCTCATCCGCCGCGCGGAGCGTTCATGGGTTTCGGTGACCGCCACGATGTCGTCGTAGGAGGCCGGGGTGGCATCGACGGCGGCGATCCGATCCAACAGGTCGTCGAGTTCGCGGTAGAGCCCTACGATCTCCGCGTCGCCGTCGCTGGTGGTGTCGCCGGTCATCGAGCCCCCTCCCCAAGTCACTCGAACTGATGTTCGATAGTCTATCAGTATGTGCTGGTCAGAGGCAAGAGGTAAATGTGCTGCCTGACTCGAAGAGTCAGTCCCCGCCGATCGAGTAAGCGAGCGAGCCTGCGAGCCGCGCATCGAGATCTGCCGTGGTCTCGATGCGGCGCCTCGCTTCGCTCGGTGCCTTACTCGACCTGCGAAAGGGGACTCTGTCCGTCCCGCGCCGGCGGCCTGCGGTGCTTGCTCGGCCCGCGATGGGGACTCTGTCCGTCCCGCGCCGGCGGCCCGCGGTGCTTGCTCGGCCTGTGAAGGGGACCCTGTTCGGTCCGACGTCGGCGGCCCGCGGTGCTTGCTCGGCCTGTGAAGGGGACCCTGTTCGGTCCGACGCCGGCGGCCTGCAGTGCTCACTCGGCCTGCGATGGGGACTCTTCCCGTCCGACGTCGGCGGCCGGCGGTGCTTGCTCGGGTCTGCGAAGGGGACTCTTCCCGTCCCATGCCTGCTGCTTGCGGTGCTTGCTCGGCCTGCGAAGGGGGACTCTGTCCGTCTCACGCCGGTGGCCTGCGGTGCTTGCTCGGGTCTGCGATGGGGACTGTGTCCGTCTCACGCCGGTGGCCTGCGATGCTTGCTCGGGTCTGCGATGGGGACTCTTCCGGTCCCGCGCCGGCGGCCTGCGGTGTTTGCTCGGTCTGCGAAGGGGGCCTTTCCCGTCCCACGCCGGCCACCTGCTGCGGCAGGTTGCTTACTCGATGAGCGGAACGGAGATGGGCGCGGCCCGGAACCATTCGCCGCGTCTTTCCCAGTCAGCGGCTGCGTTCTGTTCCCTCAGGGTGCGTTTGACCGTCTTGAAGGTCGCGGTCTCGGGCAATGCCTCGACCAGTCGAACGCGATGCGGCCACTGCGTTGGACTCAGATCCGTTTGCTCACGAAGGAACTCGGTGAATCCATCGGCGTCGAGATCACCGTCGAGCACCAGTACCGCCTCGATCTCGTCGCCGACCTCGACGGGCACGCCGTAGACCGCTACCTGTCGGATCGCCGGGTGCCGCAACAGGATACGTTCGATGGGCCCCGCGGCGAGATTCTCGCCGTCGACCCTCATCCAGTCACCCAGGCGCCCCGCGAAATGGATGTACCCCTCGTTGTCCACCCATCCGAGGTCGCCTGTGTGGTAGATGCCGCCGCGCAGCCGGTCGGCGGTGGCCTGCTCGTCGTTGTAGTAGCCGCTGAAAAGTCCTGGACCCGAGGAGTTCACGATCTCCCCGACAACGCCGGTCCGGACCTGCTGACCGGTCTCCGGGTCGACCACGGCTGTTGGCGGCCGCAGCGGGCCCAACGCATCCGGCGGCGTGTCCGGGGTGCGGGTGATCGCGACGCCACCCTCTGTGGAGCCGAAGCCGTCGATCACGCGGCAACCGAAACGGTCGGCGAATCGCTGCCGATCGCGCGCCGACGCCTCGTTGCCGTACATGATGCGCAGCGGGCACGTCGCGTCGTCCTCGGCGGGCTGAGTGGCGAGGACGTAGTTCAGCGGCTTGCCGACATAGTTGGCGTAGGTGACCCCGTACCGCTTCAGGTCGTCGACGAAGCCGCGTGCGGAGAACTTGCGGCGCACTGCGATCGACGCGCCGCCCGCGACGGCCACGGTCCATCCGGCGATTATCGCGTTGGAGTGGAACATCGGCATCGAGAGGTAGACGACATCGTCGCGGCCGATGCCGAAGCGGTCGGCCAACATCGGTCCGCCGGTGGCGAAAGTGCGGTGCGTGCACCGCACTGCCTTGGGATCGCCGGTTGTGCCGGAGGTGAAGATCAGCATCAGCAGGTCGTCGGGAGCGGGCGTCGACGCGGGTCGTGCGCTTGGCGCGGAAGCCTCGACCATGCCCTGCCATTCGGCGGAATCGGTGTTGATGATCGGAACATCCCCGATGTCCACGCCCTCGAGCAGCTCAGTGGTGTCGTCGGCAACGAGGACCACCTGGCAGTCGGCGCGTGCGATATCGGCCGCGAGCGCGGCGCCGCGTCTGGTCGTGTTCAATCCGACGACGACGAAGCCATCGCGCGCCGCGGCTGCCAGCACCGCCGAGAACTCCGGTGAATTGTGTGACAGCACACCGACATGAGGTGGTCGGCCCACATCGAGAAGCACTCGCATCGCGTCGCCGATCGACCGCGCACGCCCGAGATGTGTCCGCCACGAGACGAATTCACCCTCGAACCAGATACCTCGGTCGTCTACCTCGGAGAGTGGTTCGAGCAGCGAGGCGATTGTCGCCACTGCGGTGCGTGTCGACACGTCGATCAGGCCGGCGTCTGCGCGAGGTCGCCCCCGATCGAGCGCAGTGCTGCCGGCGCCGAGCCCAAGGTGAACTCGTTCTGCTTGGCGCGCAGGAAGTATCGGTGAACGGGATGACTGGTGTCGAGCCCGACGCCGCCATGCACGTGGATGGTGGTGTGCGCGACCCGGTGCCCGGCCTCGGCGGCCCAGAACTTGGCGGTGGCAATCGCGGTGTGCAGATCGGCGTCGTGGTCGGAGTCCGCTCGCGACAGCATCCAGGCTGCCTGCGTGGTGGTCAGCGAGAGACCCTGCACGTCGATGTAGCCATTGGCGAGTCGTTGGGCAACCGCCTGGAAGGACCCGATCGGGCGACCGAACTGCTCACGCTCGCGCGCATACTCCGCGGTGAGCTCCAATGCGCGCGAAACGATTCCGGACTGCTCAGCACAGACCGCCAGAGTGCTGCGGTTGATCAGGTCATGCACCGCCACGGTTCCTCCGGAGAGAATCTGATCGGAATCGACTGCGACATCGGTGAACTCGACCTGGGCCGTCGGGATGAGACCGGTCGACGTCGTCGTGACGATACGCACGCCACTCGCATCGGCCGGCACGATCAGCACCACCGGACCGTCGGCAGACAGGGCGGTGACGGCGAATGCGTCGGCGGCCTGGCCGTACGGCACATTGACCTTGGTGCCACTCAGGGTCGAGCCGCCGGCTCCCTCGGCCAAAGTGGCTGTCGGAGAAAGGGGATCGACACCGAGATCCTCCTCGACGGCCGTTGTCACGATGACTTCGCCGGTCGCTCCCGCGGCAAGTAGACGATCCCGCAGGCCGGCACTGCCGTGCGCCGCGACCACCGGCAGTGCAGCGCAGGCGTGTGGTCCGAACGGGACTCGGGCCAGGACGCGTTCGAGTTCTTCGGCGACAACCGAGTTCTCGATCGCGGACAGGTCGCCGCCGTTGTCTCCCACGGCCGACGACGGGAGCTCGAGGCCGAGCAGTCCGGCGGTGCCGAGTTCGCGCCACAGGGTTGCGTCGATCGGCGCCGACGAGGCCTCGAGCTCGGCCAGGTGGTCGGGAGTGCTGATCTTGGTTGCGATGTCGCGGGCGAGCGTGCGGACGTCGTCGGCGGACTCGGGGAGAGTGAAATCCATTGTGGGCTTTCGGGTTGCGGTGGGTGATCTCGATGCGGCGTCTCGCTGCGCTCGGAGCCTTACTCGATCAGCGAACTTGGGGTCTCGCTGCGCAGGGGCCTTGCTCGGTCGGCGAATGTAGGTGGGTCGTCACCTCCGCTGGTGGGGGAGGCCGAGGGCGAGCATGGCAATGATGTCGCGCTGGATCTCGTTGGTGCCGCCGCCGAAGGTGAGGATCAGCGAGGTGCGCTGGAACCGTTCGAGACGGCCGTTGAGGTGCGCGCCCGGACTGTTCGCCCGCAGAGTCGCGGCAGGTCCGACGACCTCCATCAGCAATCGGTAGGCCTCGGTGGCGAATTCGGTGCCGAACACCTTGGTCGCCGAGGCGTCGGCGGGGCTCGGCGAGCCGCCGGAGCCGGCGATCGACGCGATCTTCCAGTTGATCAATTTGAGGAACTCGACCTTGGCGTGCACCCGGGCGAGGTTGGCCTGCACCCACGGCGCGTCGATGACCCGTTGTCCGTCACCGGTTTTGGTGTGCTGTGCCCACTCGACGGTCTCCCGCAGCGCGGTCTGGATCGGGGCGGCACTGCACAACGCCACGCGTTCGTGGTTGAGCTGGTTGGTGACCAGCGGCCACCCGCCGCCTTCGTCGCCGACGAGGGCCGACGTCGGCACCCGCACGTCCTGGTAATAGGTGGCACTCGTGTCGACACCGGACATGGTGTGCACCGGGGTGTAACTGAAGCCGTCGGCCGTCGTCGGCACGATCAGCATCGAGATGCCGGCATGCTTCTTCAGGCCGCGCTTCTTTCCGTCCTCGGTCAGCGTGGACGGGTCGGTGCGGCAGGCCAGCCAGATGTAGTCGGCGTAGGGGACGAGGCTCGTCCACATCTTCTGCCCGTTGATGACGTACTCGTCGCCGTCGCGGATGGCGGTCGTCCGCAGCGCGGCCAGATCGGTGCCGGCGCCCGGCTCGGAGTAGCCGATGGAGAAGTGCAGTTGCCCGGCCGCGATCTTCGGCAGGAAGAACGCCTTCTGCTCGTCGGTGCCGTAGTGCATGATCGTCGGCGCGACGGAGTTGATGGTCAGGAACGGAACGGGCGCACCCGCAATCGCCGCCTCGTCGGTGAAGATCAGCTGGTCCATCATCGAGCGGTTCTGGCCGCCGAACTCGGTGGGCCAGCCCAGCGCCAGCCATCCGTCGGCACCCATCTGCGCGACGACGTCGCGGTAGGCGTCGCCCTCGCCGAGCTCGCCGCCGTCACCGCCGCTCAGGGCGGCGCGCCGTTCGTCGGTCATCAGGGCCGCGAAGTACGACCGCAGTTCCCGCCGGAGTTCGGCTTGCTGGTCGGTGTAGGCGATGCGCATCGATGTCTCCGTGTCATAGGGTCAACCGGTCCCGGCGAACTCACGCTCGCCAACTTCTGAAACACGTTCTAGCCTGTATGTCACAGCCCGTCAACAGGCGACCATTCTCCGAAGGAGTACCCGATCATGCGAATCAAGGCAGACTTCGACCTGTGCGAGTCCAATGCGATCTGCGTTGGGATGGCACCGGACGTATTCGACCTTGACGACGACGACTACCTGGTGATTCTCCAGGAGGAAGTGCCCGCCGGGCGCGAGGAGGAAATGCGTCAGATCGTCGCCAGTTGCCCCAAGTCGGCGCTGTCGCTCGAGTAGGCCGTACCCACCGATCCGGTGCCGACGGTTCCGGTTCCCGCGCATTCGTGCTAGAACAGGTTCTAGTTTTTGACGACTCGGGAAGGGAGCCGACGTGGGGCAGTCGTTGGACGGACGGATCGCGGTGGTCACCGGGGCGGGTGCCGGCCTCGGCCGCGCCGAGGCGATAGGTCTCGCCGCCGAGGGCGCCACGGTGATCGTAAACGACCTGGCCCGCGCCCTGGACTCGAGCGATGTCGTCGACGTCGTCACCGCCGCGGGGCGTCGCGCGGTGCCGGTCGCCGGCGACATCGCCGACTCGGCCACCGCCACGGAGATCATGCGCACGGCCACCGACGACCTCGGCGGGCTCGACATCGTGATGAGCAACGCCGGCATCACCCGCGACAAGATGCTGTTCAACATGTCCGACGACGACTGGGATCTGGTGATCCGCGTGCATCTGCGTGGCCACTTCCTGCTCAACCGCAACGCCGCGAGTCACTGGCGTGCCGCGTCCAAGGCGGCGGGCGGCCCGGTCTACGGCCGGCTGATCAACACATCGTCCGAGGCGGGGCTGCTGGGTCCGGAGGGGCAGGCCAACTACGGCGCGGCGAAGGCGGGCATCACCGCGCTGACGTTGTCGGCGGCGCGCGCGCTACGCCGCTACGGGGTTCGCGCCAACGCGATCTGTCCGCGCGCGCGAACCCAGATGACCGCCGGGGTGTTCGGGGACGCCCCGGACGACGGTGTCGACCCGCTCTCGCCCGAACACGTCGTCCGGCTGGTCACCTTTCTGGCCGGACCCGACGCCGATCAGGTCACCGGCCAGGTGTTCGTGGTGTACGGCCCGAAGGTGGTGTTGATGGCCGCGCCGACGGTGGCGGAGACCTTCACCGCGGTGGGTGACGCCTGGGATTCCGGAGCCCTGAACAAGACCTTGACCAGCTACTTCTCCGGTCGGGACCCGGGTAGGACATTCTCAGCGAGTCAACTGGTCGAGTGACCGAAACGGTCATGGGTGCGTGATAGGTTCGCGGTAATCCCGGTCTCGCGCGCCGATGAGGGGGATCCCAGGGGGGAAGGAGTGCTGGTGTTGCAGAAGCTCGCCACGCCGATGGCCGGCGTCGGGGACTTCGTGTCGTTGGGTGTCGATTCAGCTCGGGAACTGTTTCGCCGCCCTGTCCAGTGGCGTGAGACGGTCGAGCAGTCGTGGGCGATCGCCCGCGTGTCGATGGTCCCGACGCTGCTGGTCGCCATCCCGTTCACCGTGCTCGTGAGCTTCACGCTCAACATCCTGCTGCGCGAGATCGGCGCCCAGGACCTGTCCGGCGCCGGGGCGGCGCTGGGCACCATCACTCAGATCGGCCCCATCGTCACCGTGCTCATCGTCGCGGGTGCCGGCGCGACGGCGATCTGCGCCGACCTCGGGGCCCGCACCATCCGCGAAGAGATCGACGCGATGAAGGTGCTGGGCATCAATCCGATCCACCGCCTGGTGGTGCCGCGGATCATCGCGTCGACCGGCGTCGCCGTGCTGCTGAACAGCCTGGTGTGCACCATCGGCATCGGCGGCGGCTTCATGTTCTCGGTTTTCCTGCAGGACGTGAACCCCGGCGCGTTCATCGCCAACCTCACGCTGCTCACCGGCTTCGGGGAGCTGATGATCTCGATGGTCAAGGCCGCGCTCTTCGGACTGTTCGCCGGGATGGTCGGCTGCTATCAGGGGCTCAATGTCAAGGGCGGCGCAAAAGGCGTCGGCGACGCGGTGAACGAGACCGTCGTGTACTCGTTCATGGCGCTGTTCGTCGTGAACGTCGTCGTCACCGCGGTCGGGCTGAAGGCGACGGCGGGCTGAGCATGGTTCTTCCGTTCACCACCCGCTTCCAAACCGCCCGATTCGCGCTCAAGCGCGCCGGCGAGGACTGGGACCAGATCGGCGATCAGGCGCTGTTCTACTGGGACAGCCTCATCGCCATCCCGCGCGCGGTACGGCAATACAAGAAGGAGACCCTGCGGCTCATCGCCGAGATCTCCATGGGAACCGGTGCGCTGGCGATGATCGGCGGCACCGTCGTCGTCGTCGGCTTTCTCACCCTGTTCACCGGCGGCACCATCGCGGTGCAGGGCTACAGTTCGCTCGCCAACATCGGTGTCGAAGCCCTCACCGGTTTCTTCTCCGCATTCATCAACGTGCGCATCGCCGTGCCCGTGATCGCCGGCATCGCGCTCGCCGCGACGATCGGCGCGGGCGCCACCGCCCAACTCGGCGCGATGCGGGTCAGTGAGGAGATCGACGCGCTCGAGACGATGGCCATCTCGTCGATCCCGTACCTGGTCAGCACCCGTATCGTTGCCGGACTGATCGCGATCATCCCGCTGTACGCGCTCGCCTCGCTGGCGTCCTTCCTGGCCAGCCGCTTCGCGACGGTCTTCCTCTACGGTCAGTCGCCCGGCGTCTACGACCACTACTTCAACACCTTCCTCATCCCGTCGGACATCCTGTGGTCGTTCGTGCAGGCGATCTGCATGGCCATCGCGGTCATGCTGATCCACACCTACTACGGCTACAACGCCTCCGGCGGCCCGGTCGGCGTCGGTGTCGCGGTGGGGAACGCGGTCCGCGCATCGCTCGTTGTTGTGGTCGTGATCACACTGCTCACCTCACTCGCCATCTACGGCGCCGACGGCAAGTTCAACCTGGCGGGGTAGGGCGCATGCCAAGGAAGCAGGAGCGCAGCCGCGCGGTCCGGCGGACCGCCGCGGTCGTCATGGTCGGCGGACTGGTGGTGATCATCGCCGCGGCGGCAGGCCAGTTCCTCAACTGGTTCGCCGACACCCAGACGGTCACGCTCGAAGCCCCCCGCGCCGGCCTGGTGATGAACCCCGACGCCAAGGTGAAACTCCGCGGCGTCGAGGTCGGGCGGGTCGCGTCGATCACCGAGAGCGATGCCCAGGCGATCCTGAAGCTCAACATCTACTCCGATCAGATGTCGATGATCCCGGGCAACGTGAACGCCGACATCAAGTCGAACACCGTCTTCGGGGCCAAGGCCGTGGACCTCGTCGTCCCCGAATCCGGCGCCTCGGGCACTCTGCAACCGGGTCAGACGATCAGCGGTGATCAGGTCGTCGTGGAACTCAACACCGTGTATCAACAGCTCGTCGGCGTGCTCGCGCAGCTTCAGCCCGAGAAGCTGAACGCGACCCTCGGCGCGATCGACACCGCGCTGTCCGGGCGCGGCGACGACGTCGGTGTGGCGTTGGCGCAACTGTCGGATCTTCTCGGCAAGACCAACCCACACCTCACCGAACTCAACGACCTCCTCGCGCAGACCGCGACCGCGTCGAACGTCTACGCCGACGCGATGCCGAGCCTGATGCGCAGCATCGACAACTTCACCGTCATCGGCAACACCCTCGTCGACAATCAGGCGAACCTCGACGCGCTGCTCATCAACGCAACCGGCATGGCCAACACCATCGACGGGGTGGTGGCGCCGTCCAAGGCCCGCCTCATGGCGACGCTGTCGAACTTCAGTCCGGTGGCAAGCATGCTCGGCTATCAGGCCCCAGGCCTCGCCTGCTTCATCACGGCGGCGGCCATCGGCACCAAGAAGGCCGCCCCGATCTTCGGCGGCGAGTACGGACTGACCCTGTTCGCCGGGTTGCTGCCCGGATCCGAGCCCTACCGCTACCCGGAGAATCTGCCCCGCAACAACGTCGACGGTCCACCCACCTGCGAGGGCGGTCTGGGCGATCCGGACTCGGCCGAGCACGTCGACTTCTACGTCGGCGACAACGCGGAACAGCCCTACCAGCCGCGCACCAAGCCGAAGGCCGACCGGACGAAGCTCTTCCAACTGCTGTTCGGAGCGCCGCCCCGTGGATAACAGAGCCCGCGCGTTCCGCGCGACCTCGATCAAGCTCGGCGCCTTCGCAGTCGTGATGGTGCTGGTGTTCGTGGCCCTGGTGGTCGTGTTCAGCCGCTACCGGTCCGGCAAGTCCGACGACTACACCGCCCTGTTCACCAGCGCGTCGGCGATGAAGTCGGGCAGCACGGTGAAGATCGCCGGCGTCGAGGTCGGATCGGTGCAGTCGGTGTCGCTCAACCGGGACAACGAGGCCGAGGTCGCCTTCAGCGTCGACCGGCAGTACCCGTTGCCGTCGTCGGTGCATGCGGTGATCCGGTACGAGAACCTCACCGGCGACCGTTACCTCGAACTCCAGCAGGGAACCGGCGACCCCGACAAGACACTCACGCCGGGCTCGCAGATCCCGATCTCGCAGACCGTACCGGCGCTGGACCTCGACAAACTGCTCGGCGGTTTCAAACCGCTGTTCCGCACGCTCAATCCGAACGAGGTCAACGACCTGTCCGCCTCGCTGATCCAGGTGTTCCAGGGGCAGGGACCGGCCCTGAACCAGTTGCTGACCAGCACCGCAGACTTCACCAACACCCTCGCCGACCGCGACCAGCTGATCGGCGAGGTCATCGACAACCTGAACACCACCATGGCCACCGTCGAAGGTGACCGCACCGGCTTCGACGACAGCCTCGACAAGCTCCAGCAGTTGGTCAGTGGACTCAACGCCCAACGCGGGGTGATCGGCGACTCGCTCACCCAGACCGCGCAGCTCACCAACAGTCTGTCCGACCTGCTGGTCACCACCCGCCCCGACATCAAGTCCGCCGCCGACAACCTCGGGAAGACCTCGGCCGAGGTCCTCAAGTCCGAGCCGTACGTGCGGGGCCTCATCCAGCGGCTGCCGAACGACTACAAGATGCTGTCCAACGTCGGCAGCTACGGCGCCTGGCTGCAGCTGTGGCTGTGCCGCATCCGGCTGCTGTTCAACGGCCCCGGCAACAACCAGATCTGGTTCACCCCCGTCGACGTCACATCGCAGTCCACCAATCCCGGCGGGCGGTGCTACCCGCGATGAGCCCGTTCAGCGGTCTGTTCCGCAGCAACCGAAGTGCGTCCGACGACGCCGACGCCACCCGCGAGGAGGGGCGCGGCGGCCGCAGTCGTGCGCAGGTCGGCGTGATCGGCGTGGTCGTCACCTCGCTGATCGTCATCGTCGCGATGCAGATGGACAAATTGCCGTACCTGTCGCCGATCAGCACCTACCGCGCCTACTTCGACGACGCGGGCGGCCTCGTCAAAGGCGACATCGTCACCGTTTCGGGCGTGAATGTGGGTACGGTGCAAGCGATTTCGCTTGCCGGCACCGATCGCGGCACCAAGGCCGAAGTGATCTTCCGGATGCAGGACACCGTCGTCATGGGAATCGACTCGCAGGCGGCCATCAAGACCGAGACCGTCCTCGGCCGCCGCAACCTGACGCTGATCCCGCACGGCCCCGGACGGATCAAGCCGGGCGGAGAGATCAAGAACGAGAACACCATCGCGCCCTACTCGCTGACCGACGCGCTCGAGGGCGCCACCGACACCCTCGCGCAGACCGACACCGATCAGCTCAACCTCGCACTGACCACCGTGAACGAGGCGTTCTCCGAAACGCCCGACCAGGTGAAGGGCGCGGTGGACGGCGTTGCACGCCTCTCCAAGGCCGTCGCCGACCGCGACAACGAACTGCGCGAACTGCTCGGCCGCGCCAACGAGGTCACCCAGATCGTCGGAGACCGCAGCGCACAGATCAACTCGTTGCTTCTCGACGCCAATTCGCTGCTCGGCGAACTGCAGCTGCGACGGTCCGCGATCGCCGCCCTGATCAGCGGAACCCGCGATGTGAGCGCCCAGGTGAGCGGCTTCGTCGCCGACAACAACGCACAGCTGACGCCGGTACTGACAAAGCTCGACGGGGTGCTCAAGATCCTCAGCGACAACGACGCGTCGCTGCGCAAGGCCATCGACGGTCTCGGGCCGTATGCCAACCTGCTCGGCGAGGCCGTCGCGTCGGGACCGTACTTCTCGTCGCTGGTCGGTGTGCCGACCTTCGGCGACTACACGTCGGTGTTCATGAAGGTGCTGCAACAGAAATATCCCCAGCTGTGGCAGACGTTCCTGCGTACCGGCAGCCCGGCACTGCCGCAGTCGTGGAGCATGACTCCCGGCGCTGCCGAACCACCGCGGCCGAAGTCGCCGAAGCCGGCGTACCCGACGCCGCCGTCGACCTATCCGCCGCCACCGACGACCTCGCCGACCGCGCCGCCGGTCCCGCAGACGGAAGGCCGCTGACATGGGACTCGGCAAGCGGGTGTGGCAGACCATCGCCGGGGTGGTGCTGGTGATCGTCGTGGTGATCGCGGGCTACTTCGCCGTCAACAAGGTCCGCTACAACACGGTCACCGCGTACTTCCCGTCGGTGACTGGGCTGTACAAGGGTGACTCGGTGCGGGTGCTCGGCGTGAGCATCGGTCACGTGGCGTCGATCGAGCCGCGCGACGGCGACGTCAAGGTCGTCATGGACATCGCCAAGGACACACCCATCCCGACTGATGCCAAGGCGGTCATCGTCGCGCAGAGCCTCGTGTCGGGGCGCTTTATCCAGCTGACCCCCGTCTACGCATCGGGGCCCACGATGACCGGCAACGCCACCATCCCGATGGACCGCACCGCGGTCCCGATGGAATGGGACGACGTGAAGGCGCAGCTCACGCGCCTCACCGAGGCGGTCGGCCCGAACGGTGCGGACAAGGGCACCGCGGCCCAGACCATCGACACCTTCGACAAGAACCTGTCGGGCAACGGTCAATCGATCAACGACTCGATCCATGAACTCTCCGACGTGATCGGAACACTCTCGGCCGGCCGCGGCGACCTCTTCGCGACCATCCGCAGCCTGCAGAAACTCACCGACGCGCTCTCGGACAGCCATGAGCAGATGGTGCAGTTCAACGGCCGGATCGCGTCGGTCAGTTCGGTCCTCGGCGACTCCACCACCCAGCTGAACGGTGCGATGCACAACCTGGACGCCGCTCTCTCGGACGTGCAGAAGTTCATCGATCAGAACGGCAAGACGCTGTCGACCTCGGTCGGTCAACTCGCCGCGACCACCAAGATCCTCGCCGACAAGGACGAACAGTTCCGCGGCCTGCTGCACTCGTCGCCCACCCAGCTGGCCAACTTCCTCAACATCTACAACCCGTTGACCGGATCGCTCGTCGGTATCTTCGGCCTCGGTATGGGCGCCAACCTGATCACCCTGCTGTGCGGCACGATGGCCGCCAACGATCGTCCGGAACTCGACCAGGGTGAGGTCGAGAAGTGCGTCGACGTCCTCGAACCGGTGCTCGCCACGATCACCGTCAACTATCCGCCGTTCATGACCAATCCGGTCAGCGGCATCATGGCGCGACCGGACCAGATCCAGTATCAGAACGCGGACGTGAAGGCCCGCGCCCAGGAGGCGATCCAGCAGCAGGACGCCATCACCCGATCGCACAACGGCGGCGGTTCGCTCGGCGACCTGCTGGTGCCCTGGGGGGCGGAGAAATGATGCGCCGCCGACTGGCCGTCCCGCTCGTGCTGACCGCCGTCCTCATCCTGCTCGGGGGCTGCGGTTTCCAGGGGCTGTCCAGCATGCCGATCCCGGGAGCGCAGGGCACCGACGACGGCTCCTACCAGATCACCGCGATGATCCCGACCGCCGCCGGACTGACCACCAACGCGCCGGTGATGATCGACGACGCCACGGTCGGCAGCGTCGGGGAGATCCGGATTAAGGACTGGAACGCGCAGGTCGCGCTGCGGCTCGACAAGGGAACCCAGGTGCCGCGCGGGTCGCACGTCATGATCGGAATGACCAGCGTGCTGGGCTCGATGCACCTGGAGATCGTGCAGCCCGAGCATCCCGAGGGCGGGATGATGGCCCCTGGCGACGAGATTCCGTTGACCAAGTGTCCCGAGCAGGCCAACATCGCGGCGCCCACCGGTGCCGAACCGATTCCCGACGTCAACGCCGCGCAGCAGGTGGCGGCCTGCACCTATCCCACCACCGAGCAGGTGCTGAGCTCGTTGTCGGTGGTGCTCAACGGCGGCGGCCTGTCCCAGCTCGGTGACATCGTCCACGAGATGGATTCGGTGTTCACCGGCCGGCAGGACGCCATCGACAAACTCCTGCCGCGGCTGAACACCCTGGTGTCCGACCTTGACCGCCAGAAGGAGAACATCGTCTCGGCGATCGACGGGCTCAACCGGCTCTCGGCGACGATCAACGAACAGACCCCGACGGTCGAGCGGGCCCTCGCCGACGGCCCGCAGATCCTGCAACTGCTGGTCGACCAGCGCCCACACCTCACCGACACCCTCGCCGCCCTCGATCGGCTGTCCCGAACCACCAACGACATCCTCACCGCGAACAGCGACGACATCCGCAACATCGTCAAGAACCTGTCGCCGTTGCTCGACCAGCTGCAAGCCACCGGTCCGGCCCTCAGCGAGTCACTCGGACTGCTGTTCACATTCCCGTTCGTCGAGGACAAGATCCCCGCGATCGTCCGCGGCGACTACGTCAACGGCGACCTCGTCCTCGACCTCACCTTCGACCGGCTCAAGAAGGGCATGTTCAGCTCCGTCGGGCTGGTCGGGCCCGAGGGCGTGGTGGGCGCACCCGCCGGCGCGGCCAAACGCGGACTCGATCCGTTCACCTCGCCGCTGGTCCCCGGCGGCGGCACTCCCCGGACCAAGGCGCCCGCATCGAAGGCGCCGGCATCGAAGACACCGGCCGCCAAGCCGGTTCCGACGCCGGGCGCGCCCCAAGGGGGTGGCAACTGATGAAGATCACCCGGTTCGTCCGCATCCAGCTGGTCATCTTCGCCGTCGTCACCGTGATCGCGATCGTCGCCATGGCGGTCTACTACGTCCGGCTGCCCGGCATGTTCGGCGTCGGGCAGTACCGGGTGCAGCTGAACCTGCCCAGCTCCGGCGGCCTCTATCAGAACGCCAACGTGAGTTTCCGGGGCGTCAACGTCGGCAAGGTGGAGTCGGTACGGCTCAGCCCGACCGGTGTCGAGGCGACGCTGAGCATCGACAGCGACAGCAAGATCCCGGCGTCGTCGACCGCATCGGTGCGCAGCGTGTCCGCGATCGGTGAACAGTACGTCGAGTTCATGCCGAAGCCGGGCGGTCCGTCGGGCAATCTGTACGACGGATCGGTGGTCACCACCGAGGACGTGCCCGTCGAGATCTCCACGATGCTCGACCAGGCCGACGCCCTGTTGCGCGACGTCGACGACACGCAACTCCGGTCGGTGATGGACGAGGCGTTCCTCGCGTTCAACGGCACCGGCGAAGCGCTGCAACGCCTGCTGGATTCGATGACCCTGCTTGTCGGCGACGCCGACAAGAACTCCGACGTCACCATCAAGCTGGTGCAGCAGGCCGGGCCGCTGCTGGCGACGCAAAGCCGGACCGCCGACGACATCCGCACCTGGACGTCGGAGGTCACCAAGTTCACCGACCAACTGCGGGCCAACCGTCCCGAACTCGTCGACATCCTCGACAAGGGACCCGGCGTCGCGACCCAGAGCGAACAACTCTTCGCGTCGATGAACCAGTCGCTCCCGATGACCATCGCCAACCTCGACGTCGCCGCCAAGACGATGGCGGTGTACCTGCCGAACCTGCAACAGATCGTCGTGCTGTATCCGCGCGTGCTGGCCGAGCTGTACACGGCGATGAACACCGGCAGCCCCCGTTATGGGGCGAACGTGAACTTCTCGCTCGGCTTCCAGGACCCCGGCACCTGTACCGTCGGCTTCCTGCCGTACACCGACTGGCGGTTCGGCAACGCGCAGACCGCGCGCGACGTCCCGCCCGGGATGCTCTGCCGGGTCCCGCAGGACTCCAACCTCGCGGTCCGCGGCGCCCGCAACTTCCCGTGCGTCGAGTTCCCCGGACGGCGCGCGCCGACCCCCGAGGAATGCCGCACGGGATACAAACCCGTCAGCGACAACAACTCGCCCTTCCCGCAGGGGCTGCCATTCCCCAGCCCGTGGAACAAACCCGCCGGATACGTCGCGCCCGGCACACCCACCGAACACAGCTCCGACCCCGCGGTCTACGCCACCGGCTACGATCCGGACTCCGGAGACTTCATCGGTCCGGACGGCAAGACCTACAACGCCGGACTCGGACAGAAATCGCAAGGACAACCCAGCACATGGCAGAGCTTGATCACGACGACCGTCCAGAAGTGACCGACCCCGACCCGGGCGGCGACACGACACACGACGACGACCACGCCTGCGAACCGGTGATCGCGGCCCGCACACCGGTGCGGTCGGCACCGCTCGGGCGGGGCCGGCGGCCGAAACCCCGCGCGGCGAGCGCCTCGGATGCCGGAACTCCCGACGCCGGTTCTCCCGAAGCCCGGACTCCCGTAGCCGGGACCCCTGAAACCGGGACCCCTGAAGCCGGGACCCCTGAGGGAACCGCCCCGGAGACAACCGCGGCCGAGACCCGAGACCCCAGTGACGTCGAGCAGACACTGAGCTACCGGGAGCGTCGACGCGCTCGGATGGCCGCGTCGGCCGGCGCCCCCGAGCCCTCGGCCGAGCAGCGCCGCGCGCCCGAAGCGAGTCCCGCTCCTCCGGACGACGCCACGAAACGCGGGCCCACCTCGCGGGTGCGCTACGCGGGCCGGTCGGGCAGGTCGGCGCGATGGCTGATCGCCGGAGGCATCGGTGTGGTCATCATCATCGCGTGCGTCGCCGCAGCGATCGCGTTCGCGGTCGGGATCTCCCGCCACGACCGGCAGAACGATCTGCGCGCCGAGTACTCGGCGTTCGCCGGGCAGATGATCGTCAACCTCACGACGCTCAACCCGGGCAATGTCGACCAGGCGATGAAAACCATGGAGACCAAGACCAGCGGCCGAGCCCAGCAGCAGATGCAGGACTCCATGAGGCAGGCCGTCGGTCTCGTGCAGGACCAGAAGGTCGACACCAAGTCGACCATCATCTCCTCCGCGGTTACCAAGGCGACGCCCGACGAGGGCACGGTCATCCTGGTGTCCGGCTGGCAGATGAAATCACCGGACGCGAAGGAGGGCACCACGGTGCAGACCTTCCGCTGGCGGGTGCAGCTCACCCGGATCAACGGTGAGCTGAAGATGACCAACTTCGAGTGGGTGACGTAATGCGAACGACCACAGGCAGACTCGTCGGCCTCGCCATCGGCGTGCTCACCCTGGCCGCGATCGTGGTCGCCGCGTTCCTGGGCTGGCGGTACTGGGAGGCGCGCAGCGTGGAGAACGCGCGCACCACGTCACTGCAGTCCGCCAAGGAATACGCGACGACGATGTTCGGCTACAACCCCAACACCGTCGACGCCCACATCGCCAAATCACAGAGCGTGCTCACGGGTGCCGCCAAACCGACCTACGACGACCTGGTGACGAAGAACAACCTGGCCGCCGAGGTGCGCAAGCAGGGCGTCGTGTCCGAGGTGACCATCCAGGACGCGGGCGTGGTGACCAACACCAAGAACACCTCGCAGGTGCTGATCTTCATGAACCAGTCGGTGACGCGCGGTGACCGCGAACTGGTCCGCGTCGATCCGAGCCGACTCACCTTCGACATGGTCAACCAAGACGGCGAATGGAAGATCAGCGGAATCGACGTCATCACCGACGACTCGTTCCGCAGCAAGATCGGGATCACCGACAAGGCGCCCGCCAACGGGGTTCCGCTGAACCCGACGCCGGCGCCCTCGTCCGCGGTGCCCGTTCCGACGCCGCCCGCTGCCGCCACCTCGAGTCCGGTGCCCACACCCTGAGAACGAAAAGGCGGGGCCGGCCACTCGGCAGTGACCGACCCCGCCATCCCCTGTGAGAGATCAGGCTTCGGGAGTCGTGTACCCCATGGGCATGAGGATCGACTTGTGCTCCAGATAGGACTCGAGGCCCTCCCGGCCGTTCTCGCGGCCGATCCCGGAGTTCTTGTAACCACCGAACGGTGATGCCGGATCGATGGCGTACCAATTGATCCCAAGCGTACCGGTCCGGACCTGCTTGGCGATGGAAACGCCACGATCGATGTCGGACGTCCAGATCGAGCCGGCCAGACCGTAATCCGAGTCGTTGGCGATCGCGACGGCCTCGTCCTCGGTGTCGTAGGCGATCACGCTGATCACCGGACCGAAGATCTCCTCACGGGCGATGGTCATGTCATTGGTGACGCCGGTGAAGATCGTCGGGGTCACGTAAAACCCGTCCTCGAGACCCTCCGGCCGGCCGCCCTCGAGCACCGGTGTGGCGCCCTCTTCCTTGCCCTTGGCGACGTAGCCCTCCACCTTGTCGCGTTGCTTGGCGGTGATCAGCGGGCCGAGCATCGTGCCCTCGGCGGTGGGCAGGCCGGGAGTGAACATCTTCGCGGTCTCGACCATTGCCGCTACGATCTCGTCGTGCCGCGACCGGGGCACCAGTACGCGGGTCTGTGCGACGCACGCCTGCCCGGCGTTGATCAGTCCCGCGGAGAACACCAGCATGAAGATGTTCGACGCGAGGTCGACGTCGTCGAGGACGATCGCGGCGGACTTGCCGCCGAGCTCCAGCGAACACCGCTTCAGGGTCTCGCCGCAGCGCGCGGCGATGACCCGCCCCGCGGCGGTGGAGCCGGTGAAGGTGATCTTGTCGACGTCGGGATGATCGACGAGCGCTTGCCCGGCCTCGACCCCGCCGGGCACCACCGAGATGACGCCCTCGGGGACACCGGCTTCGACGAAGATCTGCGCGAGGAGGTTCGCGTTGAGCGGCGTCTCCGGCGCGGGCTTGAGCACGATCGAACACCCGGCGGCCAGCGCTGGTCCGAACTTGTTGGCCAGCAAGAACAATGGGACGTTCCAGGCGATGATCGCGCCGACCACGCCGACCGCCTCACGGGTCACCAGTGTTTCGCCGAACAGGCCGGTGCGCCGTTCCTCCCACGGGCAATCGGTGGCCGCCGCCGCGTAGCCCTGCAGCACGCCGGTGGCCGGCAGGCCCTGCAGGGTGGCGACGTCGGTCGGGGTGGAGCCCATCTCCGCGGACACCAGCGCGGAGATGTCTCCCATGCGTTCGTTGATCAGATCCGCGGCCCGATTCAGCACGGCGGCACGCTCCGCGGGGGCGGTGTCGCGCCAGACACCGGACTCGAAGGCCGCGCGGGCGGTCTTCACCGCGGTGTCGACGTCCGTCTCGTCGGCCAGGGGCACCGAGCCGACGCGTTCGCCGGTGGCGGGGGAGAAGACCTCCAGCGTCTCGGTCGAGTGCGGATCGACCCAACGTCCGCCGATGTACAACTGCGGTTGATCGCCGGCGCCGGCCAACTCAGCGGCCGGACGTGACTCGACGGTCTCGGTCATGTGTGCTCCCCTGTGCGTGAGTGATGTGCGTTACTCCCCGCCAATACTAGAACACGTTCTAAGTTGGCGGCCAGGGGTGCGGGTCAGAGACCGAAGCGGATCATGTCGGAGATGCCGTCGACGGCTTCGCGGAGCAGCGCCACCTGTTCGGCGACCGTCGCGCACTCCAGCAGGCGCTGGCGGTCGGCGGGTCCGATGGGCAGGCGTGCAGCCCAGCCGAAGACGCCATGCTCCGCCAGGTCGTCGTCGTCGAAGGTGGGCAGGCTGTCGATGGGCGCGTCGCGCGCGGCGGCCACGTCGTCGACCAATGCGCGGATCGCGATGCTGAGTTCGTTCAGGGCCGACCGATCGGCGTCGCCGATCACCGGGTCGGGCAGGGTTTCGGTGACGGCCCGCGGGTAGGGGTTGTCGGGCAGCCACTCGACGACCCGGAATCTCTCGGTTCCGGTGCAGGTCAGCGACGCTCGACCGTCGGGTTGCCGCAGCAGATTCTCGATGCGCGCGAAGGTCCCGACCTCGTGGCGCACATCGCCACCACCGACCTCGCTGCCGCGCGCGATCAGCACCACGCCGAATCGGCCCGAGTCCTTCGACGTACCAAGGCAATCGGTGAGCATCTGCCGATACCGCGGCTCGAAGATCCGCAGCGGCAACGGCTCGCCCGGCAGCAGGGCCGTGCCGAGCGGGAACATCGGTGTGACCGATGAGGTCACGGACTGGCTCAGGTAGTCGGTCGGGCGTCGAGGACGACCTCGAACTCCAGCAGGTCGGAGCCGCTCGCCACCGGCTTCGCGCGTTCACCGGAGTGCGCCTCACGGGCCGGCCCCGAGACCCACGCCTGGAAATCCTCCTCGGACTCCCACTGGGTGACCACGAAGTAGCGGTCGTCGCCCTTGACCGGGCGCAGCAACTGGAATCCGAGGAATCCCTTGGACCCGTCGACGGAATGTGCCCGATTGGCGAAGCGCTTCTCGAGTTCCGGCCCGGCACCCTCGGGCACCGAGATCGCATTGATCTTCACAACAGCCATGCGTCCACCCTACTGGCACCGATCCACCGACCGTCGCGAGTGCGGTGTAATCGAAGGGGGCGACGAGAGGAGAGCTGAGATGAGTCGAGCGCGGCTCGAGCCGACTGCCGAGCATCCGATCACCGTCACGGCCGCGGGTGGGCGGGTGACGGTGCGGGCCGGGAATGTGGTGATCGCCGATTCGACGCGGGCGCTCGCCCTGGACGAAGCGAGTTATCCACGGGTGCATTACATTCCGCTGTCCGACGTGGACCCGGGTGCGCTGCGGGAATCCGCCACCACCACCTACTGCCCGTTCAAGGGCGACTGCTCGTACTACGACGTCGTCGTCGACGGCCACGAGATCGCCGACGCTGTGTGGACCTATCGGGATCCGTATCCCGCGGTCGGCGAGATCGCGGGGCACGTCGCCTTCTATCCCGATCGCGTCGACGTGGCAACGACGTGATGTCCGGGCCGCGCCATACCCTGTAGCCCGTGACGGTGATACCCACTTTCAGCGGCCCCGACATCGGACTGCTCGACCACGGCGGTCCGGTCGACCGAGACGGTGTGCCGGTGCGTGGGGTCGGTCCGATCGTGCTGCTGCACGGACTGATGGGACGCGGGCGCACATGGCGGCGGCAGATTCCGTGGCTGCGCCGGCACGGACGTGTCTTCACCTTCGACGCGGCGTATCACACGGGCTCCGACGTCACGATGCCCGACGATCCGGCCGAACTGGGCACCGAACGGTTCGTCGCCGATCTCGCCGAGATCCTCACGTGGATCGATCAGGGACCGGCGGTGCTCATCGGCCACTCCATGGGCGCGCTGCACGCCTGGTGTGCCGCGGCGACCTACCCGGAAATGGTGTCCGCGTTGGTGATCGAGGACATGGCCCCGGACTTCCGTGGCCAGACGACCCGGACGTGGACGCCGTGGTTCGACAGCTGGCCCGACCGGTTCGCGTCGATCGACGACGCTACGGCGATGTTCGGACCGGTCGCCGGCCGCTACTTCTACGAGGCGTTCGACGACGGCCGACTGCACGGGCACCTGTCGATCTGGACCGAGATCGCCGAGGAGTGGGGTGGCCGCGAGTTCTGGTCGCAGTGGTCGGGCATCGCAGTGCCGTCGCTGCTGATCGAAGCCGAGCACACTGTCACGCCACCGGGGCAGATGCGAAAAATGTCCTCGATCAACGACTTTGCACTGCACCTCCGTGTCACCGGCGCCGGACACCTCGTGCACGACGACGCGCCCGACCTCTATCGCGGTGCCGTCGAGGCGTTCCTCTCCGCGCTGTAGTCGCGCCCGCGCCCCGCCCGGCCCTGCCCGGCCCCGCCTCCCGGCGAGCTGAGAGTTCCTCCCCCCGCATTACGAGAACCCTCCGAAAGTACTCGGAGGGTTCTCGCATTCTGGGTGGAGGAATCGTTCTGCGGCAGGCCGCCCGCGGGGGATGCTCGCTCGCGAGCCTGGTCGCAGGGGTTATCGGATCAGGGCCGGCCGTTCTGGTCGTCGGTCGGTGCGGCATCCGGCTTGTCCGGACCATTGCCCGGTGAGCTGCCCGGCGGTGTCGGGTAGCCCTGCGTCGGGTACTGGGGTTGTGTCGGGTAGGGCGGTTGGGTCGGGTACTGGGGATCGGTCGTCGTCGGTCGCTCGGGCTGGGCCGAGTAGCCGGGGTAGTTCTGTTGCGGCGGATACCCCGGTTGTGCCGGCTGGGTCGGATAAGTCTGCTGTGTCGTCGGATACCCCGGATACCCCGGTTGCGTCGGATACCCGGGCTGCCCCGGCTGCCCCGGTTGCGTCGGATAAGCCTGCTGTGTCGTCGGATATCCCGCTTGCGGCGGGTACCCCGGCTGCGCCGGATACCCCGGTTGGGCCGGATAGCCGGGTGGCGGGTATCCCGGCTGCGCCGTCGAATCCCATGCCCCGGCGATCTGGCCACCGCTCATCCGGCGATAGGCGTAGGCATGCAGCAGCGTCGAGAACGGCAGGGTGAAGATGCTGCCGATGTAGAGCAGGAGTTGTCCGAGATAGTTGATGCCGTAGATGGCGATGTACACGAGGACCGAATCGCCCACCCGGTCTCGGGCGAGCCGTGATGACGCGATCATCGCCGGGATCGGGGACATCCCCCGATCGATGACGTAGAACGGCACGAACTGCAGCAGCACCAGCGCGATCAGGCCCGGGATGATGCACAGGATGAAACCGATCACCGTGACGATCCCGGTGAGGATGAGTGCGCCGAGCAGCGGCCAGAACCGTCGCGTCCTGAGGAAGGTGCTCGTCGTCACCTGCTCGCCGTCGGCGGTGCGGATCGACCCGGCGTACACGGCCGCGTACAGGTAGAAGAAGGCGGCCGTCAGCGCGATCCCGAGCAGCACCAACAAGACGAGACCGCCGACGTTGACGGAGCCGGTCGTCTCCGTATATCCGTACTCGTCGGTGGTCGTGTGCAGGTCGCCGAACGCCCAGAACCCGGCGGCCACCATCAGTCCGCCCAGCACCAGGGCCGAGGCGAACATCAGGAGGCCGGGCAGCACCATCGGCCACAGGTTGTCGCGCAGGCGGTCCCACGACCACCGGAATGCGTTGCTGAAGTCGAGGTCGGCACCGGTCGACGCGGGAGTGCCCGGGCCCGGCGGCTGCGCCGGGTACTGCGAGCCGTAGGGATACTGTCCGCCGGGCGGATAAGGCTGATTCTGGTACGCGGGTCCATAGCCGCCGGTCGGCGGCACATTGGGCGGTTCGCTCATCGCGTCAAACTAGCAGGATTGGCGAGCTCGCACAGTCGGTCGCGGAGTCGATCTCGGGCCCATCGTTCCCGACGGTCGTGGCCGAGCCGGAGTGGCCGTCAATTCGCTTCGCCGGCAAGGCAGTACCGGCCATCGGTGGTCAACTCGACCAACCCGTCGACGAGCAGTGAATCCAGTGCGCGATTGCGTTGCGCAGTGTCGGACGTCCACACCGTGTCGAGTCTTGCGCGGTCGACGGGGTGCTCGGTATCCCGCAGGACGTCGAGCAGCAGCCCGCGGACCTGTCGATCGGTGCCGGCGAACTTCTGCGCTTTCCGCGGCGGCCCCGAGTGCGCCGGCCGTCCGAGCCGCACCCAGGTGCAATCGGTGAGCGGGCAGTCGTCGCAACGCGGGCTGCGTGACGTGCACACCAGCGCGCCGAGTTCCATCAAGGCGGCCGAGAACCGCGGTGCAGTGGTGGCCGGGTTTCCGGCGGGCGTCCGGGGCAACAGGGCGTCGGCGTCGTCGAGGTCGAAACGCGACGGATTCCCCGGCTGCTCGCGCCCGTGCACCGCCCGCGCGATCACCCGCCGGACGTTGGTGTCGACCACCGGGACCGACTGGCCGTAGGCGAAACACGCCACCGCGCGCGCCGTGTAGTCACCGATGCCGGGCAGCGTCAACATCGTCGCGACGTCGTCGGGGACCCGGTCGTCGAACCGCTCGGCGAGGACCGTCGCGCATTCATGCAGTCGCAGTGCCCGGCGCGGGTAACCCAGCTTGCCCCAGGCCCGCAACACGTCGCCCTGCGACGCCGCAGCCATGGCCGACGGCACGGGCCAGCGGTCGACCCACTGTCGCCACGGTCCGGTGACCCGGGCGACCGGGGTCTGCTGCAGCATGATCTCGCTGATCAGGATCTGCCAGCCGGACAAACCTGCGGCCCGCCACGGCAGCTCGCGTTCATGGACGTCGAACCAGCCGAGCAGGGCGGCCGGTGGCACACTAGTCGTCATGACCGCAGGATTGACACCGTCGCAGGCCTGGCACGTGCTGCGCGAAGGCAATGACCGTTTCGTCGCGGGAGAGTCTCAGCATCCCAGCCAGGGTAGCGAGGACCGCGCACGACTCGCCGCCGGACAGCACCCGCACGTGGTGCTCTTCGGCTGCTCGGACTCCCGCCTGGCAGCAGAGATCATCTTCGACCAGGGACTCGGCGACATGTTCGTCGTCCGGACGGCGGGTCAGGTGATCGACTCCGCGGTGCTCGGTTCGCTCGAGTACGCCGCCGAGGTGCTTCAGGTTCCGCTCATCGCGATCCTCGGCCACGACAGTTGCGGTGCGGTGAAGGCCACGCTCGACGCTCTCGACGAACTGCAGATCCCCGGCGGATACATCCGCGACGTGGTGGAGAAGGTGACACCGAGCATCCTGGCCGGCCGCAGCGAAGGTCTGACCCGCGTGGACGAGTTCGAGGCCCGGCACGTGGTAGAGACCGGTCGGCTGATCATGCAGCGCAGCCGGATCATCGCCGACCGTGTCGCCAACGGGAAACTCGCCATCGTCGGCCTCACCTATCAGCTGGACGAGGGTCGCGCGCGGCTGCGTGGCGTCTACGGCGACGTCGATGACGTGCCGACCCAGACCGTGGCGAACACCGCCGCCACCGCCTGACCCGCCCGCATGCTGTGGCCTGCGACACAGTGCGGGCCTTAACCCCAACTTGAGACTTTTGGCCGGTCAGGGGCTGTTTTCGCGACACGCCGCTCAGGGTCGCCCGACGGTGGTTGCCCGGCCGTTAGCGTGGGCCTCGTGATCGAACCGCAGGGCCCGCTACCTCCCGAGATCTATTGGCGACGACGCGTCGTCGCGATCGGTGGTGTGGTCGTCGCGGTGGCCCTGATCATCGGCCTGATCGTGTGGGCCACCGGCGGAAATGACGATTCGCCGTCGAACGCCGCGGCCACGTCGTCGGCGACGTCGGCATCGGAGACCGCGTACTCGTCGGAGACGAGCGCGCCGTCGTCCAGCGAAGAAGTCGCCGGTGGGTACGGAGGTGCGGCCGCCGGAGGTGGGGGTGTCCCCGCGTCCGGCTCGGCGGTGGCCCCGAGTGCCGCCGCTGCCCAGGCGCCCGGCCCGGTGCCCGCGTCCGGACTGTGCCCCGACTCCAACATCGGGGTCGTCCTCTACACCGACAAGCCCACCTACACCACCGGGGACCAGCCCGTCTTCACCATCGTGACGACCAACGTCGGGCTCACCGAATGCACCCGAGACGTGGGTAAGGCCGCGCAGGACGTCGTCGTCCGCACCCTCGACGGCACCCGCACCCTGTGGTCGGCACGCGACTGCTCGCCGCTGCAGACCGTCAACAACGTCACCCTGCAGCCGGCCCAGCAGGTGCGCGACACCATCACCTGGTCGGGCACCACCAGCAATCCGGGCTGCGACAAGCCGCGCGTCCCGATCCCCGTCGGCGGCTACCAGGCCATCGGCAAGATCGGTGAGAAGGAATCCGCGCCGATCACCTTCAACGTGGTGGCGCCGGCGCAGCAGCCGTAGCGTCGACTGGGCGCCCGATCCGGTTGAGTGGGCGCCCGATCCGGTTGAGTGGGCGCCCGATCCGGTTGAGTGGGCAGCGCACGTGGGGTCGCGAGCACAGTCAACGAAAAACGGTACCCAGTCAACGAGAAACGGCGCCCACTCGACGGGAGGCGAGGGACGTCAGGTCGTGGCCCGGACGATGAGCTCCACCGGAAGTCGCACGGTCTCCGGTTCACGGCCCTCGACCAGATCGAGCAGCCGCCGCGCCGCGGTCTCGCCGATCTGTCGGGCGGGGGACCGGACGGTGGTCAGCGGGACCGGTAGCTGCGCGACGACCGGAATGTCGTTGTAGCCCATCAGCGCAACGTCGTCGGGGATCGTCAGGCCGAGATCGCGGGCCGCGCCCAGCACGCCGATGGCGATGGTGTCGGAGACCGCGAAGATCGCGCGCGGACGGTCGGCGGTATCGAGCAGCTGCCGGCCGGCGGCGACACCGGCGTCGACCTCGAAGGTCGATTGGACGACTCGTTCATCGGGCAACGCGATCGACGCGGTGTCGAGGGCGGACCGGAACCCGGCGAGTCGGTCGGTGGCCGTCGAGGCATGAGCCGGCCCGGCGATGACCGCGAGGTCGGTGTAACCGCGGTCGAGGAGATGGCGTGCGGCCAGGTAGCCGCCGTGCCGGTCGTCGCCACCCACGAACGGCAGCCCGGCATCGGCGTGCCGGGTGACGGTGACCAGCGGGACATCGCCGATCGAGAGCGAGTCGATGAACGGCCGACCCGGCGTGTGCAGGCTGCTCAGCAGCAGTCCGTCGACCTGCCGGCCGACGAGCAGCGCGATAGCCCGCCGCTGCGCCTCGAGGTCGTCGGGCGGGGACGACAGCAGCACCGAGTAGCCGGCTCGTGTCGCGGCCGCCTCGATGCCCTGATAGGTGGTCGCGACGACGCCGTCGGTGAGCCGGGGCATCACCAGTCCGAGGGTGGTGGTCTTGCGTGTGCGCAGGCTGGCCGCCCAGAGGTTGGGCCGGTAGCCGAGCTCGGCGGCCACCTCCCGCACGCGCAGCGCCGACTCCGACCACCCGTCGGCCGGCTCGGGCTGCCGCAGCACCCGCGACGCCGTCGACACGTGGACGCCGGCCCGCTCCGCGATCTCCTTGAGCGTCGGCGCTCGATTACCCCCGGCCATCCACTTCTCCTCCCGAATGCGTCACACGATGTTGACGACAGCCGACTATGCACCTACCTTAGTCGATGCAAACGTTCGTGCAATCGTTCTTACCAGGAGGCATACGGTGACTCGCCCGCAAACCCTGTCCCAGCTGTTCGCGCTCGACTCTCTGCTGGACGACGAGGAGATCGCCATCCGCGACACCGTCCGCAAGTTCGGCGAGGAGCGACTGCGGCCCCACGTCGGCGACTGGTTCGAGAAGGCAGAGCTCCCGGCGCGCGAACTCGCGAAGGAACTCGGGTCGCTCGGTGCGCTCGGCATGCACCTCGAGGGCTACGGCTGCCCGGGCACCAGCGCCACCGCCTACGGGTTGGCCTGCCTGGAACTCGAAGCCGTCGACTCCGGCATCCGCAGCCTCGTGTCGGTGCAGGGCTCGCTCGCCATGTTCTCCATCCACCACTGGGGGAGCGAGGAGCAGAAGCAGGAGTGGCTGCCGCGGATGGCCGCCGGCGACGCCATCGGCTGCTTCGGCCTGACCGAGCCCGACTTCGGCTCCAACCCGGCGGGCATGCGCACCCACGCCAAACGCGATGGTGACGACTGGGTGCTCAACGGCACCAAGATGTGGATCACCAACGGATCGATCGCCGATGTCGCGGTGGTGTGGGCGCAGACCGACCTCGACGAGAGCCCCCGGGGCATCCGCGGATTCGTCGTCCCCACCAACACCCCGGGATTCTCCGCCCCGGAGATCAAGAAGAAGATCTCGCTCCGCGCCTCGGTCACATCCGAACTGGTGCTCGAGGACGTCCGCCTGCCCGAGTCGGCGATGCTGCCCGAGGCCGCCGGTCTCCGCGGTCCGCTGACCGCCCTGGGCGAGGCCCGCTTCGGCATCATCTTCGGTGCCATCGGTGCCGCCCGCGACTGCCTCGAGACGGCCATCGACTATGCGCAGACGCGCGAGGTGTTCGATAAGCCGCTCGCCGGCTACCAGATCACCCAGACCAAGATCGCCGACATGGCGCTCGAGGTCGGCAAGGGGCACCTGCTGGCCTATCACCTCGGCCGGCTCAAGGACCGCGGCGAGATCACCCCGGCACAGGTGAGCACCGGCAAGCTGAACAACGTCCGGGAAGCCATCGCGATCGCCCGCGAATGCCGAACCATCCTGGGCGCCAACGGCATCACCCTGGAGTACCCGGTCATCCGGCACGCCAACAACCTGGAGTCGGTGCTCACCTACGAGGGCACCTCCGAGGTGCATCAGCTGACCATCGGTCAGGCACTGACCGGCGAGGGCGCGTTCCGGTGACGAGCGCGCTCGACGGCCTGGTCATCGCGGACTTCGGGCGAGTGCTCGCCGGACCGTACGCCACGATGCTGCTCGCCGATCTCGGTGCCGAGGTCATCAAGGTGGAACGGCCCGGCGCCGGCGACGACACCCGCAGCTGGGGACCGCCGTGGGTGGGGGACTTCTCGTCGTACTTCCTGTCGGTCAACCGCAACAAGCAATCGGTGGCGCTCGACCTCACCGACGACGATGGGCTCACTGCCGCAAGGGAACTCGTGGAACGCGCCGACGTGATGGTGGAGAACTTCCTGCCCGGGACGCTCGATCGCCTCGGCTTGGGCTACGACGCGGTGCGAGAGATCAACCCGGACATCGTCTACTGCTCGGTGACCGGCTTCGGCGGCAACAACCAACTGCCCGGCTACGACCTGCTCATCCAGGCGGTCGGTGGCTTGATGAGCGTCACCGGACCGAATCCCGAGACGCCCACCAAGGTGGGTGTCGCGATGGTCGACGTGATCACCGGCTTGCATGCTGCCGTCGGCATTCTCGCGGCCCTGCGGCATCGGGACCGGACCGGCGAGGGGCAACGGATCGAGGTCAACCTGCTCTCGTCGTTGTTGTCCGCGTTGGTGAATCAGTCGTCGGCGTACGTCACGGCCGGGGTGGTTCCGCATGCCATGGGCAACCGGCATCCGAGTATCGCTCCGTACGAGGTGTTTTCGGCGGGGGACCGTCCGCTCGTGCTGGCGGTCGGCAACGACCGTCAGTTCGCCGCCCTCGTCGACGTCCTCGGACAGCCGGAACTGGCTGCAGACGAACGGTTCTCGACGAACAAGGCGCGTGTGGCGAATCGGGCGGAACTGGGCGCGATCATCAACTCCGCGTTGGCAAGTGACACCGCGGACGCCTGGTTCGAGGCGCTCACCGCGCGACGCGTCCCGTGCGGACCGCTCAACGACATCGCCGACGCCATCGCGCTGGCCGAACGTCTCGGGCTCGACCCGGTCGTCACGATCGACGACGACCGCCGCGACGCGCCGATCCGCCAGGTGGCCAACCCGATTCGGCTTTCGGCCACACCGGCGACGTATCGTTCGGCTCCGCCGCGGTTGGACGAGCACAGCGGGGTGACGCAGGAGGCGTAGTCTCCCCTCGCTGATCGAGTGAGGCACCGAGCCTGCGAGGTGCCGCATCGAGATCACTTGTCGGGCAGTGCGGTTGAACTCGGTCCCGATGCGCTCGGCTCCTGCGTCGCCGGGCTTACTCGACCAGCGAGTAGGAGGGTGCTTCGCACTCGAAGCGTTCGAAGCGGTTTCGGCAGGCGATGAGGAGTGCGAGTGGCTATGGCGCGGGACACTAGCCTGAATTTTTCGTGCTGATTTGCTGTGGCGTCGTGTTGATACGCGAAAGTGCCTGTCTCACAGGGCATGATCCGATTTGTTCAGGATCAA
>NZ_JBSFQJ010000017.1:0-125745 GCF_053588655.1 Gordonia sp. NPDC003424
AGCAAACCACTTCACCGCCAACGCCCGCATCCGTTCCCGATCCGCCACCGCAACCTCCACAGGTCAGGGTGTTGCGTCGATCCCTTGAGTCCGGGCTACACGGCGTCGCGGTGCACCGCCAGGAGCTCTCGGTACACCGCCGCATTGTGTCCGATGCGCTCGCTCTCTTCGTCGGTCAGCTCCCGACGCACCTTGGCCGGTACCCCGGCGACCAGCGACTTGGGTGGTACCTCAGTGCCCTCCGTCACCAGCGCTCCGGCCGCGACCAACGATCCGGCGCCGATGACCGCGCCGTTCATGATGACCGAACCCATGCCCACAAGGCAGTCATCCTCGACCGTGCAGCCGTGCAGCACGGCGTTGTGGCCGACGCTGATGTTGCGGCCCAATCGAAGTGGAGATCCGGGATCGACGTGGGCCACCACACCGTCCTGCAGATTGCAGCCGGCGCCGATGGTGATCCGTTCCATCTCGGCCCGCAGCACCGCGCCGTACCAGACACTCACGTCGGGCCCGAGGTCGACACCACCGACGACCACTGCGGTCGGTGCTATCCAGGCGCTCGCATCGATATCTGGTTCCGCCCCGGGAAGAGCGCGCACGAGTGCTTGCGGGACGGCGTTGTCGACGCTTGGCTCAGACATTCTGTTCTCCTTGTCGTTCTGGCGGAATTCTGTGAATGTAACCGGCCGCCGCCTCGATCGCTGTGTCGAGTTCGGTATCGATACGGGCTCGGGTCCACTCGGTGGATATTCCGTAGGCCCACATGATGTTCCACTCGCGAACCGCGCCCAGAAGATGCTGGAGTGCGGGAAGAGTGGTGGCAGGCCGCGGGTAGTCGGCACTTCTGCCGAGCACACCTCCGTCGGCACGGTTCAGGATGGCGGGGAGTCCTGATGCGGTCGGATCTGCCAGTTGCTCCCCGTTCTCCGGATACGACAGCATCTGTCGGGGGTGGGCGGCACGGTCATGGTCGCCGTGACGCATGTAGATCCGATAGGCGGCCGCATAGGTCGCGCGCACATAGTCCCACTGAAAGTAGTCTCCGGTGAAGGGGATTCGATCACAGACTGCAAACAGTTCGTCGATGTTCAGCGGCTCCGCCGCGGTGGCGATCAGGAGGACCGGTTCGAACAGCGTGCGGGTGCCGGCTTCGCCGGCCAGGTTGGCTTTCTCGACGGCGCGTTTCGCGAACTTCCGACCTTTGTCGGTCAGGCTCGAGTCGTGACGGCTCAGCCAGTCGCCGACCTGAGGTGCCAGTTCGCCGGTCAGGCTCTTCCATTGCTGCGTGGACAGTTTGGTGGGCATTCGGAGATCACAGATTCAGTGTCGGTGCGGACTCGCCGGCTGTTGTTCGTTGGCACGCGCCCACAACTGCGCGATGAATGTCAGGAAGACGTCGGTGTTGTTGAGTTCCAGGTTGTCGACCTCGAGTTTGCCGCCGTAGAAACCGGGCACGGTTGCGCCCGCGCACATCGTGAGACCGAGGGGCGCAACATCTTGGTCCGCACGCCACTGGCTGAACAGATCTGGATTGAGCTGAGATTGCACGGCATCCAGGGTGAGCGCCGACTCGAATTTGTCGATCGTCAGACCCCACGGTTCGGTGACCATGTCGAACGGGTCGAGTGTCACGATCGTGCGGGGCTGGCCGCCGCCCGTGTAGTTTCCCTCGAGATCGAAGCAGGTGCTGATCGCGAATTGTCTTGCTCGCCAGTCGAACGCAAAGACGTCGGCGCGGACGCCTCGGCCGCCGAATGCGCTGTCGACGAATTGCTGTGCAATCGGACCGGACTGGGCGTCGTGAAATCGCAGGAGTCCGCTGTTACCGGACACCCCGCACAGACCGCGGTCGGCCAGGAATGAACCGACCAGACCGGGCTGCCATACGCTCCGTGACAGGCGTTCGAACGTCCATTCCACTGCAGTGAGTCCTTCCCCGTTTGCCTCTCGAGTGTAACCATCGATCCCGACGCGGTGGACGCGCTATTCGCGGAGCATCTCGACCGCGCCGAACACCGTTCCTGGCGGTTGTTCGCTCATCAGGTTGCGTAGCTGCGACCCGAAGCTCGTGTTCACGCTGCCGTCGAGGAGTTGCAGGTTCGACGCTGCGTCGGCGCCGCCGGCCTGAAGGTCCTGGACGTGATCGACGTGCACGCCGGTCGGTGGACTGTCCAGGCCGAGCGAGTCCAGGTACTCGGTTCGTACTTTCGGGTCGCGCACAAAGGGTCCGGGCTGTCGCTGGAATCCGGTGTCCTTGACCTTCTCGTTGAACGCGTTGACCTTTCGGTCCATCTCGGCTTTCTGCGCGTCGGTCCAGGTGTCCTTGTACTTCATCGTGATCGACGAACCCCGGGATGCCGCACTTGCTCCCTCGGCTGCGTCCGCTGCGGCTTCGGCGCCTTCCTCGACGGTCTTGATCGCTCCGCGTCTGACAACACCCCCGACGCCCCCGGTGGCGACGGTCAGAAGCGCGTCAGGGAGTACGCGTCCTGTTGCGCGGGCGGGGTTTTCCGCCCAGGTATCCCAGTCGACCAGGTCTTTGCCGAACTGTTTGGGGTCTTGGGAGATGGCATTCCAGATCCCCTTGGCGGAATCGACCGGATTTGTCGTGAAGAGAGTCTTGACGGCATCCCAGGTGCCGGTTCCCCAGTCGCCGATCCCGCCGCCGACTTCCTTCACGTAGTCCCAGATACCGCTGCGCCGCTTGGGTTCTTCGGGCGCATGCTCGACCTGGCTGCGGACGTTGCCGGCTGCGGTGTCCCCGGCCTCTGTCAGTTGCTGCCGGGCATGGTTCAAGATCGAGTGCGCGTGTGCTCGACCTTCGACTCCGGGATCGCTGAACGGCGGCACGGTGACGCGGGTCGGATCTCCGGCGGCGGCGTTCGCCGAGTTCGTCGCGTTCGCCGAATCGACCGCCCTGTTGTAGTCCTCGGTCGCTCTGGCCGTGGCCCGCTGTGCCTCGTTGTACGTGTCGATGGCGGTTTTCGCCTCGTCCTGCGCCCACCGGAGCACGCCGGCGTACTGGCCAAGTGTTCTCCCGGTGTTGATGAACGCGTCGGCCGCCCTGAGCCACTTGACGGGCTCTTCGGTGAACACGTCACGAAACGCCTCAGCTCCGTCACCGGTCCAGTAATCGCCGGTGTTGATGCCTCGAAGACTCAAGCCGGCGAGCGCCATCGAATTGCCGCGCCCGCCGATGGCCACTGCGTTCTGGTCGATGGCTCCCGGATCCCCTGGGACCAGTTCCTTCGGATCGTTGGTGCCCCCCAACTCGGCCATCGTGGTGCTACTCGACGATCGGAATGCCGAGTGCCTTGGCGGAGGCCTTGTCCTGACGCGCATAGTTCGCGATCGCCAGGTCCAGCGCGTCGGCGAGGCCCTCGGTGTTCGAGATCAGGTCCTTGACTCCCTTGTCCCATCGGTCGCAAAACGATTGAAATGCCGACGCCAGACCGTCGTGTCCGTACTGACCGCTCGGGCCGTCGATCTTGTCGATCGAGATCGTCTTCATGTCGTCGACCGTCGCCTTGATGCCGATCGACGCGCCGGCAACTTCATCCAGCAGAATCTTGAACGCATCCATACTCATGGGGCGCCAACTCCGTTCGTGTACTTGCGGGCAGCGATCAGGGGTGCCGGAACGAAGAAGCTCGTGTCGTCCTGGAGATCAATACCGAGATTCACTCCGGCCGGCATGTTGTCCATGAGGTCGTCGCCCAGCAGCGCAATCCATTCCGACGGCCCGAATGCTTTGACGAGTCGATTGAGGGCCGAGAAGGCGAGCACCCACTGCTCGTCCGCCACTGTGAGGACATTGAGCTGGGCGAACTCGGTGTCGGGGCGCTGAAGAAAGACGGTGGACTCGCCGAGTATGCGCACCGCTTCGACCAACGAGATGTCCTCACCGGCGAGCAATCGACCTGCGTCGACCACCTCACGACCATCTGTGTCCACGTCGAACCCCGGCATCGTTGACAAGCTACCGCACACGACTCATCTCGGTTCCACTCGTCATTCAGACGACGGGCATCGTTGCATTGTGACGCCGGCCACAGACTCTGTGCACAGTCGTACACACGCGTTTGGGGGGGAGGAGGTCACGCATGAATCTGTTGAAGTGGAGCAAACGGCCGGCGGCGGGCGTCGACGCCAAGAAACCCGAGGTCAACATCCTGCGCGGGCTGGTCGCGCGAGCCACCACACCGTTGCTGCCCGACGACTACCTCCACCTGATCAACCCACTCTGGTCGGCGCGGGAGTTGCGCGGCAAGGTCGAGGCGGTGGAGAAGGAGACCGACGATTCGGCAACCGTCCTCATCCGCACGGGATGGGGGTTCCCCGACAGCTACAAACCCGGCCAATACGTCGGTATCGGACTGCAACTCGACGGCCGCTGGCATTGGCGCTCCTACTCGCTGACCTCGATCGGCAGTACCGACGGCCAGCACATCGCGATCACCGTCAAGGCCAACCCGGACGGATTCCTGTCGACGCACCTCGTCGACGGCATCGCGCCCGGCACCATCATCCGACTCGCAGCGCCGAAGGGCGACTTCCATCTGCCCGAACCGTTGCCGTCGAGCATTCTGTTCCTCACCGCGGGCAGCGGGATCACACCGGTGATGGCGATGCTGCGGTCGCTTCGGCGGCATGATCAGCAACCCGACATCGTGCACATCCACTCGGCGCCCACCCGCGAGGACACCATCTTCCTCGACGAACTCGAGCGGCTGCACGACGAGGTGCCGTCGTACCGCCTGCACCTCCAATTGACGCGCAGCGACGGCAAATTCGACATCGCGGGGCTTGACGCCCAGGTGCCCGACTGGCGGGAACGGTCGTGCTGGGCCTGCGGACCGGTGGCGATGCTCGACACCGTCGAGAAACACTACGAGGGCGCCGAACTCCGCGACCGACTGCACACCGAGCGATTTGCCATCGCGCGCTCCGACGTCGGTGGCGAAGGTGGTACGGTGACCTTCGCCAAATCCGGTAAGACCACCGACATCGACGGCGCCACAACCCTTCTCGAAGCGGGCGAGGAGATGGGAATCCAGATGCCGTTCGGTTGCCGGATGGGTATCTGCCAGACCTGCGTCGTACCGCTCGCCGGCGGGTATGTGCGTGATCTCCGGTCCGGCGACGAACGACGTGAGGGGGAGCGCATCCAGACGTGCATCAGCACGGTATCCGGAGAATGCACCATCGATCTCTAGGGAAGCCAGGGGGACTGTCATAGCCATCACCGACATCGACTGCTACGCCCATCTGACCGAGGCCGACGTCGAAAGTCTCGGCGCCGAACTCGACGCCATCCGCCGCGACATCGAAGAGTCCCGTGGCGAAGCCGATGCCCGTTACATCAAGCGCACCATCACTATTCAGCGCAGCCTTGCCGCGGGTGGCCGCGTGGTGCTGCTGTTCAGCAACCGCAAACCCGCATGGTTATTGGGTACGTCGCTGCTGGGCGCGGCCAAGATCATCGAGAACATGGAACTCGGCCACAACGTCATGCACGGCCAGTGGGACTGGATGAACGACCCGGAAGTCCACTCGTCGGCCTGGGAGTGGGACACCACGTGTCCGAGCGTTCAATGGAAACATTCGCACAACTTCGTGCACCACAAGTACACCAACGTCGTCGGCATGGACGACGACGTGGGCTACGGGATCCTGCGGGTGACCCGGGATCAGCCGTGGGAATGGTGGAACGTCGGCAACACCGTCTACAACCTCCTGCTGGGTACCTTCTTCGAATACGGTGTGGCCCTGCATCATCTGGAAACTGAGAAGCTCCGCAACGGGGAGAAGACCTACCGGCAGGCGCTCAAGGATCTGCGGATCATCGGGCGCAAGGTGGGCAAGCAGGCGGCCAAGGACTACCTGATCTTCCCCGCGCTGTCCGGTCCCAACTCGAAGACGACGATCACCGCCGACTTCACCGCCAACATCATCCGTAACTACTGGGCCTACATGGTCATCTTCTGCGGGCATTTCCCCGACGGCGCCGAGAAGTTCACCGTCGCGGAGTACGAGAACGAGGATCAGCCACGCTGGTATCTGCGACAGATGTTGGGATCGGCCAACTTCCGGGCCGGACCGCTCATGCGGTTCATGAGCGGCAACCTCAGTCACCAGATCGAGCACCATCTCTTCCCAGACCTGCCGAGCACCCGCTATGAGGAGATCGGGGTTCGGGTCCGTGAACTCTGCGACAAGTACGACCTGCCGTACACGACGGGATCGCTGCTGCACCAGTACTTCCAGTCGTTCCGCACCATCGCGAAACTCTCCCTGCCCAACGCACTGCTGACGGCGACCTCCGACGACGCCCCCGAGACCGCGTCCGAACTCCGGTTCGCGGTGCTCGACGGGATGAGGGAGCACTTCGGCGGCGATCCGGTCACCGGGAAGCGGCGCGGACTACGGACGGCGTTGCGGGAGTTGAAGAGTGCTCCGGTGCGGGTGGGGAGGTAGGTCAGCGCACGGAGTCGTCGTAGAACCGGAGCAGCGCGCTGTGGTCCTCGCCGCCATGGCCGGCGTCGCGGACCGCGGAGAACATCTCCAGCACCGAGGTGGTCAGCGGGAGTTCGGCATCCACCACCTGTGAGGTATCGACGGCGTTGAGCAGATCCTTGATGTGCAGATCGATCCGGAAGCCGGGCGTGAAGTCGCCGGCAAGCATCATCGGCCCCTTCGCGTCCAGTACGGTGCTGCCGGCGAGTCCGCCGCGGATGGCCCGGTAGACGGTTTCCGGGTCGACCTGTGCCTTGCGGGCGAGGGTGAATGCCTCTGCGACAGCGGCGATGTTGAGTGCGACGACGACCTGGTTGGCGAGTTTCGCGGTGTTGCCGGCACCGATGTCGCCGACGTGCACGACGGAGGCTGCCATGGCGGCGAGCACGTCCTTGACGCTGTCGAAGGTCGCGCTGTCGCCGCCGACCATCACCGACAGTGTGCCGTCGATGGCCTTGGGTTCGCCGCCGCTGACCGGCGCGTCGAGCATCGTGATGCCCTTCTCCGCCAGCGCATCGTGGATATCCCGTGCGGCCAGGGGCGCGATGGAACTCATGTCGACGACCACCAGGCCGGAGTGCGCGCCGTCGATGATCCCGTCGGTACCGAGTGTGACCTCCCGGACCTCGGGCGAATTGGGCAGCATGGTGATGACCAGGTCGACCTGCTCGGCGATTTGTGCCGGGGTGTCGGCCAGGGTGGCACCCGCATCCACGAGCTCGGCCGCCTTGACCGGGTTGTGGGAGCTGACCACCAGGTCGTGACCTGCGGCAAGGAGGTTGTGCGCCATGGGCTTTCCCATGATGCCGAGGCCGATGAATCCGATCTTCATGGTGTCTCCTGTGATTTCAGTTCTGCTCGGACATCAGCAGCTGTGCGCGCTGAGCCAGTGGGGCAAGGTCTCCGTCGACGAGGCTCGTGCCGAACAGCGCCCCGCTCACCCCGACGGCAACCGCACCCGCATCGAGGTAGGCGTGGGCGGCGTCGAGGGTGACACCTCCGGTGGGCATGATCACGACGTCGGGCATGGGTGCGCGCAGTTCGGCGAGATAGTCGACGCCGCCGAGTGGGCCGATCGGCGACACCTTCACCGCGGGCACGCCCGTGTTCCACGCCCCGAGCACCTCGGTGGGTGTGAGTGTGCCGGGTACGTAAGGAATCTCGCGTGCCGCGGCCTCGGCCACCAACTCGGGGAGGAACACCTGGCTGACCGCGAACGGCACACCGGTCGCGGCCGCGCGGGTGATGTCGTCGCAGGTTCGGACCGAGCCGATACCGATTGTCGCGTCGGGCAATTCGGCGCGGGCGTGATCGAGTGCCTGCCACACTCCCTGCGTGGTCAACGTGTATTCGAAGCAGGTGATGCCCGCATCCCGGAGCACTCGTGACGCGGACACGAAATGCTCGGCGGTGGGTGCCCGCAGAACCGCGACAACGGCTTTCGCCGGCAGCGGTAGCTGCGTGCGTTCGGTCGGAACGCTCATGGTGACGGTCATCGCGGCCTAACCGCCGATCTCGTCGGTGACGGTGGTCCACGCGTGCGCCTGCTCGCTGAGCGTGAACCCGAGACCCGGCCGATCCGAGAGTTGCATACGGCCGTCACGGATCTCGAGGTGCTCGTTGAACAGCGGGTCGAGCCAGTCGAAGTGCTCGACCCAGGCGCCGTGTGCGTAGGTTGCCGCCAGGTGCAGGTGGATCTCCATGGCGAAATGCGGTGCGAGTTGGAGATGGTTGTGCTCGGCCAGGGTGGCCAGCTTGAGGAACTGGGTGATGCCGCCGATGCGTGGCGCATCGGGCTGGATGATGTCGACCGACCCGGCCTCGATCAGCCGGACGTGCTCGCCGAGGCTGGCCAGCATCTCGCCGGTCGCGATCGACGTGTCGAGGTTGTGGGCGAGTTGGGCATGCCCCTCCGCGTCGTAGGCGTCGAGCGGCTCCTCGATCCAGACGAGGTTGAAGCTCTCGAAGATTCGGCCCATGCGCATGGCGGTGGGGCGATCCCACTGCTGATTGGCGTCGACCATCAGGGGCACATCGTCGCCGAGGTGCTCGCGAACCTTCTCGAGGCGGGCGATGTCGGTCTTCCAATCCGGTTGTCCGACCTTGATCTTGATGCCGCCGATACCGGTCGCCAGCGCGTGGCTCGCGTTTTCCAGCACCTGCTCGATCGGGGTATGCAGGAAGCCGCCGGAGGTGTTGTAGCACTGGACCGAATCGCGTTGCGCTCCGATGAGTTTCGCGAGCGGAAGATTCGCGCGCTTGGCCTTCAGGTCCCACAGGGCGATGTCGAAGGCGGCGATCGCCTGCGTCGCAACACCGCTGCGACCGACGGAGGCGCCGGCCCAGACCAGCTTGGTCCAGATCTTCGCGATGTCATTGGGGTCCTCGCCGATCAGCACCGGCGCGACCTCTTTGGCGTGCGCGTATTGCGCGGGACCGCCGGCGCGCTTGGAGTAACTGAAGCCGATGCCCTCGTGGCCCTGTTCGGTGCGGATGGCGGCAAACAGGAAGACGACCTCGGTCATCGGCTTCTGCCGGCCGGTGAGGACCTTCGCATCGCTGATGGGCGTCGACAGCGGCAAGGTGACCGACGAGATCTTCACCGAGCTGATGCGGTCCTGGGTCGCATCTCCGGGGGCGAGGGCCTTGATCGCGGCGTCGGGCGCACTCAGCGCGCTGGTGGGTTTCGTGGCGGTGTCGGTGATCATCAGCTAACTCCTCGGGTGGCTCTGTTGTACAGGTCACACGCTACGAGACTCGGTCGATATACGTCCAACACCACTTTCGTATGGATCAATGCTGTTCCTGCATTGATCCCACTCGCCGATGCCGTCCATGCGCTCGGACCGCTGCGTCAGTTCGTCCCCCGGGTCTTGGTTCGTCCTCCCCGTGCAGAGGGCGGACCAACCAAGAGGGGGAGGAGGAACTCTCACGGGGAAGATCGGCCGGCAACGAGGGGAATCATGGATACCCATGTTGAATTGATCCATCCCAAAATTGGCTTGGACGTGAATGTTCCGCCGCTTGTAGATTCATCCGCATCACAGATGTGATTCAGGCCATAACTGGTCTTCGGTGACAATCAACCCCACACTCGTCAGGAGCCTCCGGTCATGACAACCATTCCGTCTTCAGCAAAGGAGTCGGCCGCCGTGAACGTGTTGAGAACCGGAAAGGTTCGCTACACCATTCTGGCGATGCTGTTCGCCGTCACGGTGATCAACTATGCCGACCGCGCCACCATGTCCATCGCCGGTGACGCCGTCCAGGATCACTTCGGTATCAGCTCGGTGACCCTCGGCTACATCTTCTCCGCGTTCGGCTGGTCCTATCTGGTCGCGCAGATCCCCGGCGGCTGGCTCCTCGACCGCTACGGCTCCAAGCGGGTCTACTGCGCCGGCATCCTGTTGTGGTCCACGTTCACCATGTGCCAGGGCTTCGTCGGCGGATTCAGCATGGGCACCGCGGTCGGACTGCTGTTCGGTCTGCGACTGCTCGTCGGCATCGCGGAGGCGCCGTCGTTCCCCGGTAACTCGCGCATCGTCGCCGCCTGGTTCCCCACCAGGGAACGTGGCACCGCGTCGGCCATCTTCAACTCGGCCCAGTACTTCGCCACCGTGGTGTTCTCGCCCATCATGGGCTGGCTGGTCGTGACCTTCGGCTGGGAACACGTCTTCATCTACATCGGTGCCGTGGGCATCGTGCTCGGCCTGATCTGGACGAAGGTCATCTACAGCCCGCGCAACCACCCGCGGGTCAGCCAGGGCGAGCTCGACTACATCGAAGCCGGCGGTGCCCTGGTTGACATGGACCAGAAGTCCTCGGAGTCAAAGGATTCCGGCGCCGATCAGCTGCGCGCGGTCAAGCTGCTCCTGCGTAATCGGATGATGCTCGGCGTGTACTTCGGGCAGTACTTCATCAACTCGATCACCTGGTTCTTCCTCACCTGGTTCCCGGTGTACCTGGTTCAGGAACGCGGACTGTCGATCCTGAAGGCCGGCATCATCGCCTCCCTGCCCGCCATCTGTGGCTTCGTCGGCGGCGTCCTGGGTGGCTTCCTCTCCGACTCGCTGCTGCGCCGCGGATGGTCGCTGACCAAGGCCCGCAAGGTCCCGATCATCACCGGCCTGCTGCTGGCCACGGTGATCATCGGCTGCAACTACACCGACGCCTCCTGGCTGGTGATCGCGCTGATGTCGGTCTCCTTCTTCGGCAAGGGACTCGGCGCGCTCGGCTGGGCCGTGGTCGCCGACACCGCGCCCAAGCAGATCGCCGGTCTGTCCGGCGGCGTGTTCAACACCTTCGGTTCGCTCGCGGCGATCACCACCCCGATCGTCATCGGCTACCTGGTGAACACCACGGGCTCCTTCGAACTCGCCCTCGCCTACGTCGCGGCCAGTGCCGTGCTCGCGATCGTCTGCTACCTGGTCGTCGTCGGCCCGATCCGGCGACTGGACCTCGACGAGATGAAGGCCCGCGCCGGCCACGAGGTGGCGTCCGCCGAGTAACCGGCAAGCACACGTACGGCCGGGTGGCGGATCATCGATCCGCCACCCGGCCGACGCGCTAGCCTGATCCCACGCCCGCTGTTTCATGCCGAAAGTGGATCGATGTTCTCGTTGTCGCGCCTCACGTGTTTCATCGCCGTTGCCGAGGAACTGCATTTCGGCCGGGCCGCCGAGCGCCTGCACATGACCCAGCCGCCGCTGAGCCGGCAGATCCAGCAACTCGAGCATGAGCTCGGCGTGCAGCTGATCGAACGCAGCAGTCGATCCGTGTCCCTCACCGCTGCGGGGACGGCCTTTCTCCCCGACGCCCGACGCATCGTCTCGTTGGCCGAGAGTGCCGAACTGACCGTCCGTCGGGTACCGGCCGGCGATCTGGGCACCGTCAACATCGGCTTCACCGGCGCGTCGGCCCGTGCCGTGCTGCCGCGGTTGTTGCAGACAGCTCGTGAACGACTACCGGACGTGCGGCTGGTGCTCCGCGAAATGGTGACGACCGCACAGATCGACGCCCTCGCCGGCGGGGATCTCGACCTCGGGATCGTTCGTCCACCCGTCTCCCGGCCCGGAATCCTCGGGCGCCCACTGCATCACGAGCGGCTCGTCGCGGCCCTGCCGGCCGACCACGAACTCGCCGACGCCGATCATCTGGCCATCGAGGACTTCGACGGCCGGGCGGTGGTCATGTACTCGCCGGTCGATGCCCGGTATTTCAACGAACTCCTCATCAGCATGTTCACCTCGGTGGGCGCGTCGCCCAGGTACGTGCAGTACGTCGTACAGGTCCACACCATGCTGGTGCTCGTGCACTCGGGCCTGGGGATGGCGCTGGTCCCCGAATCGGCGATGACCATGCACCCCGAGGGCGTTGTGTTCAAGCAGGTGACCGCAATTCGCGACCGGCCGGTCCAGATGCACGTGGCCTGGCGGGAGGACAACACCAACCCTGCCCTTGCGCGGCTCATGAAAGATGTTCTCCCGGAACGCGAGTGGATCTGAGAAGGTCAATTCAATTCTTGTATTGAGTTGCCCAGCAATTGACTTGGACAGGAATGGATAGTCGGTCGTAAGGTCGATGCATGGGATTGACCGACACGATGACCGCACAGCGGGCCACCACCCTGACCGGACAGATGATCATCGCCGGCGAGCACGTCACCGGCACCGGATCGGCCGCACACGCCGTCAACCCGGCGACCGACGCCCGGCTGCAACCTGCTTACGCATACGGCACCGCAGCCGACGTCGCGCGGGCCACCGCGGCTGCGGCCGAGGCCTTTCCGATCTACCGCGCCACCACCTCGGCCGACCGCGCGGCGTTTCTCACCGCGATCGCCGACAACCTCGACGCCGCGACCGACGAGCTGGTGGAGCGGGCGACCGCCGAGACGGGGCTGCCCGCCGGGCGCGTCACCGGCGAAGTGGGCCGTACCAGCGGGCAACTCCGTTTGTTCGCCGCAGTCCTGACCGAAGGCAGCTGGAACGGTGCCCGCATCGACCCCGCCCAGCCTGACCGTGCACCCCTGCCGCGAGCTGACATCCGGCAGCGCAAGATCCCGCTCGGGCCCGTTGCGGTGTTCGGCGCCAGCAACTTTCCGCTCGCCTTCTCCGTCGCCGGTGGCGACACCGCGTCCGCGCTGGCGGCCGGCTGCCCGGTGGTCGTGAAGGCACACGAGGCCCACCCCGGCACCTCCGAACTCGTCGGCCGCGCGATCACCGACGCGATCGCATCCACCGGCATGCCGGCCGGTACATTCTCGTTGCTGTATGGCAGCGGACGAGAACTGGGCATCGCGCTCGTCACCGATCCGGACATCAAGGCGGTGGGCTTCACCGGATCTCGTTCCGGCGGTACCGCTCTCGTCGCCGCGGCGGCATCACGCCCCGAGCCGATCCCGGTCTATGCCGAAATGAGTTCGATCAACCCCGTCTATCCGCTGGCCGGGGCCCTGCGCACTCGCGCAGCCGAACTCGGACGTGCCTTCATCGGATCGCTCACCCTGGGGTCTGGTCAATTCTGCACCAACCCAGGCCTGGTCATCGCGGTCGACGGCCCCGATCTCGACGCATTCATCGCCGCGGCCACCGATGCCGTCGGTGGTAGTGCCCCGACTCCGATGCTCACCCCGAACATCGCCCGGAGCTATGCCGAGGGTGTCGACGACTTCGCCGGCGCCGCAACCGTTGTGGCGCGCGGCGTGCAAACCTCTGCACCCAACACCTGCCGTGCCGCGCTGTTCGTCACCGACGCCGACAGCTTCCAGCGCTCGGAGACCTTGCAGCAGGAGATCTTCGGCGCGTCCAGTCTCATCGTGAAATGCTCCGATGCGCAACAGGTTCAAGAGATCACCGGGAAGCTGGAAGGTCAGCTGACCGCGACCATCCATGCCGACGACACCGATCACGCCGAGGCCGGCGAACTGCTTGCCCTTCTCGAACTCAAAGCCGGCCGGATCCTGTTCAACGGGTGGCCCACCGGTGTCGAGGTCGGCCACGCGATGGTCCACGGCGGCCCGTTCCCGTCGACCTCCGACAGCCGCACCACCTCGGTCGGCTCGCTCGCGATCGACCGATTCCTGCGGCCCGTCGCCTACCAAGACGTCCCGGCCGCGCTGCTGCCCTCGGCCATCGCCGACGGCAACCCCGACCAGATCTGGCGCCGCATCGACGGCCAACTCACCCGCGACTGACCCCCAAACCACCTCATTCACAAGGAGATCCACCATGCTCGACGGCGTACTGTTCTTCCCGGTCACCCCCTTCGACGAGAGCGGCGAGGTCGACTACGACCGACTCGTCGAGCACGTCGACCGTGGTGTGGCCGCCGGACCCGGTGGCGTGTTCGTCGCCTGCGGCACCGGCGAATTCCACGCGCTGGGTCTCGCCGAGTTCGGCGAGATCGTCCGCCGCACCGTCGAAACCGTCGCCGGCCGCGTCCCGGTGTTCGCCGGTGCCGGCGGATCCCTGGTGCAGGCCAAGGAGTTCGCCGTGAGCGCCAAGGCCAACGGCGCCGACGGCATCCTGCTCCTCCCGCCGTATCTGGTCACCATGCCGCCCGCCGGGCTGGCCGAATACACCCGACAGGTCGCTGCTGCCACCGACCTACCGCTGATCGTCTACAACCGCGGCAACGCGGTCTTCGACGAGACGTCCGCGGTACAGGTTGCGAAGCTGCCCACCGTGATCGGGTTCAAGGACGGCACCGGCGACCTCGACAACGTGTCCCGCATCGTCGTCGCGGTGAGAGGCGCACTTGCCGACAGTGACAAGGACTTCCTCTTCTTCAACGGCCTGCCCACCGCCGAGATCACCCAGCAGGCCTACCGCGCGATCGGTGTCACCCTGTACTCGTCGGCGACGTTCGCGTTCGCCCCCGAACTCGCGTTGGCGTACTACAACTCGCTCGAGACCGGCAACACCCAGCTCACCGAAGAACTGCTGCAGGACTTCTTCCATCCGCTCGTCCGACTCCGCAACAAGGTGCCCGGCTACGCGGTCTCTCTGGTGAAAGCCGGTGTGACACTGGACGGAATCGACGCCGGGCCGGTCCGGGCGCCACTCGTCCCACCCAGCCCCGAGGATCTCGCCGACCTCGAACGGATCACCGCGGCCGGCCGCGCCGTGCTGGCCGGGGCGCTGGCTTCCTCCGTCTGACAACGCCTGCACATCAACTTACTCACCTCAATAGTTGAGGAAGTTGATAATTGATCCTTGTGCATGTCAGTCCCCGGCGCTACAGTTCGTTCCATGTGGGGGCATGGGGTGGAGGGTATTTCAGGCACGGGACGCATCGGGAGGTTCGCGCTGCGAACCCTTGTGGTGCTCATGGCGATCCTGGGTTGGACGGTCACGAACGCCGACGCGCTCGCGGCGCCGGGTCCTCGACCGAATCCCGTGGCGCCGGTGCCGTCCGCGGGTTGTCGTGCGGATCCGGTTCCTGACGGGATCACCCTGCACCCCTTTTCCGCCGCAGGCCGATCGGGCGACTACCTACAGGAAGTCCCGCGCGTCGCGAAACGCACGCCTATGCCGGTGGTGTTCGACGTCCACGGATATCTGCAGCCCGGAGCAATGCAGGGCGCCTGGAGCAGGATGTCGGCGTTCGGTGCTCGACACGGATTTGCGGTCATCACGCCGGAAACCCATGTCCTGCCACCGAAGTGGGCCAGCGGCAAGAACGGAGTCGACATCCGATTCCTGTCCGATCTGTTGACACACGTCGAGCACACGCTCTGCGTCGACAAAAGGCGTGTATTCATGACCGGACTGTCGATGGGCGGTTTCACGGCATCCTCGGTGGCGTGTCAGCTCGCCGATCGGTTCGCGGCGATTGCTCCGGTGTCCGGGCTGCAAGACTTTTCGTGGTGCAGCCCGTCGCGGGCGGTGCCGGTCATCGCCTTCCATGGCACGGGCGACGAAATCCTTTCGTACTCTGGGGGAGTCGGACCTCGCGGGAGGCTTCTGCCCGCGACCGACGGGTCCTTGCGCACCATCGGGCAGCAACTGCGCGAGGATGCCCATCCGCAGAATATGCCGAACCCGGCGAGCATCCCGGCGCAGGCGGCCGCATGGGCGAAACGCGACGGATGTGCTCTTGCGCCGACCGCTCGCCGCATCACGTCCGACGTCTCGCAGACCTCGTACGCGTGCCCGGTCGATGCGTCGGTGGAGCTCTACACGATTCGCGGCGGCGGGCACAACTGGCCTGGTGGCGACCCCACTCTTGCCGTGACCCCGATCACCGGGCCGATCGCCTCGTCGATCAACGCGACCGCGATCATCTGGGAGTTCTTCCGCAAGCACCCGATGGCCGGGTCGTTGCGCGGCTGATCGCGGGCGAGAACACAAGCCCGCGTTGGTGAATCGGACACACCGGACGAACCGCGCACGATTGCGATCCGCCTGAATCGATGTCGCGGGTACACCGCTGCGCGGGCGTACGATGACCGCTCGTGGCCACGAATCGAACCCTTCACGCAGTCGCAGCGATACTCGGAGCATTGATCCTGACGATCGTCGGGGCAACGCAGGCGAATGCGACACCGGCGTCGATCTACCAGGTGCTCACCGACGCCCGACCGGGCAGTGGCGGTGTGATCCTGTTGTCGCCGTCGGATCTTCGGAACAATCCCGCGGTGCCACGTCTGGGCAACACCGCGCCCAGTACGCCGGGTGAGTTGGAGGTCCGCGCCCGGAACGGGCGGCTGATCGCGAGACATCCGATCCCGCGAGGGCAGGATGCCGGGAACTTCCAGATCCAGACCTACCGGGGACAACGGGTCTACACCTGGTGGCAAGGCAGTTCCCTGCCGGGCCACGGCTCCGGCACCTACTTCATCGCCGACCGGAACTTTCGTGTGCTGCACAACTTCCGGACGCCACCCGGAACGTCGGGCGATCTACACGAGTTCCGCATACTGCCCGACGGGCGGGCCGCGGTGACCAGTTATGTCACCACGACGGCAGAGGTCGGTGGTGCACGCGTCCCGGTGATCGACTCACGGTTCTACGTCATCGACATCGCCACCGGACACGCCGACTTCGCTTGGAGCGCACTGGCACACGTCCCCGTCAGCGCCAACACCACACCGCTGCCGATCCCCGGTGAAGGACTCGACTACTTCCACATCAACAGCATCTTCCCCGACGGCCAAGGCAACTATCTGATCTCGTCGCGCAACACCTCGGCGCTGTATCTGATCGACGGCGGCACCGGTCGGGTCCGCTGGATCATCGGCGGTAACCGTTCGACCCTGCGAGTCGACGCATCGGCGACTTTCGCCAACCAGCACGACGCCGAGTTCACCCCGGGCGGCGCGATCCGCGTGTTCGACAATCACTCTGCGCTGCCCGGTGTCGGTGGGCCGTCGTCGATCCTGACCATCCGCCCCGACTGGCGCACGGGCACGGTGCACCTCGTCTCGCGTTGGGAGCACCCGCAGCGCCTGACCGCGTGGGCGATGGGCAACGCGCAGCGGCAGTCCGACGGTTCGGTGTTCGGCGGTTGGGGAACGACCGGTCACATCAGTCAGTTCGACGCCCACGGCCGACTCGTCTACGACGTCAAACTGTCGGGGAACCTCACCACCTACCGCGCGTTCTGGTACCAGCACGGCCTGTGATCGAGGTGATGTCTGTCACCTTCACGCGCAGGACGCGACCCGATCACCGAATTCGGTGGTTTGAAACGTCAACGCGTAATATTTGCCAGCGTGAATATCGGGAGTGAGCGCCAGCAGATCGACGACGTGAAGCGTCGGTTGATTGCTCAGTTCCCCGGTATCGACGCCGCCGATGTGCGGCGCACCGTCGACACCGCCTTCCGTCATTTCGACGGCTCGCCAGAGCGCGAGTTCATCCCGCTGCTGGTGGAAAAGCGCGCCGCCCGGGTCCTTGCCGCGGCAGCGCAGGTCGCGCAGATCGCCAATCGATAAGCACTGGCGATCAATCCGCCGTAACCCGGTCATTCCCTGCGGCCACTCACGCTCTTACCATCGAATTTCGGCAACTTTGCCGCTGATCTGTTCCCGATGCACGCAGGAGCGCTCGAGGAGATGCCTGAGTCCCCGGCAATGACCCGTCCGTCGAGCCCCCGCGGCGGCATCATCGAACGCCCGTCCGGTCCGCTCCCGAGTCCGAGATCGGTGTTTCGCGACCTCGGCGGCACCTACCTCGTCAACGGTCTCGTCGGGCTGATCTTCTCCGCGTCCGGCCCGGTGGCGATCATCCTCGCCGCAGGCGCAGCCGGACACCTGAGCGCCGCGCAGCTGTCGTCGTGGATCTTCGGGGTGTTCGTGCTCAACGGCATCCTCACGCTGATCACCAGTTGGATCTATCGGGTCCCGCTGGCGTTCGCGTGGACCATTCCCGGCACCGTGCTCGTCGGGTCGTCACTCGGCCATCTCTCGTGGCCGGAAGTGCTCGGGGCGTTCGTCGTGACGGGTGTGCTCATCACCCTGATCGGGGTCACCGGTCAGGTCGGGCACGTGATGGCCGCACTCCCGCAGCCGATCGTGATGGCGATGGTTGCCGGGGTGTTCCTGCATTTCGGAGTGGACATCGTGAAGTCCGTGGGCAGCGACCCGGCGATCGCGATCCCCATCGTCGTGGTCTTCTTCGCCCTGCAGAGCCATGCGCTGCTGCGCCGATGGATGCCGCCGATCATCGGTGCGTTCATCGTCGGGGCGATCGCCGTCGCGGCTACCGGCAGCTTCGATCCCCAGCAGGGGTCGTCGACCTGGTTCGCCGCGCCGATGCTGCAGGCACCGGAGTTCAGCGCGCGGGCGTTGCTCGAACTGGTCGTCCCGTTGGCCATCACCGTCATCGTCGTGCAGAACGGTCAGGGTGTCGCGGTGCTGCAGGTCGCAGGGCATCGCCCGCCGGTCAACGCGGTGACACTCGCGTGCGGCGTGTGGTCGATGATCGCCGCGGCCTTCGGTGCGGTGTCGTCATGTCTGGCCGGGCCGACCAACGCACTGCTCGTCGCGAGCGGGGAGCGGCAGCGTCAGTACACCGCCGCGCTGACATTCGGGGCGCTCGCGGTGGTCGTCGGGCTGCTCGCACCCGCCTTCGTCGATCTGATGCTCGCAATGCCGGCGGCGTTCATCGCCACTGTCGGCGGACTGGCATTGCTGGGGGCGCTGCAGAACGCGTTTCGCGCGGCGTTCGAGGCTCGGTTCACGATGGGCGCGCTGGTGACATTTCTGGTGTCGATCTCGAATCTGGACTTCCTCAACATCGGCGCCGCCTTCTGGGGACTGATCGCGGGTGTCGCGGTGTCCTGGCTGGTCGAGCGCGACGACTTCCGGGCGCGTCGGGCCGGCTGATCGCTGTCCCGGCCATCGGACGATATGCCCGAATCCTCGCTGCCGCGCGATAGGGTATGTGAACCATCGCACATGTGCGCGAGAGGACCGCGTGATGGACCACCACGATCCGCTGACCACGCAGCGAGATGTCGCGCCCGACATCGCCGCAGAGCTGCGCGCCTCGGGTTTCGAGGAACCGCTCCTGATCGGTCGCGGTGGATTCGGCTCGGTCTACCGGTGCGCCCAGCCGGCGCTGGACCGCACGGTGGCGGTCAAGGTCCTCACCGATCACTTCGACCCGGCCAGCGTCGAACGCTTCATGCGTGAACAACGGGCCATGGGCCGCCTGTCCGGCCACCCGAACATCGTCAACATCCTCGAGGTCGGGGCGACGCCGGGCGCATTTCCGTTCATCATCATGCCGTTCCACTCGCATGGATCTCTGGATGCCCGCATCCGGCGGCAGGGGCCGCTCGATTGGCGCGACGTGCTGCGGTTGGGCATCAAGATGTGCGGTGCACTCGAGACCGCCCATCGTGGCGGAACCCTCCACCGCGACATCAAGCCGGGCAACATCCTGCTCACCGAATATGGAGAACCGCAGCTGACCGACTTCGGTATCGCCCGGATCTCCGGCGGGTTCGAGACCGAGACCGACATGGTCACCGGGTCGCCGGCGTTCACCGCCCCCGAGCTACTCGCCGGGGCGGAGCCGACGGTGGCCTCCGACATCTACGGCCTCGGCGCCACCCTCTTCTGCGCCCTGACCGGGCATGCCGCGTTCGAGCGGCGCGACGGCGAGCAGGTGGTGGCCCAGTTCCTGCGGATCGCCAGCGAGCCCGTCCCCGACCTCCGCAAGGCCGGGGTTCCCGACGAGGTCTGCCGGACCGTGGAACACGCGATGGCCCGCGACCCCGAGGACAGAGCGATCTCCGCTGTGGAGTACGGCCACGAGCTGCGCGAGATCGAGCGGAGTCTCGGCGTCGACGTCGACGACATGGCCATCCCGGTGGAATCGACGGCGTCGCCTCTGGTGACCGTGTCGGCCAAACGCTCGGCTGCCGATCACACCACCGCGCCGCCGACGCCCGCGACAAAGTTCCGGCCACCGCTGCGGCCCCGTGCGCAGGTGCCACGAGTGCGATTGATGGAGATCCTGCGGGCCGGAGAACAACGGCGGCTCATCCTGATTCATGCACCCGTCGGATATGGCAAGACGACCGTCGCGGTTCAGTGGGCTGAAGAACTGCAGCGCACCGGGGTCACGGTCGCGTGGTTGACCGTCGACGAGGACGACAACACGGTCACCTGGTTCCTGTCCCATCTGGTCGAGGCAATCCGTCGTGTGCAACCGGAGGTCACCGGTGACCTCGCCGAGATGATCGAGGAACATGGCGAGAAGGCCCAGCAGTACGTGCTGACCACCCTGATCGACGCCATCCACGACCGCGGGGACCGGATGGCGCTGGTCGTCGACGATTGGCACCAGGTCAGCGACGCGGCGGCGATCGGTGCGATGGAGTTCCTGCTCGAACACGGGTGCCATCACCTGCAGATGATCATCACCAGCCGGACCCGGTCCGGCCTGCCGATCAGCCGGATGCGGGTGAGTGACGAACTCGTCGAGATCGATGTTGCCGGGTTGTGTTTTGACGCCGACGAGGCGCGCACCTTCCTCGTCGACGTCGCCGGCCTCGAGCTCGCGGGCAGCGACGTGACGCAGCTGTGGAACTCCACCGACGGCTGGGCTGCGGCACTGCAGTTGGCCTGCCTGTCGTTGCGCGGGGCGGACAAACCCGCCGAACTCATCAGCAACATCTCCGGTCGCCATCACGCGATCGGTGACTTTCTCGCCGAACACGTGCTGGGAGCTCTCGAACCCGAGATGCGCAGCTTCTTACTGGCCATCGCCATCCCCGATCGGATATGTGCAAGTCTGGCAACCGCTCTCAGCGGAGAATCGCGCGGCCAAGCACTCCTCGAGGACGTGGAGACCCGAGACCTGTTCTTGCGTCGGATCGATGACGACGGTGACTGGTTCTCGTTTCACCCGTTGTTCGGCGAGTTCCTGCGGCGCCGAATGGAGAGGGACCATCCCGAACGCGTGACCCCGTTGCACCGCACCGCGTCCCAGTGGTTTGCCGAGCATGAGTTGCTCGCCGAGGCAGTGCATCACGCCCTCGACGCCGACGATGCACCGCGCGCGGTCGAACTGGTCGAGGAGCACGGGCGTTCACTCATCGAGCATTCGCAATTGGCGGTGCTCATCGGACTCATCGACAAACTGCCGCCGCTGGCGGTGGCGTCAAGTCCGTGGCTACAGTTGTGGCTCGGATGGGCCAACATGTTGCTGCACCACACCGACGTCGCGCATGCGGCTCTGAATCGGGTCGACGCCGCGCTCGTGGCGCGGCGGGGCGGTGATCTCGACGTCGCCGCGATCACCACGGAAGTGCATGTCGCCGAGGCCTGTACCCGGGCGATCGCCGACCGGTTCGACGGCGTCGACGACCTCATCACAGACTGCTTGGATCACCCGGAATCGTTGGCGCCCTTCGTCGTATCCGCGGCCGCCAACGCGGCGACGGCCACCGCCACCGCGCGCTTCGACTTCGCCGCCGCACACCGCTGGCAGGCGTGGGCGACGCCCTACCATCACCAGAACACCGGACCGTACGGCGGCATGTACGGGTATGCACTCGACGGTGTCGCCTGGTTCGAACAGCTCGATCTCGATCGTGCCGAACACTGCTTCCGCACCGCAGTGCAGGTATCCGGTCGCACCAGGTCCGGCCAAACCCAGGTCGCTCGACTCGCCAGTATCCTGCTGGCCGAGTTGCTGTACGAACGCGGCCGCATCAACGAATCCAGCACCCTCCTCGACCAGGGTTTCCGGCTCGGCGCGAACGAGGGGCTGACCGAGATGATCAAGGCGCGCTTCCTGATCGGCGCGCGGCTGGCCGTCGTCCGCGGCGACCGCGATGCGGCCGCGACCATCCTCGACGAGGGTGCGGACACGGCCGAAGAATTGGGGTCACGGCGGTTGCGCGCGCATATCGAGGCCGAACAGGCCGTGCTCGGACTGCCGTCACGGCGCGGTCTACGCGCTCGGGTTCCGTTCGACCATCGCGTGATGGCGCCCAAGGCGAGCGCGGTGCGAGTTGCACAACTGACCGAGGAAGTCGCGATCCGTCTGCTGCTCACCGATTCCGACTCGGACGGCGCGGCCCTGCATATCGCGTGTCGCTGGGCGCAGGAGTGGGTCGATCGGCTCGCGGACAACAAGCGCCCCCGCGCGCTGTTGCGCGCCCAGCGGCTGTTGGCCACCTGTCTTGCGGCGGCGGGCCGTATGTCCGAGGCAAAACGTTGTGCCGCAATTGTTCTGGCGCAATGCGCGGCCACCGGCATGGCCCGGCACCCACTCGACGGCGGTGACGGATTCCGTCAACTCGTCGAGGACATCCGCGTCGACCTCGGTGATGGCCATGTGACCGCCGACTTCGATGCGGTGCCGATCGAATTCGTGGAGCGGGTGCTGCGGACCGGCGCAACCAAACCGCTGATCGAGTAAGTAATCTGGGCCGCCGCAGGCAGCGTGGCTGATCGAGTGATTGGTCTGGGCAGCCGCAGGCAGCGTGGGCTGGGAAGAGTCGCAGCCCTTTTCGCTGATCGATCTCGATGCGGACCCTCGCAAGCTCGGGGCCTTACTCGATCAGCGGGGTGCGGCGACTCTTCGGATCAGGCTCCGAGCGCAGCGAGGCGCCGCATCGAGACCACTTCTGTTGTTAGACAGGCGATCTCGGCCTCGATGCGCACGACTTCCTAGTCGCCGGGCTTTCTCGACCCGGCGGATGTGGTTCTCGCCGGCGAGGCCTCAGAGAATACCCAGCGTGGCCAGCAGTTGGTAGATCTGGTACAGCCCGATGATCGTTTCGATTGAACCCATGACGCCCCCCGACATGTTGTGTGATTTCTGTCCGTCACCGCATCTGACCGCGGTGACAGCTCAGACCCTAGACCACCGAATGGGGCTGTGCGACAGGAAGTGACGGTCCTCACGCACAACCGCGCACGCACAGCGGTCACGCGACAACTATTGGTTCGAATGTCCCCTCCGTGCGCGGTTAGGCGATCACGCACCTGCGTCGTCGGGATGTGATCACCTGAGGGTGGAGGTCACTGCCCTGGAGTCGACGCCGACGGTAGGTGGGCACCGAGGCGCTGCTCCGCACCCGGACTGGCCGCGGCCGCTTCCGCTGCGATCGATGCCCCGATTGCTGTGGACCATGTACCGCGCTCCGCGCGAGGGACAGGTCGCGCAATACTGAACAGTGATCCGACCCGACGACGAGAGGAATCCGACGATGCCGACCTTCCGTGAAGCCGTTGAGACACACGACCTGGACGCGGTCGACGCGCTGCTTGCCGACGACGTGATCTTCCGCAGTCCGGTGGCGTTCAAACCCTATGAGGGCAAGGCCATCACGTCGGCGATCCTGCGCAACGTCGTCGAGGTGTTCGAGGGCTTTCACTACATCCGGGAGATCGGTGGGTCCGGCGATGCGAATCAGGTGCTCGTGTTCGAGGCGACGGTCGACGGACTCGCCGTGACCGGCGCCGACTTCCTGCTCTTCGACGACGAGGGCAAGGTCGCCGAACTCATGGTGATGGTGCGACCGCTCCGCGCGGCCGAGGCGCTGGCCAAGGAGATGGGTGGTGCACGGTTCGACCGCATCGTGGAGATGGCTGCGGGCTCGGCGCCCGACTGACGAGGTCTCGATGCGCTCGGCTCCTTCGTCGCCGGGCTTACTCGACCAGCGGATAGGCCTTGCATGCCTCCGTCGATCCCTTGAGTCCGGGCAACAGGGGATCTCGATGCGGCGCCTCGCTTCGCTCGGGCCTCACTCGACCAGCGGAGGAGTGTGGAGAGCGGGAGCTTGCGACGAACGCATCCCCGTTGATCGAGTAAGTGAGGAGCTTGCGACGAACGCATCCCCGTTGATCGAGTAAGTGAGGAGCTTGCGACGAACGCATCGAGATCAGACGCGGCAGGCCAGCTTCATGGTGTCGGTGTGTTTGGCGGGCAGGTTCACGCTGATGTAGTCGTTGGCCGGATTGCGTACTCGGTCGAGAAACGGTGCCGCATCGGGGCTTTCGGTGTTGTCGGCCTCGCAACGATCTGAGCATGCGTCTTGTTGGCCCGAGGCGACACTATGAGCACACCCTCTTGGAGTTCGATGTGAGCGGACTTGTCCTCGGGCAGGGCGCGCCAGTCTGCAAGGGAGAGTAGCCCGGCGGAGGCGGTCATGTGCCGATTGTATCGGCGTTCCGTGGCATTGGCTCGAGGTTATCCACGGGCGCAAACGTTTCGACGGGCTCGACGGTCGGCGGGTATCAGCGCCCCAGGTCCCGCCACTCCGCCAACACCCGATGCACGTTCTCCGCACCCCGCAACGGATCTGGCGGCTCGGGGAGCACCGTGGGGTACAGCAGGAACGGCGTGCTCTGCGGGCCGCCCATGCCGCCGTGGGAGCCGACCTGCTCCTCGAACGCGGCCACCTCGTCGGTCTCGGGCCAGTAAGCGCCGCCGACCATGATGTCCGCGACGTTGTCGAAAGAGTCTGTGCGACGAATCTTTTCGAGCGCGTCGTCGCCGAAGCCGTCCAGCGGATTCGTTCCGGTGACCGCGCCGGTCACGACATCGACGCTGCCGCCCGCCCCGAGTACCACCGATCCGCCCTCTGGACGTGTCACCAGGATGAAACCGATTCCGGGGTGGGCGCGTAACGCGTCGAGCAGGCCCGGATAGGCGGTCTCGATCTCCGCGCTGTCGGCTCGTCCGGGAATTGTGGGAAAGCTGATGAGCCCGAGGTTTCCGGACCCGAGGACCACGGGCAGGTGATCGGTGACCGCCTCATCGCCGGCGTCGCGGGAGCCGATACTCGCGGTTGCGTACAGCTGCCCCTCGGCGTAGGTCGGCTTCGCCGATTGCTCATCTGCGGGCCGAATCGGGCTGCCGCACAACCGATGGACGAGCTGCGGGAGGGTCTCGCCGAACCGTTGGGCGAAGGTGGCGCCCTGGCTCTGGCCGTGATCGGAGAGCAGTACGACGTGGTAGTCGCGGTCGGCCTGGTTCACAACGGCGAGCAGTAGCCGGATGATCTCGTCGATCTTCGTCAGTACCGCAAGCGTTTCCGGCCGGGAGATCCCCGAATGATGGGACACCTCGTCGTAGCCGATGAGGTCGACGTAGATGATGGTGCGGCCGGCGATCAGATCACGCACCACCGCCGAGACCGCGACATCGGTGGCGACCACCGTGGTGAACGCGCGGACGAACGGGTAGATCCCCCCGCGCCGTACCCGGGGCCGGACATCGAGCCGACGTTGCCGCAGCGACTGCCGGATCTCGCGCTGGATCTCCGCGATCATCCGCGCGACGGTGCGCAGCGCGTTGGACAGGTCGACGAAGTACGACGCGTACCCGGCGCCCCCGCCCAGCCGGGCGCCGCGCATGCGGCTGACCACGAGCACGTTGTCGTCGGCGCCTCCGGTGAACAGATTGTTGCGGCTGGAGCCGTCGACCGACAGCAACCCGGGGATGTCGGCGCGCTCGATCTCGCGTTCCTCGTTGCTGCGCGGATTGCTGAACACCGCGATCGTGCCGGATTCCTTGTCGTACCAACGGAACGCGGGGACGTTGTGGTTGGAGCCGTGCAGGATGCCGAGTTGGGACGCGCCGGTCTGGCTGCTCCAGTCGGTGTGCCAGGGCCGCAGCTGATGGGTCTCGCGCACCAGCTTCGCCATCGTCGGGGTCACTCCGTCGGCGATCGCCCGCCGCAACACGCCGTGTCCCAGACCGTCGATCTGGATACACAGCAGCCCGGGTGTCGGGGGTACGTCACCCGAGCGTCGCAGACGCAACCGTTGCCGGCGAACCTGCATCAGCCGGTACGACGTGTCGGACCTTGACGCGATCACGCCGCCCGCGAAGGAGAAGACGAACGACAAGATCAACGCCATGACGAACACGTCGAAGGTCCGGGTGACGGACGCGACCGAAACGATCTCGAGCGACAGCAACAGCAACAGACCGCTGGCCACGAACACGCCGAGGAACAGGACGACGGGACCCACCCACGACATCGCCCGCACCACGAGCGGCCACAGGACCACGTTGAGCAGTCCGAAGACCAACGCCAGCGCCAGTGCCGCGGGCACCGTGGTGCGATGACCGTCGATCGTGACCGGCTTCAGATCGACGCCGTCGAGAACGGCGTCGAGAACCAGGAGCGCCAACGCGGTCAGCAGCCACAGAACCACGATCTCGACTCCGACGCCGAGCACTCGTGCTGTGGTCCGCATGGCATCCTCTCGTTCGTCTGGGATCGTAGTGCGTATGGCCGATGACCCGCCGGATCAACAGTCGACGCGGCCCCGCGTCCGCTGGCTGGGCCACGCCAGCGTCGCCCTCACCGATCGCGGGACAACGGTGCTGACCGACCCGATCCTGACCGCGCGGGTCGCTCACCTGCGACGGCGACGCGGCGGAGTCCCGACCGATCCGGAGGTGTTCACACCGGACGTCGTCATCTTGTCCCATCTGCACGCCGACCACACCCACCTACCGTCGTTGCGGCGACTCCGCGGCGACTTCCCCATCGTGGTGCCACGTCGTGCACCCGACGTCTTCCCGGCATTGCGACGCATGGGTGCGCGGCTGATCGAGGTCCGCGCGGGAGACGAGGTGCCGATCGCCGACGTGGCCATCCGCGCGGTGCCCGCCGACCATGACGGGCGACGATGGCGGCGGGGACCGGAGGAGACCGCCGCGCTCGGATACGTGGTGACAGGAGATGCGACCACGTACTTCGCCGGGGACACCGACCTGTATGCCGATCTCGACGACTGGGTGCACCAGCCCGATCTGGCGCTGCTACCGGTCGGCGGCTGGGGTCCGACGCTGGGCGTCGGCCACATGGACCCGACGCGGGCGGCGGTGGCAGCCGAGCGCATCCAGGCGCGGCGTGCGGTGCCGATCCACTTCGGGACCCTATGGCCGCTGGGGATGGATACCGTCCGCCGCGAGTTGTTCGATGCGCCCGGCGGAGAGTTCGTGCGGCTCGCGGCCGAGCGTGATGTCGACGCCGTCGAGCTGGAGCCCGGGGAGAGCCTGTAGTCAGCCGAAGATCGGCGGGAGTGCAAACAGCACGATCGCACCCCACACGACGTGCGTGCAGATGGGCGCGAGGACACCGTCGGTGCAGCGGCGCAACACCGCGCACACTGCGCCGAGGATGACCGCGGCGAAGCCCAGCATCGGGTTGCCGCTGGCCAGCGTCGCCGCGGTGTACAGGGCCGTGGAGACGACGATGGGCCAGTGGCGTTGCACCGCCGAGTACACGGCTCCGCGGAAGAAGATCTCTTCGGCCAGCCCGTTACCGAGGGTGATCAGCGTGACGGCCAGCAGACTGTCCTGGCCGCGCAGCGCCAAGACATCCGTGACGAGATCGCTCAATACGGGGATCTCGCGGGTGATCAGCGCCCCGACGACGAAGGCGGCACCGACCGCCAGCCCGAAGACGAGACCGAGCGCCGTCGCTCCACCCGTGCTGCGTTCGGACCCGAAACCGAAGTGGCCGAGCCGGATCGGCCCGGACAGGAATCCGCCGACAATCCACGTCACACCCAGCGCGACGGTCAGCGGATAAAACGACGCGTCGCCGGGCTCCGACGACAGCGAGAACCCGAGGATGACCGCGCCCACGACGAGGAAGACGGCAACGACGATGCGTCGTCGGCGAAGACCGCCCGGGCTGTCGACGGTGGTGTCGGGCGCCTGGGCGGTGACGTCGTGCAAGATCTGCGGTGCGGTGATCATCCCGTCAGCATCGATACCACGCTTCGCATGGGTCGTGTTGCCACCTCGACCACGGTGCCGGCCCTCCGACGTAGTCGCATGAGGTCCCCGCCCGCCCATTCCGGGTCGGTGTCGGCGAGGTGGTGAAGGTCGCCGAGCGCGTCGACCGCGCGCGGTGCGGGAGTGTGCACCGCGCGGTGAACCGCCTCACGCATCGAGGTCAGTCCGCCGGGCGGGTCGGGCACCAGATCCCGGATCGCGTGCTCCGATGCATGCATCGGGTGATCCAGTGACGTGACGAGGTCAGCGGTCAGCGACGTCGGAACCGGCACGAGCAGACCGGCGACACGACCGGCGATCCGCGCACTGACGTGGGGAATCCGTATCCGCAGGCGGGGCTGACGCACGGCGTGCAGGTACTCCGACAGGACGGTCCGATACCGGGCACCTTCGTCGGGGCCGGCGATGTCGTAGGAACCGGCGGGCACGGCCTGATCGGCCACCGCGACCAGATAGTGCACGACGTCGCGCACCGAGATCGGGTCCATGGGGTTATCCGCCCAGTCGGGTTCCGGGATGACCGCGAGCCGGTCGGCGACATAGCGGATGATCTCGAACGACGTCGACCCGGCGCCCAGGATCGCTGCGGCTCGCAGCCAGACCAACTCCGGACCTCCCTCGATGTCGAGGGCGTCGCCCACTGCGGCCCGGGACCGTAGATGCGCCGAGAGCCCCTGCCGGTCGCCTTCGGGGACGAACCCTCCGAGGTAGACGATCCGCTTGACGCCGGCAGAATCCGCGGCCCGCGCGACAGCCTGTGCTGCCCGGGCATCGGCCTCGTCGAAGTCGGAACGGCCGATGCCGTGGACGAGGTAGTACAGCACGTCGACCGGTCCCGCGCCGTGTACCGCATCGGAGACGGAGGCGGCGTCGTCGACATCCATCTCGGCCGTGGTCACGGTGTCCGACCACGGGAAGCGTTGCACCGACACCGGATTGTGGCTGGTGACCACCAGTTCGTGACCGGCCGCCAGAAGAGCACACACCAATCGGGATCCGACATAACCGGTTGCGCCGGTGACCAAAGCTCGCATACTGCGACGGTAGGACCGAATCACGCTGTGCGGCAGGCGCGACGGGCATGCAGCAATGCAACCGCAACGGCGATCACGGAGTGGTAACGGCGGCGGTTGCTAGTCGTCAGTGTGGCGATGCCGCAGTCGCGGCAGATGCCGGTCGCGCTCGTCGTTGACCCACGCGTAGTAGAACCCGATGAGTATGCCACCGCCGATGGCATTGCCCAGCAACACGATTCCCAGATTGCCGAGAGCGAGAGGCACGTCGATCCCGTGCTGGAAGCCGACGACCAGGAAGAGCACCGTGTTGGCGACCGAATGCTCGAAATCGAGGTAGGCGAACACGAACACCGCGGTGATCATCGAGAACACCTTCGCCATGTCCTCTTGCAGATAACCGTTGTACACCAACAGCATTGCCAGGTTGATCATGAAATTACAGAGGATCGCGCGGACAAGGAGATCGAGCCAGCCCGAGAAACCGTGGCTCAGGTAGCCCAGTTTGACATCCACCGAGTGCTCCATCGCCCTGAGCACGCTCTCGTTGATGATGGTGCTGCCCTTCAGCAAGAGCGCGATGAACAGCCCGCCGAGGAAGTTGCCGAGATAGCAGAATCCGAGGATGCGGATCACCAGCATGGGTGTGACGCGGCGGTAGTAGGCGCCGATCGACACGATCATCATCGTCGACGTCAGCAGTTCGGACTTCGAGTAGTAGATGAACACCAGCGCCCAGCCGAACGCGGCGGCGCCGATCAGTTTGCCGACGGGGTGCCACTGTTCCGGGGTGATGCCCATGCCGTCGAAGGCGGCCACGATCGTGTAGTTGATGACGTAGAACAACGCGATGATGACGCCGGCCATCGCCGCCCGCTGGATGTACCGGCGCCGCAGGTGGCCGGTCATCTTCTTCTTCGACTCGAGGACATCGAGAGTCGTGCTGATGAAGAACTTGCCCGGGAATAGCTTGTTCACATCGAACTCGGTACCCGCCATGTGTCAACGGTCCCACAGCGCGGTGCTCTGAGCAGCGGTTCCGGCGGGAATGCCGCCTCGGTAGGGTGGCAGCCATGCCCAAGGTGCTGATCACGGTCGACGAGTTGGCCGAGGCGTTACTCTCCGATCATCCGCCGGTTGTGCTCGACGTGCGCTGGAGGCTCGGCGACAACCGTGGTCACGAGCGGTACCGCGAGGGGCACATTCCCGGTGCCGTCTATGTCGACCTCGACACCGAACTCGCCGCCGCGCCGTCGGCCGAGCGGGGACGCCATCCGCTTCCCGACGCCGCCCTGCTGCAGGCATCGGCGAGCCGGTGGGGTATCGACGACACGTCGCGCGTCGTCGTCTACGACGACATCGGCAACCTCGCCTCGGCCCGCGCGTGGTGGTTGCTGCGGTGGGCGGGTCTGGTCGACGTGACGTTGCTCGACGGTGGGCTCGGCGCCTGGCAGTCCGCGGGATTCCGGCTGTCGCGCGGCGACACCACGCCACGTACCGGATCCGTCACGCTTCGTCCCGGCGCACTGCCGGTCGCCGAGATCGACGAGGTCGCGGCGACCGGCACGCTCGTGTTGGATGCGCGCGCGCCGGAACGGTTCCGCGGGGAGGTCGAGCCCGTCGATCCGCGCGCCGGGCACATCCCGGGTGCGGTCAGCGCGCCGACGGCCGCGAACCTGGGCGATGATCAGCGGTTTCTCCCGAAAGATATTCTTCGCGAAAGATTTTCGACCCTTGGTGTCCGCGAGGGCGAGGCGGTGATCACGTACTGCGGGTCCGGGGTGAACGCTGCTCACCAGATCGCGGCACTGGAAATAGCCGGATTCGGTGGTGCCACACTGTTTCCCGGCTCGTGGTCGCAGTGGTCGTCGGACCCGGAACGCGCGGCGGCGACGGGGGAGTGAGCTGAACCGTGCCGGCGGCGGAGGGGACCGTGCTCGGACCCTTCGCGCCTCATGCAGAGGCCGTCACCGCGGCGATCGCCTCCAGGAACGCATCGACTTCGTCCGGGGTGGTGGCGAAGCTGCACATCCACCGCACCAGATTCGGGCTGCCCGGCCAGCTGTGGAAGGCGGCATGCTTGCGTAACCGGTCGGCGACTCCGTCCGGGAGTTCGGCGAAGACGGCGTTGGCATCGGTCGGCTGGGCGAAATCGATACCCTTCATCGCGCCGAATGTCAGCCCGGCCTCGATGCCGGATCGGAGGCGCTGCGCCATGGCATTGGCGTGGGCCGCATTTCGTCGGTACAGGTCGCCCTCGAGCAGCGCCAGCAGCTGTGCGGAGATGAAGCGCATCTTCGACGACAACTGCATGTCGAACTTGCGGAGGTAGGACAGCCCCTGTGCCGCATCGGGATTGAGCACGATCACGGCCTCGGCGGCCAATGCGCCGTTCTTGGTGCCGCCGAAGCTGAGGATGTCGACGCCGACGTCGCGGGTGCAGGTCTGCAGTGGTAGATCAAGCGCCGCAGCGGCATTGGCGATCCTCGAGCCGTCCATGTGCACCGTCATGTCCAGCGCATGCGCGTGCTCGCAGACCGCGGCCAACTCCTCCGGCGTGTAGACGGTCCCGAATTCGGTGGTCTGCGTGATGGATACGACCGCCGGCTGTGATCGGTGCTCGTCGCCCCAACCCCACGCCTCACGGTCGATGAGTTCCGGCGTCAGCTTCCCGTCCGGTGTGTGTACACCAAGCATCTTGATGCCGGCGACCTTTTCCGGTGCACCGCCCTCGTCGGTGTTGATGTGCGCGACCGCGGATGTGATGACGGCACCCCACCGCGGAAGCATGGATTGCAGCGCAACCACATTGGCACCCGTCCCGTTGAACACCGGGAACGCCTGGGCCTCGTCGCCGAAGTGCTGTACGACCACCTCGCGGAGGCGTTCGGTGGTGCTGTCTCCGCCGTACGCCGGTTGATACCCGGCGTTGGCCGCGGTGATCGCAGAAAGCACCTCGGCGTGGATTCCGGCGTGATTGTCCGAGCTGAAGTCCAAGGTGGTCGGCGTCATGATCATCCAGCGTAGCCGCGATCAACCGGTGACAATGCCGGCGACCAGGTTGATGGTCGTCGCCAGGATGACCGCGCCGAAGAGATACGAGAGCAGACAGTGTCGCAACGCGACCGCGCGGATCTCGGGGTCGGAGACACTGGTATCCGATACCTGGTAGGTCATGCCGAGGTTGTAACTGAAGTAGAAGAAGTCGCGAAACGTCGGTGGATCAGACGAATTGAAGTCGATGCCGCCAGGTTCTGCGTCGTCGAAGAAGTGGTAGGCGTAACGCACCGCGTACATCAGGTGCAGACTGCCCCAAGCGGCGAACACCCCCGCGAGAGCGAGCGCCGCCGGTAGCCATCCGGCCCGCGAGCCGCCCTCGATGAGCAGCGCGACGATGCCGCCGAGAGCGGCAAGGGCGGCGATCACCACGATCAGTTCGTCGGTGCGCGGCTCGTAGCCTTCTCGCCGCGCTCGTTCGCGGGTCTCGTCACTGTCCATCGGCCACAGGCCGGTCCAGCCCAAGGCGAGGAACGTCCCTCCGGTGACGACGATGCCGGAGAGCACCCCGAGTCCTGTGTCGGTGGCTACGCTGCCGACGATCGCCCCGACGATGCTGCCCACGACCAGTGCGAGGAGCGCTCGGGCTGGTGCGGTGTGAGGCATGATTCGCATGGGGCCATTGTGCGACGGTCGGCGCCGCATGCGCGAGTGCCTCGCCACCGGGTTGGTGGCGAGGTGCTACGCGAGATCGATTCTGTTGACGGCCCACCCGGAGGCGATGAGGCGGGGGACGCGTCGGCGTTCCTCGGGGTGTCCGGGCGGTCCGGTCGGGGTTTTGGGTTCACTTGTGCCGGAACGATTCTGGGGTGATCTGCGCCGGTCTGGGTGGCGGCGGTGGCGGGCGAACGCTTCGGCCACCTCCCTGGTGCGATCCACCCGGACCCGCGGACGACCTTTACCTTTCCCGCGTTTGGTGTTACGCGTCCAGGCGGGCCGTCCGGCATCGGGTCCGTCGGTGATGATGTGGGTCGACCACTGGCCGGGTTTGTCGCCGACCATCCGGTTGTGGGTCGGGCAGGCCGCGGCCAGATCCTGGATGTCGGTGAGCCCGCCGTCGGCCCAGTCTTGTTCGGCGTGGTGGGCTTCGGTGTGGGTGAACGGCTGACTACAACCCGGGCAGGTACAGGTGGCGCCGTCGCGGGCCAGCAGCATCATCCGCTGGGCCTGACTGGCGAACCGATTGGCCCGCCCCAGATACAACGGTTGGGCAGTGTGGTCGGCAAACACCGCCAAATGCTGGTGGGCTTCGGCCGCCAACTCGATCACATCGGCGATCGGCAGGAGAGCCCCACCCGCGGTGGTGCCCACCCCGGCGCGTTCGCGCAGTTCGGTTTCGCTGATGGTGATGATCAGATGTGGCGGCAGCCCGCGGTGACTCTTGCCCAACAGCCCGCCGTCGGCGACCGCCTGCAGCAGGGCGTGCAGGGCGTCGTGGTTACGTTGCCCGGGAGTGCGGAGGTCCCGCTCGGCCGCCTGCTTGAGGGCCTCGGGATCGGCGTCGTCCTTGCTGCCCTTGGGTGATGCGTCGTCGTCGGGGTGGTTCATCCCCGGCGCGGCCCACGCGTCGAGCACCACATCCAACAGGGCGCGGGTGACCGGATCCAACTGCCCTTCCAGGGTGCTCATCAACTGTGCGTCCTGCTTGGACAGGTGCAGGCTGCGTCGGCGGGCCCGATCGTTATCGTCGGTCAGGGCGCCGTCGGGGTCGAGGTGGGCCAGCAGGCGGGCACCGAGGGTGGTCAACTCTTTCGGCGTGTGTACGCGGGCGTAGTCGGCCATCAACTCTTCGGCCGCGGCTCGTTGCTCGGCATCAATGGTGGTGGGGAGTTTGTCGAGCACGGTGATCACCGTGACCGCGTGATCGACACCGATCGCGCCCTCGGCGTAGGCCTCGGCCAGGGTCGGGCATGGTGGGTCGAGCTTCTCCCCGCTCAGCGAGTGCAGGGCCAGCAGTGCCGCCATCTGCTTGCGGCGTCGGCCGGGGTCGGTGATCCGCAACCGGTCCACCATGAAATCGCTGAGGGACCGGTAGCCTTCCTCGGCGACGATGTTGCGGTCCGAACACTCCAGCACCCGCTGCAACCCGTAGAAACTCATCCGCCGCGCGGAGCGTTCATGGGTTTCGGCGACTGCCACGATGTCGTCGGCGGAGGCCGGGGTGGCATCGACGGCGGCGATCCGATCGAGCAGGTCGTCGAGCTCCCGGTAGAGCCCGACAATATCGCTGTCGCTGGTTGCGGTGTCGCTGGTCATCGAGCCCCTCCCCAAGTAAGTCACTCGAACTGATGTTCGAAAGTCTACCGGAGATGAGAGCGCCCGGCAAGGGTTGATTCGGACCAGAATGGCACTTCGTCGCTCGCCGATCGCCTCGACCAACCGTTGTCAGGTCTGTCCCATCAAGACGCCGGGATTGAGGATTCCGGCGGGGTCAAGCGCACCCTTGGCTGCACGCAATGCCGCGGCGAACGGGTCTGGGCGTTGTGTGTCGTACCACGGGCGATGGTCCCGTCCGACGGCATGATGATGGGTGATGGTTCCGCCGTTGGCGGAGATCTCCTCGGACACAGCGGATTTGATCTCGTCCCACTGCGCGACCGTGGAGCCCCAGCGACCTGGCGCATAGATGCTGTAGTACGGGGCAGGCCCGTCGGGATAGACGTGCGTGAACCGGCACGTGACGACGCCGGCCCCGCAGATCTGTTGCACGGCCTCATTGGCGGCTGACGTGACCGCGGCATGGAGCGGGTCGAAACCGCTCCACGTGCAGGCGGTTTCGAAGGTCTCGACGATCATGCTGCGTCGCGCCAGGGCGTCACGTTGATAGGGCATGCGGAGAAACGCCGATCGCCAGGCAGCCGAGGAATCGGCAGTCTGCTCATCCCTGCCCCGCCGCGACAGCACGCGACCGTGGTTTTCGAGGGCGATCTCCACTGCCCGCTCGATCCATGCGTCGACCGGATGATCGGCCGATTCGAACGCCACGATGAGCATGCCACCGGGGGAGTCGGCGGCCGCGTTGATGAAGGCTTCGGCCGGATCGAGCAGACGGCAATTGGACGGGTAGAGGCCGGCCTGTGCGATGGCCCGCGTGGCGGTCACCGCGTGCGGGTACGAGTCGAATCCGATCGACACCGTCGTCCCGAATCGTGGCCGTTCCTGCAGCCGCATCCACGCCTCGGTGATGACTCCCAGCGTGCCCTCGGACCCGAGGAACAGGCGATCGGGCGACGGGCCGGCACCGCTGCCGGGGAGGCGCCGGGACTCGCTGATCCCCGCCGGGGTCACCACGCGGATGGACTCGGTGAGGTCGTCGATATGGGTGTACAACGTGGCGAAGTGTCCGCCCGCCCGGGTGGCGAGCCAGCCGCCGAGGGTGGAGAACTCGAAGGATTGCGGGAAGTGCCGCAGGGTCAGCCCGGCCGGCCGCAGCTGGTTCTCGAGGTGCGGGCCGAGCGCGCCCGCCTGAATGCGGGCAGCGCGGCTGACCCGGTCGATCTCCACAACCCGATCGAGGCGTTCGAGGTCGAGGGTGATGGCCGGCTCGTCGAAGCGCGGTTCGACACCGCCCACCACGGAACTCCCGCCCCCGTACGGGATACAGGCGATGCCCGTCTCGGCGCAGAACTCGAGGATGTCGACGATGTCGTGTTCGGTGGTCGGCCTCGCGACGAGGTCGGGCACATGGGACACGTCGCCGTGCAGATTGCGGACCACGTCGCGAAATGCCTTGCCGCGGGCGTGTGAGAGTCGATCGATGACGTCGTCGGAGAACACGGTGGCCAGCGTCGCCGGCGGTGACACCCGGGGTGCGGGCACCGCGAGTCCGTGTGGATCGGGCGGTGGGTGATCGGTGAAATCGTGGTCGGGCATCAACTCCGCCACCCTGCGCACGAGGGACTCGACTTCGGTGGACGTGAGTGCACTCTCGTCGGTGCCCCAGCCCCACCAGCTGCGTGACGGCATCGTCGTCGCCTTCCGTCGCGGTACATCGTCAAGATGCCACGGTCACCGGCCGGCCGGGGTAGAAACGAATGATGACCGACACCGCCGTCATCGAGATCAGTCGTGCCCACAATCCGTTCGGCCAGGACGGCATCATCCGGGACGACGCCGGAGTTCCGCATTACGCAGACATCCCGGAGTCCCTCATCGATGTGCTGCGGCGGCGGGTCGACACCCAGTCGGGTGACGAGGCGGTGGTCGAACTCGGTGGGCGACGGCTCACGTACGACGAACTGTGGGCTGCGGCAACGCGCGTGGCCGGCGGGCTGCGCGCCGACGGCGTGCGTCACGGTGATCGCGTCGCCATCCGATACGCCGCCGGCGTCGACTGGGCCCTTGCGTTCTGGGGCATCCTGCTCGCGGGCGGCGTGGTGGTGGCGGTCAACACGCGCATGGCCGAACCCGAGGTGGCCTTCGTCCTCGACGACGCGGGGGTCACTGTCGATCTCGCCCCCGGCACCCCGCTGCCCGACGGTGATCCGTATGTGATCACCGGGATTCAGGCGAGTGACGTGGCAGCGTTCTTCTACACGTCGGGCACCACCGGACGGCCCAAGGGCGTTCCGACGACACACGAGGCGTTTGTCACCAACGCCGAGAACATGATTCGATGCCTCGGCATACCGCGGGACGCTGGAACCGCGATGCGGACACTGATCTCGGTGCCGCTGTTCCATGTGACCGGATGCAACTCGCAGTTCCTGGTGGCCGCGTACGTAGGTGGAACATCGGTGATCATGCCGGTGCTCGATGTCGCTTCGCTACCGGAAGTCCTTGTCGCCGAACGCATCGGATTCATGGTGACCGTTCCCGCCGTGTACTCACTACTGCTGCGAAATCCCGCCTTTGCCGACGCCGACGTGTCGGGCGTGCGGTCCGTCGGTTACGGGGGCGCGCCCATCGCTCCGTCGCTGGTACTCCAAATCAAGGAAGCATTCGTTCAGGCGACGGTGATGAACGGCTACGGCATGACCGAATCCGCCTCTCTCATCACGGTTCTCCCCGACGCGGATGCGGTCGACCATGCCGACTCGGTCGGCTACGCGGTGCCGTCGGTGGACATCGGCGTCGTCCCGATCTCCGACGACCCGACGATCGGAGAACTCGTGGTGCGTGGCGGAAACATCACCACCGGATACTGGGACCGGCCGGACGCCAACGCCACCACCATCGTCGACGGATGGCTCCACACCGGGGATGTCGTCCGGGCTGACGGCGCCGGCCGCGTACACATCGTGGACCGCATCAAGGACATCATCAATCGCGGCGGCGAGAACATCTCCAGCATCGAGGTGGAGGCGGTGTTGCTCTCCGCGCCCGGTGTGGTCGACGCCGCGGTGGTCCCGGTGCCCGACGACGTGATGGGAGAAAAGGTCGGGGCCATACTGGTTTCCGACGGCGATGACCTCGATGTCGACGCCGTTCTCGAGCATTGCCGGGCAGTGCTCGCCGACTTCAAGATCCCGCAGTTCGTCGTGACCTCGTCGGAACCGTTGCCGCGCAACGCCGGCGGGAAGCTGTTGAAGAACACCATCCGCGATCAGATCAGCTGGGGCGATCCGTTGCGCTGATCGTCGGCGATTCCGCCTTCACCGGAAACGCGATGCGCACCACGGCCTTCCGGATCTCTTCCACCCACAACACGGATGTCGCCACCGACACCGCGAACAGCCATTCGGTCGCCGTCATCGTCGTCGTGTCGAAAAGGTCCTGCAGGAAGCCGACATTCACCACCGCGACGTGCAGCACGATCACTCCGGCTATGGCGATCCAGATGGTGCCGTTGGTGAACGTCTGCAACGAGAACACGGAGCGGCGATCAGACCGGACGTTGAGCAGGTTGAACACCTGGTAGAAGACGAAGGTCGTGAACGCAAGCGTCGTGACGAACAGCGGATCCTGGGCGTCGTCCGGGAAGAGGTCGTCGCCGAACACGAGAACCAGGATGGTGCCGATCGCCATGACGATCCCGAGGGTGAGGATGCGCAGTATTCGGTTGCGGTTGAGAAGCTTTTCCGCCGGCGACCGCGGTTTCTGTTGCATGACATCGGGTTCGGTCGGATCGACGCCCAGCGCCAGGGCCGGCGGCCCGTCCATGATGATGTTGACCCACAGGATCTGGAGCGCGGTGAATGGTGCGCCGCCGGCGATGCCGAATACTCCGGCGGTGAGGAAGATCAGCACGAAACCCCATGCGGTGGTGAGCTGGAACTTCACGAACTTGATGATGTTGGCGTAGATACCCCGGCCGTCGCGAATCGCGGCAACGATGGTCGCGAAGTTGTCGTCGGTGAGGATCATCTTCGCTGCACCCTTGGAGACGTCGGTGCCGGTGATGCCCATTGCGATGCCGATGTCCGCCTGCTTGAGAGCCGGGGCGTCGTTGACCCCGTCGCCGGTCATGGCGACCACATCACCGGCCTTCTGCAGCGCCTCGACGTAGCGGATCTTGTGTTCCGGCGCCACCCGCGCCAACACGCCGAATCCCTCCCCACGAGAAACCAGTTCGTCGTCATCGATCTGGTCGAGGCCGGAACCGGCGATCGATTCACCCTCGATGCCGAGGTCATGGGCAATGGCCGACGCGGTCGTGAGGTGATCACCGGTGATCATGTGGACACCGATCCCCGCGGCATGGGCGACCTTGATCGCCTCCCGTGCTTCGGGGCGTGGCGGATCGAGAATGCCGACGACCGCATAGACCACGAGATCGTCCACTGCCGCGAATAACTCATGTGGATCGTCGGGCAGTGTGTCGAGTGTGGTACCAGCCATCATCAAGGTCCGGAGGCCCTGCTGGGCAAGCGCATCCACTGCGGCGCGAATGTGGTCGCGATCGGCGTCGGAGAGCGGTCGGTCGCCGTCGGCGTCACGGAGCCGGTTGGCGCGTGCGAGCAACACCCCGGGTGCTCCCTTTGCGTAGCACCGAATTCGGTCCCCCTCCGCAGGGGAGGTGGTCTCATGGAAGGTGGCCATGAACTTGTAGTCGGAGTCGAAGGGCACCTCGGCGAGGCGGGGATGACTCTGCCGCGCGCCGGAAACGTCGATGCCGCCTTTCTCGGCGAGCACGACGAGTGCGCCCTCGGTGGGATCGCCGACCAGCACGCCGTCGTTCACCGACGCGTCATTGCACAGCGACATCGCGAGATACGCACGGCGGAAGTCGGGGAGTGGTTGTTCATTGTCGGTGAGGATGTGGCCGTCGGTGGCGTAACCCTCGCCGGTGACGCGGAAGCTCTGCCCGCCGGCGAGCAGGCGCCGCACCGTCATCTCGTTGAGGGTGAGGGTTCCGGTCTTGTCGGTGGCGATCTGCGTTGTACTGCCAAGGGTCTCGACGGCGGCAAGCTGCTTGATGATGGCACCGCGCTTGGCCAGGCGGGAGGCGCCGAGGGCCAGGGTGAATGCGACGACCGCGGTCAGCCCCTCGGGGATGGTGGCGACGGCCAGCGATACCGCGGTGAGCAGAAGGTCCGACCACGACTCGCCGCGCGCGATGCCCAGGATGAACACGATGATGACGACGACTATGGCGATGATCGTCAGCATGGTGGCCAGTTGATCGATTCGGCGCTGAAGCGGTGTCTGGTCGGTGCCGGCGGCGCCGAGTAGACCGGCAATGGTGCCGATCTGCGTGTTCATGCCGGTACCGGTCACCACTATGGTCGCGCGGCCGCGGGTGATCTCGGTGTTCATGTAGAGCATGTTGGTGCGGTCGCCGACCGGGAGGTCCGGGTCGTCGAGTGCTTCGGTGCCCTTGTCGACCGGCTGCGATTCGCCGGTGAGCGCCGATTCGGCAACCTGCAATCGGGCAGCGTCCACCACACGGCCGTCGGCCGGCACCGCGTCGCCGGCCTCGAGGAGGACGATGTCGCCGGGGACCAGTTCGGTTCGCTCCACCTCCTGCTCGCGCCCGTCGCGGCGGACCCGGGAATGCGCGACAGACATGTTGCGCAGCGCGTTCAGGCTCTCCTCGGCCCTCGATTCCTGGACATAGTTGAGGACGGTGTTGAGGGTGATCACCAGCAGGATGACCACTGGCGTCTCCCACTCGTGCGAGACCGCGGCGCTCACCGCTGCCGCGACGATGAGCACGATCGTCATCTTGTCGGCCAGCAGACGCAGGATCTTGCGCCACGCGGGTTCACCGGCCTCCTCGCGCAGCCGGTTCTCGCCGGAGTCCGCCCGCCGTTGCGTGACCTCGGCGGAAGAGAGGCCCCGGGTGATGTCGACGTCAAGGTCGGAAACGACAGCTGCGGGACTGGAGGTATGAAAGGCGGGACGTTCTGTCTGGGTCACGGAATTCCCTTGGCTGGGCGACGGTGAAGGGTCCGGTTCATTGTCTCCTCAACCGAGGGGTTCCGATACTTGTACGGGCGTCGACCCCGTCACTTCTTCGTGCGTCGGCTTCCGGCGTGCCAATCCTCCTGCGCGCCAACGTCGTCGATGTCCACACCGAACGCCTTGAGCTGTGGCTTCTCCCGGAGGCTGCGCTTGATCTCGGCGAAGCCGGGGAAGCTTGCCAGCCCGATCACGTGATCCCACAACACGAGTGCATCGTCGTCACTGGGGAGCCGGCTGATCACGGGCCCGAAGAACGCGACACCGTCTGGTGGCTGGAAGCAGATGATCGGGGTGCCGACGTCACGTCCGGTGAGCGATAGCGCCTCATCGGTCTCGGCCTGGATCTCGGCGTCGAAGGAGGTGTCGTCGAGGGCGTTCACATGGTGCGGGGGAAGCCCGAGATCGGTGAGTATCGGGCCGAGAAACTCCTGGGTGCCGCGATAGTCGCGCCCATCCCGGGTGTAGGTGCCCGTGTGGGTCTCGAAGATGCGGGAACCGAACGCGCGATAGAGCGGGTCCATCGGCGCCGTGCCGTGTTCGTGCCGGATGCTGGCCGCCGCTCTCAGCAATCGCAACCCCGCAGTGTGCCCGGCCTCGTATTCCGGCGGAAAGTGCGAGGCATAGTCGATGTGCGCATTGAGGAGCCGCAGCGAGATGAACCGCCATTCGACGTCGTAGTCGCGTTGCGCCTGCACCTGTCGGACCCATTTGCTGGTCATCCACGCGAACGGGCACACCGGGTCGAAGTAAAAGCTGATGTCGGCCATGCCGTCGACGGTACGCGGCCGTGCTCACCGTCCGAGGCGTCGAGGGCGGACGCGTCGAGGGCGGGGCGGCGGGGGTGTGGCGGGACAGTAGGGATTGCGATTTCGATAGTAAAATCGTACATATGCGACTGATTCAGTCGAAACTCTTGTGTTTGATCGCGGAATCCCGCATAGTGTTCGCATGTAGTTGTGATGCAAGGCACGCCCGCCGGGACTCGAACCCCCACCGGCGAGCGCACCGAATACCGCATCGCCCGTACGTCACCCGGGGTGATACCAACCGAAACCCAGTCCACCGCTCATGCATCCACAACCGAGCCATTTGAGGAACCAATGACGACTCTTGAAGAACGACAACCCGTTTCAACCGACCTGTCCGCATCCGCGGACCGCCACCTCTGGGGACATTTCGCCCGGCACGGCGCCGGGATCACCCCGCCGATCATCACCCGCGGTGAAGGTGTCCGAATCTTCGACGACAAGGGCAACAGCTACATCGACGGCCTGTCCGGGCTGTTCGTGGTGCAGGTCGGGCATGGTCGAGCCGAACTCGCCGAAGCGGCCGCCAAGCAGGCCGAAACCCTCTCCTTCTTCCCGCTGTGGTCGTACGCCACCCCGCCGGCGATCGAACTCGCCGAGCGGATCGCCTCATACGCACCCGGCGACCTGAACCGGGTCTTCTTCACCACCGGCGGCGGCGAGGCCGTCGAGAGTGCCTGGAAACTGGCCAAGCAGTACTTCAAGCTGAAGGGCAAGCCCGGCAAGTTCAAGGTGATCTCGCGGGCCATCGCCTACCACGGCACCCCTCAGGGCGCGCTGGCGATCACTGGTCTGCCCGATTTCAAGAAGCCGTTCGAGCCGCTCACGCCGGGCGGATTCCGGGTGCCGAACACCAACCTCTACCGCGCACCCGAAGCCTACGGCTCTGATCCGGAGGCCTTCGGCCGCTACTGCGCCGACCGCATCGCCGAGGCCATCGAGTTCGAAGGTCCCGACACCGTGGCCGCGGTCTTCCTGGAGCCGGTGCAGAACGCCGGCGGTTGCTTCCCGCCGCCGCCCGGCTACTTCCAGCGGGTTCGCGAGATCTGCGACGAGTACGACGTCCTGCTGGTGTCGGACGAGGTGATCTGCGCATACGGTCGCATCGGTTCGATGTTCGCGTGCGACGACTTCGGCTATGTCCCGGACCTGATCACCTGCGCCAAGGGCCTCACCTCCGGCTACTCGCCGTTGGGCGCCATGATCGCCAGCGACAAGCTGTTCGAGCCGTTCAACGACGGCAGCACCACCTTCGCCCACGGCTACACCTTCGGCGGGCATCCGGTGTCGGCGGCGGTCGCGCTGGCCAACCTCGACATCTTCGAGCGCGAGGGCCTCAACGATCACGTGAAGGAGATGGCGCCGGTGTTCCGCGGAACGCTGGAGAAGCTGTACGACCTGCCGATCGTCGGTGACGTCCGCGGCGAGGGCTTCTTCTACGGCATCGAACTCGTCAAGGACAAGGCGACCAAGGAGACCTTCAACGACGAGGAATCCGAGCGGCTGCTGCGCGGCTACCTGACGCCCGCGCTGTGGGAGGCCGGTCTGTACTGCCGCGCCGACGACCGGGGCGACCCGGTGGTGCAGCTCGCTCCGCCGCTGACCTGTGGCCCGCAGGAGTTCGACGAGATCTACCAGATCCTGCACAACGTCCTGGGTGAGGCGAGCCGCCGGCTCTGAACCGGGGAAACCCACCATCGAGCGTGAGGAACGATAAGAACCATGACCCAGACCACCTCTGGAACCTCTGCCCATCTGAGCCGGTCGCTCGGCCTGTGGGCCATCGTCGGACTCGGTCTCGGGTACATGACCCCGATGACCGTGTTCGACACCTTCGGCATCGTCTCGGGGGAGACCAACGGCGTTGTGCCGCTTGCCTATATCTTCGCCCTGGTGGCGATGGTGTTCACCGCGATCAGCTACGGGCGGATGACCCGCGTCTACCCGTCGGCCGGCTCGGCGTACACGTACTCCTCGGAGTCGATCCATCCGAATTTCGGGTTCCTGGTGGGCTGGTCGTCGCTGCTCGACTACCTGCTGCTCCCGATGGTCAACGCCGTCATCGCGCGCATCTACTTCGAGTCGTTCTTCCCGAGCGCGCCGTCGTGGGTGTTCGTGGTGATCTACGTCGTCGCCATTACCGCACTGAATTACGTGAGTATGAAAGGCACGTCGCGACTCAACGGCATTCTGGTGGTGTTCCAGGTGGTGCTCATCGGGGCGTTCGTCGTCCTGGGGTTCCTGGCGCTCAAGGACGGCACCGGTCAGGGCACCATCTTCACGATGGAACCGCTGCACCACGCGGGCGTCAGCCTGCAGCCGGTGATCGCCGGCGCCACCGTGGTGTGCTTCTCCTTCATCGGTTTTGACGCCATCACCATGTACGCCGAGGAAGCCAAGTCGCCCGACGTGGTGCCGAAAGCCATTGTGCTCGCACTCCTGATCGGTGGCGCCATCTTCTTCATCGGCGCGTGGTTCAGTCAGTCGCTGTTCCCGACGCTCGACGGGTTCGACGTCACCGACGACACGCTGCCGGAGATCGCCCTCAAGGTGGGCGGCATGGCGTTCAAGGTGTTCTTCGTGTCGGCGGCGCTCGCGGCGGTGGTCGCGTCGAGCCTGTCGTCGCATGCCAGCGTGGCCCGGATGATCTACGTCATGGGCCGAAATGGCAAGGGGCCCTTCTCCCGGTTCCTGTCGAATATTCATCCCCGGTTCTTCACGCCGGCACACGCGGTGGTCATCGTGGGTGTCGTGTCGCTGCTCGCGGTGAAGTTCACCCTGGAGTTCGCGTCGTCGATGATCAACTTCGGTGCGCTCATCGCGTTCACCGTGGTCAACATGACCGTCATCGTGTTCTTCGCGATCCGGCAGGGGAAGCGACGGACACCGAAGGAGATCGCCACCAACATCGTGCTGCCGCTCATCGGCATGTGCCTGACCGGTGTGCTCTGGATCAACCTGCACTTCGACGCACTGCTCTACGGCACGATCTGGCTCGCGGTCGGCATCGTGGTGCTGTTTGTGACCACCAAGGGTTTCCGTCAGCCGCTCACCATGCGCATCGAAGAGGAAACCCTGGCCGAGGAGAACACCCCGGTCCCGCACATCAAGCACGGTGCGGAATGAATCGACCCACTGGGCGGAACCTGAACGGAGACAAGCGATGAAGCTGATGGTCGCGTACGTGGCCACGCCCGGTGGCGCCGACGCGGTCGCCGTCGGGGTGCGACTCGCCCGCACGCTCGACGTCGAGTTGGACATCTGTGTCGTGATGAAGCGCGAGCCGGCCGACACGGTCGCACCGATGGAGTTCTTCGACGAGGAACTGGCTGCACAGGCGAACGAATGGATCGACGACGCCGTGGCCGAGGTCCCCGACGACGTGCGGGTCACCGCGCATGTGGCGGTGCACGATTCGGTCGCAGCCGGACTGATCGAGGAGTGCCGTCGGCTGGACGCGGTGGGACTCGTGGTGGGCGGTCACGGCGGAGGCCTGCTCGGCGGTCTCACGCTCGGATCGGTGGTGAACGAGCTGTTGCACTCGGCACCGGTACCGGTGGTGTTGGCGCCCCGCGGGATCCGGCACTCGGCGATCCGGCGGGTCAGCGGGATCACCTGCGCTATCGGCGAACTGCCTGGTGGCCGTGCCCTGCTCGACACCGCTGCCCGGGCCTGCACACGCGGCGGCGTGCCGTTGCGCGTGGTGTCGCTGGTGGCGGTCGACGCCGACCGCCGTCGGGGCGACGCGCAGGCCGTCCGTGAGCGGGCCCGTGCCCAGGCCGAGGCGGCGATGAAGGACGTGGAAGCCGAAGTGCCCGAACGGGTTTCGGTCACCACCGCGGTCGCCGAAGGCCGGACGGTCGAGGACGCCGTGAACGCCCTCGACTGGCGCGATGGTGACATCCTCCTGGTGGGTTCCAGTCGACTGGCCGCGCCGCAGCGGCTGTTCCTGGGCTCTACGGCGGCGAAGATGCTGCGGGTGCTGCCGGTCCCGATGGTGGTGGTACCGAAGCCCGAGACCGTCGCTGGGTGATCACCGCTCCGGCCACGACGACGAGCCACACCGCGGCGATCGCCACGCCCAGTCCCAGCGCGTAGGGCCGGTCGAGAATCGTCGCGTTGTTCGGTCGTTCGCCGGGCGGCCGTGGCAGGAGAACCGGTAGCGCCAGCAACACGAGGAGAACGGTGTAGGCGGCGCCGACGAGGATCGGACGTGCCCAAGCCTGAGGAAGGTTGCGGCGCACCACCCAGGATGTTCCGAGGCCGGCGGGCGCGAAGAGCCCGTCGTGCACGGCGAGGCCGACGACGAGCCAGATCACGATCGACTCGATGTCGGAGATCGAGAAGTGCAGGATCATCCAGGCGCCATACGCACACGAGGTGATGCCCGCGGCGATGAGAAGCGTTCGGACGGTACGCATCATCAGAGCACCTCGATCCGGCTGACCCACTTCGTCTGCATCACTCCGGGCAGGTTCGGCGCGATCAGCCGGCACGGATACCCGTGGTCCAGGTCGAGTTCGCTGCCGTTGAGTTCGAGCGCCAGCAGTGTCAGCGGATCGGTGGACTGCGCGCTGGGCAACTCGCTGACGGCGTAGAGCCCTCGTTCCAGCGAGATCACCCGGATGCCGTCGGCGCCCGAATCTCCCACCAGCGCAGCCAGATCACGGATGCGGATGCCGCGCCAGGTGGCGCCGACGCTCCACCCCTCGACACACGCGATGGGCAGGTCGACGGTGTGGTGGGGCAGTGCTCGCAGGTCGTCGAGCGTCAGGGTTCGCGTCGACCGGCCGACGATCGTGAGGCGATAGTCGGGGTCGCGCGCCGTCCGGGTGACGCCGGCGGCCTGCGCGGTCCGGTTGATCGGCAGGCCTTGGGGACCGGTGCCGCTGCGGGGTGCGAGGAAGGCGACGGGCCGTAGGAAGGTGACGGCCTGCCCGGCGAACGCGAGTCCGGCGACCGCCCCGGCACCCCAGACCAGGCGCAGCATGCCTCGCCGCGAGATGCCGGTGCGATCGAGATCGCCTGTGTGCGTTACGGGCTTACCCGACGAGGGTTGCAGAGCGTCCCGGATGATCGGGAGCTTGACGGCGACGTGGAGCGCCAGCGCGCCGACCACCACATATGCCATCGCGTAATGCGTGGTCGTGAAGAAGAACTTCCACGGGTACCACTGCGCGATGTTGAGGAGGCCGGTCATCAGCTGGAAGATGCCGGCCGACACCAGGACCGCGATCGACAGTCGTTCGAGTCCGCGCACCGGCGAACCGATGATCGGCTTCTCGAAGAGTTTCGGGTACACCACCGCGAGCTTGGCGAGCAGCAACGGGATGGCGACCACACCGGAGACGACGTGCACACCCTGGGTGAGGCGGTAGAGCCAGATCGGGACCGACACCCAGGCGAACCAGCTGGGCGGGTGTTGAATCCAGTGACTCAGCAGTCCGGTGACGAAGCAGATGCCGAAGGTGACGGCCAGGGTCAACCCGATCCGCGTGGTGACCCGGCGATCCCGGATACCGGGCGCGGTGTCGGTGGTGTGCGCGCGTGTCATGGCCGGACCAGCTCCACGACCTGACGATCCGAGATCTGCCATGTGGTTTCGACGACCAGTCCCGTGTCGCGGGCGATATCCTCGATGCCGAGGAGACCGACCCGCGCCCACCCGAACCAGTCCCCGAGCCCGGCAGCGGATTCCACGCGAACGGTGTCGTGTTCGACATGCTCCACATCCGGATCGATCTCGACGAGGATCGATCCTCCCGGGTGGACGAGTTGACGGGCCCGTCGCATCACGCGGTGCGGGTCGTCACCGATGCCGATGTTGCCGTCGATGAGGAGGGCGGTGGACCAGTGACCTTCGCGTGGCAGCGGGCCGAAGATGTCGCGTTGCAGGACCGCGGTGCCGAGATCCTGGGCGATGGCCACGGCGACACGTGATCGGTCGACGCCGAGTGCCACGATGTTCTGCGCCACCAGATCTCGGACCAGACGTCCCGGACCGCACCCGAGATCGATGGTGGCGCTGCGGCATCGGTCGATCACGGCCCGGTCGAAGTCGCGATCGGGGCCGGTGTGGCCGGCACCCCGCCACCGGGCGAGCGGCACCGGGTGGACTGTCCCGTCGGCGTGGTGCAGCCTGCAGTGTTCGACGCCGAAGATGGTGTCGAACACATCGGCGGCCGGTTTCACCATGCCCATCGATCCACCGCCTTCATCGGGCCGCCGCCGTCGAAGTCGTCACAGCCGCAGCAGTTCTGGCGAATGCGCTGTCCGGTGCACAGAGTCGGGCGACCTCGTCGACGTCGGCGGGGTGGTCGACGTCGGTCATCGTCGCCAGACGGTGGACCCGAAGCCCTGAGCGGGACAGGGTGGTGCGCGTCCGTCGCGCGGTATCGGCCTGTGACATGGGCACATTCGCCAACGAACGGGCTCCGCGGGCGAGGGCCGTGCCGAAGGCCCACCAGCCGCCGTCCGCGGCATCGCCGAGAACGCAACGCCGGTGAGCGGGGTCCAACTCCGCCAGTGCGTCGGCGAGGGTGGAGGCGGTGAGCTGGGGTGTGTCCATCCCGATCTGGACCAACCGATCGAATCCCATTGCGGTGGTGTCGAGATGGGCGTTGGCCAGGCGCTCGCCGAAGGATTCTCCGCGCTGTTCGATGCGGATACAGGAGGGGAGAAGGCCGTCGAGCTCGTCGCGGCGTTCGGCCGCGGCGAAGTCTCCGGTATGCGCGATGACCACCTCGCTGTGCGGCACATGCAGCGCAGTCGAGAGGGTGTCGATGAGCGCTGCGGCGGCGAGCTGTGCCGCACCGCGCGGACCGAATCGGGGTGCGAGCCGCGTCTTGGCCTCCCCGGCGACCGGGGCCTTGGCGATGACGAGCACGGCGCGGCTCATGACAGCGCCGCCACGAAGTCTCGTGCAGCACAATACGAGCCGCGCAACGATCCGGACACCTTGGACCGGCCCGCGGTGCGCGGCGAGTATCGCACGTCGCATTCGACGACGGACAGACCACACTCGGCCGCGCGGACCAGTAGTTCGACCGGATAGCCCGACTGCTGGTCGAGCTGCCCCAGTCGGAGCAGGGCGGGGCGGGCGATGGCGCGCATCGGGCCGATGTCGTGGACGGACAGGCGGTGCCGGCGACGTAGGTACCACGCGGCACCCACCGATCCGAGCCGGGCGTGCACCGGCCAGGCACCCACCGATGCGGGTCGTCTTCGGCCGACGACGAGATCGGCGCCGCCGTCCAAGTGCGCCAGCAGTTTCGGCAACTCGCCGGGGTCGAGCGAACCGTCCCCGTCGACCGTGCAGATGACCTCCGCGGTGCTGGCCGCGACACCGGCGGTTACGGCGGCTCCGTATCCGGGTCGTGCCTCGAACACCACTCGGGCGCCGGCGGCGCGTGCGACGGCTGCGGTGTCGTCGCTCGAGCCGTTGTCGACGACGATGCACTCCATGGTCGCCGGGACGGCCGCGATCACCGCCCCGATCGACCCCGCCTCGTCGAGACAGGGGATCACCACCGAAACATGGTTGGATGTCATGCTTTCCGACGCTAGGCGCCGATCCGACGATCGGGAAGACATACGGCGGTGACGGAAGTGTGACGTCACGGCCGATCATGCGATGCGGCGAGGGATCCGCAATACCGTTGTGGGGTGGACAAAACTGCGACGATCACCCGTTCCGACGGATCGGAACGGTTCCTCGATGCCGTCGACGACACGACCCGGCGCGGACCCACGGTGCGCCGTGACATCCTCTGCGTGGTGATCGCGGTCGGGCTCGTGGCGGCGGCGTCCCTCATTCCGCTGGTGTTCGTGCCGTCGCTGAAGGGCACGATCTTCGTGCAGGCACCGCCGCTCTTCGCGCGATGGCTACCGCATCTCGGAATCGGCACTGCGCCTGCGATACTCATCGCGATCGCCGTGGTGGCATGGCTGCCGGCCCGTGCCGAGACCATGGGCTGGAATCGGCTGATCGTCGTCGGGTGGGTGACGGCGGCCGCCTGGACCGTCAGCCTCGCACTCGTCGACGGCTGGCATCGCGGCTTCGCGGGACGTCTGGAACGGCCCGACGAGTATCTGTCCGAGGTACCCGGTGTCGGCGCGATCGGTCCGATGCTGCACGAGTTCGCTCGACGCATCATCGACTATCAACCGGATTCGTGGACGACACATGTCTCCGGGCACCCGCCCGGTGCGTTCCTCACCTTCATCTGGCTCGACCGCGTCGGGTTGGGCGGTGGTGCGTGGGCGGCCACGTGGGTCGTGCTCGTCGGCAGCAGCGCGGTGCCCGCCGTGCTCATCACCGTGCGGTGCCTCGGATCACCGGAGTGGGCGCGTCGCTGCGCGCCGTTCCTCGTCCTGTTTCCCGGGTGGGTGTGGGTCGGTGTCTCCGGCGACGGCTACTTCATGGGCGTCGCCGCGTGGGGGGTCGCGCTGCTCGCGATCTCCTCGACCACCCGACGGGGCATCTCCGTGCTCGCGGCGGTCGCGTCGGGGTTGTTGTTCGGCTTCGCGATCTTCCTCAACTACGGTCTGGTGCTCATCGGCGCGGTCGCCCTCGCGGTTCTGGTCGCGGCCCGCACGGCTCGGCCCCTACTCGGCGCGGTGATCGGCGCGCTGGCCGTGGTCGCCGCCTTCCGGATCGCCGGCTTCTGGTGGTTCGACGGCTACCACGCAGTGGTGGAGCGGTATTACCAGGGCATCGCCAGCCAGCGGCCGTTCGCCTACTGGGGCTGGGCGAACCTCGCCGCCGTGGCGATCGCGGTGGGCCCGGCCACGATCGCCGGCCTCGGGCGACTGTGGCAGCGCGACATGTGGCGGCACGGGCCCGCACTGCTGGTCATCGGGGGTCTGGTGGCGATGCTCGCCGCCGACCTGAGCGCGCTGAGCAAAGCCGAAACCGAACGGATCTGGTTGCCGTTCTCGCTATGGCTCATCGTCGCGACGGGACTGCTTCCGCGCCGGCATGTCCGTGTCTGGCTGATCGCCCAGGCCGCGGTGGCGCTCGCCGTCAACCATTTGTTGTTAACCTACTGGTGACGCGAAAGTTGATGATCGATGCGGATTCTCGTGGCCGACGACGACCCCGTCGTCGCCGATGTGGTCAGGCGGTACCTGGAGCGCGACGGCATGACGGTGCTGTTGGCCGGTACCGGCGCGGCCGCGCTGTCCATCATCGCCGCCACCACCGTCGACCTGGCGATCCTCGACGTGATGATGCCCGACGGTGACGGTATCTCGGTGTGCCAGAACATTCGCCACGGTCCGCGACCCGATCTGCCGATCATCATGCTGACCGCACTGGGCGAAGCCGAGGACCGGGTGGCCGGCCTGGAGTCGGGCGCCGACGACTATGTGGCAAAGCCGTTCAGCCCCAAGGAACTCAGCCTGCGCGTCCGCTCCGTGTTGCGTCGTGCCCACGCGACCTCGACGGTGGGCACCGCCTCCGATCTGGTCGACGGCGACATCCGCATCAATCTGGCCGGCGACGCCGTCCATGTCGGCACCAGGCCGGTGTCGACCACCAAGCGGGAATTCGACCTCCTTGTCTTCCTGGTCCGCAACCCCGACACCGTCTTCACTCGCGAGGAGTTGCTCGAACGCGTGTGGGGATGGTCGTTCGGTGACGTGTCAACGGTGACGGTGCACGTGAAGCGGCTGCGAGCGAAGCTCGGCGACGCCAACCGGATCGAAACGGTCTGGGGCCGGGGCTATCGCTGGACGACCGCCGACGGGCCCGGGACGGAGTCGCAATGACCGCGAGCACCGGACACATCCTGTTGGTGGCGGTCGCCATGACCGCACCGGTGGTGCTCCTGGGCACCGCGGTGTTGTTCCTGATGCGCGGGATGTCGTTGCGCGCCAACATGGTCGTGATAGTCCTGATCCCATTGGCGGCCACCTTCGTCGGGGTGCTCGGTGTCAGCGGATTCATGTTCACCGACGACATCTCGAAGATCGCGACGGTGCTGGCCGCGGTCGCCCTGGTCACCGCGCCCGCGGCGTTGTATCTCAGCCACGCGCAGGCCAAGCGAACGGTGTGGGAACGCCAGATGCGGGACCAGGAGCGGGCGGCGGAACGGTCGCGACGGGAACTGATCGCGTGGGTGAGTCACGATCTGCGAACCCCACTCGCCGACATCAAGGCGCTGGCCGAGGCGCTCGGCGACAGTGTGGTGACCTCCCCCGACGAGGTCGTGGGCTTCGCCCGGGAGATCGACGTCAACACCGTGCGCCTGTCCCAGATGGTCGACGACCTGTTCGAGATGTCGCGCATCCATTCCGGTGCTCTCCGTCTGGATTTCGAGCAGCTCGACGTACGGGAGGTCGTCGACGAGGTGGCCGGAGCCATCGCCGCGGCCGCACGACGCGCCGAGGTGACGCTGTCGGTGGACATGCCGGAGCATCCGGTGCTCGTGGTCGGGAGTTCGACGGCACTGTCGCGGGTGCTGTCGAACCTGGTCGTCAACGCCATCGCACACACGCCCCCCGGCGGGTCCGTGCATTTCCGCGTCGCCGCCGACGACACCGGTGTCACGATCGGGGTGTCGGACACCGGTGGCGGTATCGCCGACGAGGATCTGCCGAGGATCTTCGAGATGGCATACCGCGGCACCGCCGCCCGGACACCGGTCAACAGTGCCGGATTGCCGGTCGGCTCCGGTATGGGTCTGGCCATCGCCCAGGGGCTCGTCGCTGCGCACGACGGTCTCATCGTCGCGTCGAACACCGAGTCGGGGTGCCGATTCGAGGTGACGCTGCCCCATCGCGCACCGCGGCCGGGGTCGCCGCTCTCGGTGCCGCGGTCAGCCGACGCCGACCGACCCCCGCAGCCGGGTGCCGGAGAACTCGCGTAGCCCGTCGTCGGGTGCGATGCGAGCGGAGAAGCCGAGAACGGTCCGCGCCCGCGACGGGTCGGCGACGATGTGCCGAACGTCGGCCCGGCGTATCTCACCGGTGATGACCGGCATCGGACCGCCCACGTGCACGGCGAGGATCTCCGCGACCTCGCGGATCGAAACAGGTTGTCCAGAGCACACATTGAGTGGGGTGAACCCTCTGCCCCGGTTCGCGGCGAGATGCTCGATCGCGGCCACGTCGGCGGCCGCCACGTCCGATACGTGGACGAAATCCCGCATCTGACCGCCGTCCTCGAACACCAGCGGCGGTGCACCCTGGTCGAGTCTGGACCGGAAGATCGACGCCACACCCGCGTAGGGGGTGTCGCGCGGCATGTCGGGGCCGTACACGTTGTGATAACGCAACGCGATGACCGACCCGCCCGTGGCGATCGACCAGGCGCGCGCGTAATTCTCTTGTGCCACTTTGCTTGCCGCGTAGGTACTCCTCGGTGCGAGCGGGGCATCCTCCGTCGTCAAGGTCCATGTCACCGGCCCGCCGTCGGGCAGACGATATTCGAAGTCCCCGGCGTGCAGATCGGCGGGACGGCGCGCGGGCGGTTCGGTGATGTGCTCGCCATCGGGGCCCCGCAGCGAGCCGTGTCCGTAGACGACCATGGACGACGCCAGGACCAGGCGCGAGCACCCGGCGCGATGCATGGCGGCAAGCAAGGTGGCGGTACCGAGATCGTTGTGTCCGGCATACAAAGGTGCGTCCGACATGTCGGTTCCCATGCCGACCATGGCGGCCTGATGGCACACGACGTCGACGTCGGCGAGTAGATCGGTGATCGTGTCGAGGTCGCGGACGTCGACCTGCCGGATACCGCTCGGGGCCGGGCCGGCCGGATGGGCCTGCGGGATCATCGCGTCGACGGCGATGACTTCGAAACCCTTGGCGTCCAGCAGGGTATGGATGTGTGAACCGATGAACCCGGCGGCCCCGGTCAGCAGCACCCGGGTCACGCGGGCACTCCGAGGAGCGCATCGACATCGTAATCGGCAGTGGCGCAGTCACATCCTTTGCCTGCGTCGATTCGGCCGACCGATTTCTCGATCACCGAGACGAGTTCGGGCAGGTGATAGGCGAACCGCGCGAACACCTCGTCGGCGGTGACACCCTCTCCACTCACCACGCCGGCATCCAGGTCGGTGACGAGACAGGCAGTGGCGTAACACATCTGGAGTTCGCGGGCGAGCACCGCCTCCGGGTGGCCGGTCATGTTGATCAATGACCATCCCTGTCGCGCATACCACTGGCTTTCCGCGCGGGTGGAGAACCGGGGACCGTCGATCACCACCAGGGTGCCGCCGTCGCGAACCGTGGAACCGGCAGCGGCCAGCGCCGTCCGCAGATCCGCACAGTACGGGTCCGCGAACGCCGCATGGATCGGACCGGCCGCGCCGGTACCGTCGTCGAAAAAGGTCTGCGGCCGGGCGGAGGTTCGATCGACGAGCTGGTCAGGGACGACGATGCTGCCCGGGCCGACATCGGGGTCAAGACTTCCCACGGCCGACGCGGAGACCACCTTGCGGACGCCGAGTGCCCGCAGCGCCCACAGGTTGGCGCGGTAGGGGATCTGGTGCGGCAGGTACTGGTGATGTGCGCCGTGCCGCGGGAGGAACACGATCCGCCGGCCCTGCACGGTACACACCGTCAGCTCGCCCGATGGATCGCCGAACGGAGTGGTGACCGTGTGGGTTTCGGCTGTGCCGCCCTCCTCTGTGGTGGACAGCCAGCGGTAGAAGCCGGAGCCGCCGATGATGCCGATCGCCGCATCGGGGGTGTGGTTGTCGGTGGTCATGTCTCGATCCTCGCGCCGTTCGCGCGCGGACACCATGGACGGGCCGACATGGTCATACTTTCGTCATCGGTCGCCCGGGGGTGCCAAACCGGGGGTGCCAAACCCGGGGATGTCAAAACAGTCGCAGCGCCCGGCGCTCAGCTGGTTCCTCGAGATCGAGCAGTCGGCGTTTGCGGTCGAGGCCGCCGCCGAAACCGGTGAGCGATCCGTCGGCTCCGATGACCCGGTGGCACGGAATGACGATGCCGATCGGGTTGCGACCGATCACCTGCCCCACCCGTTGCGCCAACTGGCGGTTCCCGAGGAGCCCGGCGATCTCGCCGTAAGTCGTGGTCTCCCCATAGGGGATGTCGCGCAGCAGCGTCCACGTCGCGACGGAGAAGGTGTCGCCCTCGGGGCGTAGCGGTAGGTCGAAGTCGCGCCTGGTTCCGGCCAGGTACTCGATCAGCTGAGTGTGAGCGTTCTCGAGGATCGCGTGGTCGGCGACCTCGACGCGACGGCCCAGCGGTGGGTGGGGTGGGTCCGGTGAACGCTCGAAACGAACGCCGAGCAGGTGATCGTCGTCGGCGACGAGCGTGAGCGGGCACAACACGGTCTCGACCACGGTGTAGCGAGCTCGGCCGGGTCGCTGATCAGGTTGTTTCGTGGGCATCGGGACGCCTTCATGCGCTCGTCGGTGGGCTGGAACCTCACGGTAGTCCCCGGCACCGACAGAACTGCGGATTGAGTGGTTGGAGTAGTGCATTACCCGTGTTCGCCCTTGCGTTCCTCGTCAGAATTGTGGTGGAAGAACCGGTGATGACGACAGGAGGCAACGATGGTCTCGGTATCGTCGATGCCGTTCGACAGAACCAATCGTGGTACACCGTTCAATGCGTCCGGCGTGGTTGCCGTGGGGGACCGCCGGTTCGTCTTCATCGACAACGACGATCCGGGCGCGCTGTTCGAGCTGACGCTGACCCGGGACGGACGGCAGCACGGCCCGGTCGTGCGGCGTCGGATCGTCGGTGTGGCACCCGGAAAGCTGTCGGACCCCGAAGGTCTGACCCGGATCGATACGACTGGTCGCGCCATCGATCTCGTGGTGTCGTCGTCGTTCTGCGTCCTGTCGCCGCGAAGATCCGAACCAATCACGGCGAAAGGCCTCGTGAGAATCCGTTACTCGCCTCTTGGCGATCTGCACGGGCAGGCGATGCCGCGTTTCCGGCGGTGGCTGCTCGACGCCTTCCCGACGCTGGTGCCCGCCACGCAACTGATGCCCGACGACGGTGGCCTCAATATCGAAGGCCTCGCCTGGGATCCGGTGCACCGGGAGCTGCTCTTCGGCGTGCGCAGTCCCGTTGCCAACGGGCGGATTCCGGTCCTGTCGGTCGCGCTGGACCTCGACGCGCCGTGGACCACCGATGCGTGCCGGGAGCCGCGTATCCGGTGGCTGCAGAAGTCAGATCAGTCTGGGCCGCAGGGGATTCGCGACATCGAGTATGACGCCGAAGCCGACCGCTTCATCCTCATCGTGGGTCGCTCCTTGAGCGCCGGCGAGGTGCCGTTCGAACTACTCGCCTGGGACGGCACCAGCGAGACGGCCGACATCCTCGACGTCACCTTCAAGCATCGCTCGATGAAACCCGAAGGGGTGACGACCTTTTGGGACGGCGAGGTCCGCCGGATGCTGATCGTCGACGACTCGGGTGGGTTCGCCGCACTGGATTCGCCGTTGTGATCAGCCGTCGGTCACTGCCGCACGGTCCGACCGCGCAGCCCCAGATATGCGGCGATGAATACCACGGCAACGATGATCCCGACGAGGAACGGGATGACGGCCCAGCCGCCGTTGGAGTTGCTGTAGCCGATCTTGTAGGTGAGCCACGAACCGACAAGTGATCCGAGGAATCCGAGCACGATCGTCATGATCACGCCGATGTTCTGCTTGCCGGGCATGACGAGGCGAGCCAGGACGCCGATGATGAGCCCCACCACGATCGCACTGATAACTGTCGAGACCATCTTCTCTACCTCACTGTTCTCATGTGGCCCACGGCTTCTCGTGGGAGATTGTCGTCAGGACGACGTCACGTCGGCCGTGCCCAGGTTTCGGCCCGGGCGCTCAATTGCCTTCTGAGTTCCAGATTCTCGTCCTCGAGTGCCAGAATGCGTTCCACCCCGACGAGATTCACACCCTCGTCGACCAGCACGCTGATGCGCCGGATTCGCGCGATGTCGTTTTCGCTGTAGCGACGTGTGCCGCCACTGGTGCGTTGCGGCTGCAGCAGGTTACGCCTCTCGTACAGCCGCAAGGTCTGCAGTCCGACGCCGGAGAGTTCGGCGGCCACCGAAATCCCGTACACACCCTGTTCGGGTCGTGCGTGTGTCCGCTGAGTCATCTCCTCCCTTTCGTGCGCGCACGGATCATGTCTCTTGAAGTATATGGAAATCTGTCGCGAATGGCACAGATTATGGATTGAACGGGTAGAAAGTCGGCTGCTACTCGATGATGGGCTGCTCGGCACTCTGGGAGGCGTCGGTCGGTACCAGGCCGACCGCGGCGTCGTAGGCGTCGATCAGCCAGGCGCGGGTCTCGTCGGCCAGCAGTGTCGGCCTCCCGGCGACTGCCCCGTCGAAGAACAGCACGCGCCACGGTGACTCCGCGTCCGCGTCGCGGCTGTCGTCGAGGCCGACATCGGCGACGGTGTTGGTTGCCATCAGGTAGCGACCGTGTTCGAAGTCGACGCGGAGGGCATACCGGCCGTCGATGTTGACGACCCGGGCCGGACGATGTGTCGCGACCTCCAAAACGTGCAGAGCATCGGCATATCGCGCGGTGAACTCGGGCTTTCGCGGCACCGGTCGTCTCATTTCTCTCGCACATCACGGACCGGCCTGCGTCTCTGGACCGAACGCCTACGCTACGCCGAACGGCGTGTGACGTAGTTGTTATGGTCAACAAAGAATTGCGTGTGCCGCCTGCGGACCTGATCGTCGGCGCAGGCGGCACACTCGCGTGGGCGCGGAAGAGCGCGCCCGGCACTCGGTCGTTGTGCCTGCAGAATGCTGGCGGCGATTACATCGGCACGCCGCTCAGCAGTACGGCCATGGCCGCGAGGCAGCAGATCAACGCGGAGACGACGATGACGCCGCCGTGGGCGCCGAGAAGCAGGGGCGGCAGATCGTCCGGATCGCTGCACGATTGCGGCGCGACGTCGGTCCCAGAAATATGCGTCCGAACGGTCATGCTGTGACCTCACAACTGGGCAGAAAATCTATGTCAGTAGAAGCAGATTAGAGCTAACCCCGGAACTGGATTTCTGTCAAGCGGTGGGTGGTGCCAGCGCTGCGGACATGGGCTGCGCGACCTGTGGATAGGAAGAGGTGTCGCCGCGCCCGCGCATGCGTGGATGCCGGCGAGTCTCCGCAACGCCATTTCCGCTGCGGATCGAACTCGGACCGTAGGGCTGGTGCGTGGCGGGCTCGTCACACGAGCGGCCGGCCCAGCCGGGAACGGAGTCGTACATCCGCCAGTAGCGCTCGAAAACCCAACTGCGAGATGGCAAGTGGGAGGCGATGCTCGCGCTCGACCAGCCGCGCGACGTAGGCATCGAACCATTCCTGATCGGCGGCGGACCACTCGACGCGGAGGGCTTCGCGGAACGGCTCGGGCAGATAGCCGATGGTGCGACGGTACTTGACCGGTCCGTACCTGTCCTGGATGCGTTTGGAGGCGTAACCGTAGTGGGCGATGTTCAGCAGGAAGTCCCGGATCTCGTCGCTGATCTCGATCGCCGAGACCTGGTCGTCCCAGTACGCAGTGAAGTCGTCGCGCGTGGCCGGCCACATCTCGGCGGGCATCTGAAGTGTTGTGCCGCAGACCATTCCCTGCTGGTAGAACTTCTCGCGATCCTCCCCGGTGAGCGGACCGTGGACGCGTTCGTAGATATCCTCCCAACCGACGTACAGGCATGCCGCGACCCACAATTGGAGGTCGGCGTGCATGGCGTTGTACGCGACGGGACTGTCGGCGTCGGACCGCACCTGCGCATGCTGTCGGTTGACGGCTTGGCGGTATCGACGGCGGTCGTCGGCGTTGCCCATCGCGGCAACCGCCAGATACGACGCGGTGGTCCGAGCCCGCTTGACCGGGTGCAGATCCAGTCGGCCGCTCTCGACCTTGCTGCGGGCGACGCCATAGCCGACGGCGGGATTCGCGAGCTGCATGATGATGTTGGCGGTGCTCATGGTGGTGCCCATCGACATCAGCGACCTCGCGAAGAAGCTGCTGTCGATGTTGTCGAGTTCGGTACGCGACATGCGTTGGGTTGGCTGGGTCATCGGTCTACCTCTCGGGTGTCCGGCGGCTGGTCACACGAAATCTGAATACGAGTGTATTCAGATTGCGATGGACCCAGTATTGGCCACGCGATTCGGCGTTGTCAATGGCGGTGTGTCGGTGGAAGGTGGTTCGGCGTCCTATTCGTGCGCTCCCGAAAGTGTCGGACCCCGGTTGTAGTGTTCCTGTTCATCGGGATCGATGAATGATGAAGCGGGTCACCACCGGTGGCCTGTCCAGAGAGTGATGCGGGCTGAGGATCCGGGTCCGGCGCCGACGCGTCCTATCCGCTCACGGAGTCGGGTGGCGGACAAACATGCCCGCAGACGCCCCGAATGCGAACGCAACCGCAAACGCAGGGAGGAGGGTGTGGTTGATCAGCTGCGGACCTTGCCGTGACTGCGTAGTCGTCGCGGGTGAAGTCGCGTAGCCGCTACTCGCGTTCTGCACAGGGGCGTCGGACATCCTCGGAGCACTCAAACTCATCCGAGAGCGGAGCCCGACATGGCTGCACGAAGCGTCACCATCACCCTCACCAACGACATCGACGCCGCGTTGGTGCTGACGCATTGGGATCTTGACCACGGGGTGTGGGGCACCAATCCGCCCGCGCGGATCGAACCCGGAACGTCGGCAACCTGGGAGGCGGAGTCTGACGGCGTCGCCACCGGCACCGAGGGATCGGTGGACTTCGAGCTGGACCTCGGCGCCGGAACCACGGGTCGGGTCCACTTGTTCTTCGACAACCCGTTCGTCGGCAGCAACTCCTACGATCAGTCCGCGCCGGCGGCGTTCAGCTTCACCGGGCCGGGCGGCAGCGACGGCAACGACTCGACGTTCCGGTTGACCCTCACCGACGCGTCGACGACCGGTGACGGCATCCCCGACGACTGGAAGCGCAACGGTGTCACGATCGACCCCGGCGACGGCTCCGGACCCCAGTTCGTCGACCTCCCGGCCATGGGCGCCACGGTCGACAAGGCAGACGTATTCGTTCACCTCGACTGGATGGCCGACGCCACGCACAGCGACGCCCCGACCCAGGCCGCGATCAAACTGGTCGTGGACGCGTTCGCGAATGCTCCCTACATCAGCCGTAACGGGGCGATCGGCATCAACCTGCACGTGGACGCGGGTCCGAACAGCATCATGAACTTCGCGACCAACGCCACGTGGGGCGGACTGAGCCGAGCGAAGAACGTGGGTCACGTCGTGCAGCTCGGATCGTCGGTGAACGACTCGGGCAACAACGTGGTGACCTACGACTGGACCGAGTTCGACAAGCTCAAGAAACGCCCCGGCGGCTACTTCTCGTCTGGGCGGGCCCAGATCTTCCGGTACGCGGTAGCGGCGCACCAACTGGGTTCGGCCGCCAACAGCGGGATCGCGCGCGACATCCCGACCTCGGACTTCATCGTGAGTCTCGGGACATTCGGCGCTGTCAACAACACGCAGTACGGCGGTACGTTCATGCACGAACTCGGCCACGCCCTGGGACTCGACCACGGTGGTGGGGACGCGACCAACAACAAGCCCAACTATGTCAGCGTGATGAATTACCTGTGGCAGTTCTTCGGTGTGACCCGGAGCGGCACAACGCTTCTCGACTACTCGAACGCGGCACTCATCGCCCTGAACGAAGCCGCGTTGAATGAGACCGTCGGCCTCGGACCGGGTTCGGCCGGCGTCGCGATCAAACACTGGGTGCCGGCCACACCTGCCGCGCCGGCGGGCTTCGTCCAGGTCAATGATGCCTCCCAGCCCATCGACTGGGATGGTGACGGGCTGACGACGAAGACGAACGTCGCGTTCGACACGAACAACGACTCGAGCACCGGCACATTGGCGCCCTACGACGACTGGCTGCATCTGCGCATCAAGGGCGGATCGGTGGGTGGCGCAGGCTATTCCCCGCCGGCGGTCTCCAACGCGGTGACGGTCGAACTCACCGAATCGATGGCCTCGGTCATCCTGCCCGCCGACACCACACCGCCCGTCACCACGGCCACACTCTTCCCGCCGCCGAACTCGCTCGGCTGGAACCGCACCGACGTGGTCGTGACGTTGACCGCCACCGACGACATCTCCGGGGTGGCACGGACCGAGTACACCGTCGACGGTCTGGGGCCGACGCACTACGTCGCGCCGTTCACGGTCTCCCCAGAAGGTGTGCACGACATCGACTTCGGGTCGATCGACCGCTCGCAGAACAAGGAGGAGCCGAAGAGCGTCCAGGTGCTGATCGACAAGACGGCGCCCGAGTTCGCGGTCTTCTACGATCCGGTCCTCGACGACATCCTGGTGACCGGCCGCGACGAACTCTCCGGGATCGACCCCGGCGCGCAACCACCGGCGAGTCGTGTGGACACCGAATGGACCCCGTTCGGGTCCGACACCGCGGAACTGCGCCGCTACCGTCTGACCGACAACGCGGGCAACTCGACGACGTTGATCATCAAGGTGCGTTGCTCGCCGACCACCTACGAGGCGAGCATCCTCGGCTATGTCTACGACGACGAGACCCATCGCCCGCCGCACCAGGTCGCCCAGGACGAGATCGCCGACGACACAAGGGATGCCGCCGCGCTGCGAAGTCTGGGTCGCGTCGCACAGGTTTACCGGCAGCGGAACACGCTGATCTTCTCGCGTCTCACCGGCCGACGTGACAGCACGCCGTTGCTGGGATTCACGCAGATCGTCGCCTTGGGGGCGGGGGAGTCGAGAATGGTGACACGCGCCCGCTACGACGTGCTCGACGACTACACGATCCTCTCCGAGGAGCGGCCCGCACTGACGTGCATCCCGTGCGGCCGGCGTCCCGACGACGGGCAGCGGACACCCGACGACCACGCGACGGGCCGCGCGTCCGACACGTCGCATCAACGACGCTGTGCACCCGAGATCGTCAACGAGCGGGACACGCGTGGGCAGGTGACGTTGCGGGTCGTCAGCCGGGATGGCGGGTTGGCCGTGGAGCAGTGATGGGCGGCTGCTGCCACCGCTGCCGCGGCGGGGGACCATGCTGTTTCCGTGACTGTCGGTTGCGGGGGAATGTCTACCCTCGAGTCGCCAGTTCGACGATGGTGATCTCCGGCGGCGCGGCCACCCGTACCGGCGGCCCCCAGGCGCCGGCGCCGCGAGTGGTGTAGACGGTGGTCCTGCCGATCCGGTCGACACCTTCGACGGTGGGTTGCTGCAGCGGCACCAGATAGCGCAGGGGCCAGATCTGGCCGGCGTGGGTGTGGCCGGAGACCTGGAAGTCGACGCCGGCGTCGGAGGCGCCCTCGGCTTGGACTGATTCGTGGGCGGCCAGCATCACGAACCGCGACGGGTCCCGTCCCGCCAGAGCCCGAGCGAGATCGGGACGGTATGGCTCCGGCGCCGTGTGGTCGTGGACGCCGGCCAGATCGATGGTGGAGCCGTTGCGTTCGAGTTCGACACGGTCGTTGAGGAGCGGTTGGATGCCGAGCTGCTTCCAGCGTGCGAACCAGTGTCCGCCGTCGTCGGCGTAGAACTCGTGGTTCCCGCTGACCGCGAAGACCCCCAGCGGTGCGGACAGGTCGGCCAGCGGCGCGAGGTCTGCGCCGACGCGGTCGACGGTGCCGTCGATGAGATCGCCCGCGAGCACGATCAGTTCGGGAGACTGGGCCATCACTGTGTCGACGGCGCGCTGGGTGAAGCGGCCGTCGCGGACAGGGCCGACGTGCAGATCGGAGATCACTGCGATCCGGGCGCCGTCGAAACCGGCAGGGAGGCGGTCGAATTGGATGCGTGCCGAGGTGACACGGGGAGTCGCGGCCTCGGTCAGGCCGTACCCGACCGCGCCCAATGAACCGATCACCAGCACGGCCGTGGATATCCGGAGCGCAGTCAACCGTCGCCGCGCGAACTCGGCGTCGTCGATACGGCGAAGGCGATGAACGAGCCGTGCGATCAACGACGCGACGCCGATGAGGATGATGCCAAGCGCGAGGTAGAGACCGATCGCCAGCCATGTCATCCCTACGAAGGCCGGGTAGCGCGCCCATCCGGGGTTCAGGGCGCTACCGGACGCGAACCCGATCAGCACCAGGGCCCAGAGCACGACGAGCACCCCCGCCGCCAGGTGCGACCACGGTCGCGGAACCGCGGTTGCCCGGACCAGCCGCCGATAGAACCAGAAGGTGAGCAGCCCGAGCATGATCGCGGGGATGAGTAGGAGCACGACTCCCACGATAGGCGGGCGCCGTTGGTGGGCTGCGCGTCGTCGCGGGACCGAATGGCCTGTTCACCCGAGGTTGGGCCGGGAGAACAGGGAGCCGCTACGTGCATGGATTTGATGTGGGGCTGGGGATTTCGCTCTGATCGGGTTTCGCAGGGCGACGGTCCGTCAGATCTTGATCCAATCGATGGCTGCGCCGGTGCAGAGAAACAAGACCAGCCACGCCACTCCGAGTACTGCCGGAATGAACTCGAGCGCCCAGATGAGTCGATACACGACAGGTGCTTTCCCGTGTTCGGTTGTTCAGGTTCGGGCTCGCTCATAATATGCCTCTGACCTGCGAGTACATTACGGGATCGGGGGAGCGTCGGTATCGTCCGGATCGCCACCACGGCGCAGTACCTCTGCTCGGGCACGCGCGATGCCACCGTGTTCGAGTGCTGCGAGAGCGGATTCGCCGGCCCACACGAGCTCGCCGCCGCGTCGCCGAACCTCGACGGTCATGCGTGCGCCGAGATGCTCGATCGCGCCCGGGACGTTGCGTCGTTGGCTGGGGATCGGCACCGGCAGGACGTGCGCATCGCCCAGTCGGCCGGATCCTTCGACTCGCACGCTGTACCGTCGCCCGGCGCAATGCAACGACCACGATTCGTCGGTCACCCGTGCCCGCACGGGTGAGATCAGCGGGTCGCCGACCCGCACCAGACGTCCGTCCGGCAGCAGGACCACGATGACGGTTACCTCGGTCTTCAGCGGTCCGGCGCGGACGATTCCGCCCGCGAAAGCCACGCACGCCTCGGGTTCTGCGAATCCCTGAGCCTGCCCCCACCACCAGCTCTCCGGGAACCCTTCACGGCCCCAATTCTTTTCGGCGTACACCTGTGCGCCGTCGAGGTCCCAGGTCTCATCGCCGACGGTCGCACTGCCGCTCGCTCGGCCGCCGAGCAGCCACGGATGCCAGTACTGGTTGAGCCCCGGCACGGAGTGGAAGAAACCGGAGGCGCCGTAACAGCGTCGCGGCCACGACACCGGATCGGTGACGCGGATGTCGAGTCGCGCATCCGGGCCCAGGTCCAGGTGAACTTCGTCCACATCGGCGTGAAAGGCCGAATTCGCGCTGATCTCGAGAGCTTGGGGATTGTCGAGCGCGCCCGGATGCGCGCACGTGCGTAGGAAGCGATGCGGGTGGGCGGCCAGGCCCAAGGTGGCCCAGCGCTCGCCGCTCGGCGACGTGTTCACCCCGCACAACGCGATCAACGTGCGACCCCGGTCGGGTTGGGTGAACCGCCAGAAGTAGCCCTCCATGGCCACGCCGTGTGCCGGCAGGAGATTGCCGAATGGACGGTCTGCGCCGGTGGCGCGATAGCGAGAGCTCAGCCCGAACATATCTCTAGGCCCCAGCCCGGCGTCGTTGGAGTTCCGACGTTGATCGCAGCGCGCGCCGGCGAGGCGCCGAGGAGCACTATTGCGGCCTCCGCGATATCGCCGTGTCCTTCATGGGCTACTCCTACCGCCGCGCTCCTCGAGCCAGGCTATCGCGAGCCGGTCAACAAGGCGCAACACGACATGCCCCTCGCCAGTCCGGAAACCGACCGGGTGCCGCAGCCGATAAAGTGACCCAGGACACACAGCAATCGCAAACCTGAGCGGAATGCACTCAACTCTACTGGCGTTGCACCCTTCGAATGGCTCATACTTGAGCCTGTTGGACTAAAGAGAGAAAGGTACACGCCAAGTGGACAGCTTCAACCCGACCACCAAGACGCAGCAGGCGCTGAGTGCTGCTGTGCAGGCGGCGGCCGCTGCTGGCAATTCCGACGTGCGTCCGGCTCACATCCTGGTGGCGCTGCTCGATCAGTCCGATGGCATCGCTGCGCCGCTGCTGAAGGCGGTTGGAGTCGATCCGTCGACGGTTCGCGCACAGGCCCAGGCTCTCGTGAACCGCGCCCCGACGGTCTCCAGCTCGAGCGCGCAGCCCCAACTATCCCGCGAGTCGATTGCGGCCATCACCGCAGCTCAACAGCTCGCGGGCGAACTCAACGACGAATACGTCTCGACCGAACACATCCTCGTGGGTCTGGCCACCGGTGACTCCGACACCGCCAAACTGCTGGCCAATGTGGGGGCCACCCCGCAGGCTCTGCAGGAGGCGTTCGTCGCCGTGCGCGGCACTTCGCGGGTGACCTCCGAAGATCCGGAGTCGACGTATCAGGCGCTGGAGAAGTACTCCACCGACCTCACCTCCGCGGCGCGCGAGGGCAAGCTCGATCCGGTGATCGGCCGTGACGCCGAGATCCGTCGTGTCGTCCAGGTGCTCTCGCGCCGGACCAAGAACAACCCGGTGCTCATCGGTGAACCCGGCGTCGGCAAGACCGCGATCGTCGAGGGTCTGGCCCAGCGCATCGTGGCCGGTGACGTGCCGGAGTCGTTGCGCAACAAGACCGTCATCTCCCTCGACATGGGTTCGATGGTCGCCGGCGCCAAGTACCGCGGCGAGTTCGAGGAGCGGCTCAAGGCCGTGCTCGACGAGATCAAGGGCTCGGCCGGCGAGATCATCACCTTCATCGACGAGCTGCACACCATCGTGGGTGCCGGTGCCACCGGCGATTCAGCGATGGATGCGGGCAACATGATCAAGCCGATGCTCGCCCGTGGCGAGTTGCGGCTGGTCGGCGCCACCACCCTCGAGGAGTACCGCAAGTACATCGAGAAGGACGCCGCACTCGAGCGGCGGTTCCAGCAGGTGTACGTCGGTGAGCCGTCGGTGGAGGACACCATCGGCATCCTGCGTGGTCTCAAGGAACGCTACGAGGTGCACCATGGCGTCCGCATCACCGACTCCGCATTGGTCTCGGCCGCAACGCTTTCCGACCGCTACATCACCTCCCGGTTCCTGCCGGACAAGGCCATCGACCTGGTCGACGAGGCCGCGTCTCGGCTCCGGATGGAGATCGACTCACGTCCCGAGGAGATCGACGAGGTCGAGCGCATCGTCCGTCGCCTCGAGGTCGAAGAGGTCGCCCTGCAGAAGGAGACCGACGCGGCGTCGAAGGAACGTCTCGAGAAGCTGCGCTCCGAACTGGCCGACCAGAAGGAGAAGCTCAACGAGCTCTCCGCCCGGTGGCAGTCGGAGAAGACCGCGATCGACGCCGTCCGCGACCTCAAGGAGGAGCTGGAAAAGCTTCGCGGGGAGGCAGAACGGGCCGAACGCTCCGGCGATCTCGGCCGCGCCGCCGAGTTGCGGTACGGCAAGATCCCCGGCCTGGAGAAGAACCTCGAGGCCGCGATCGAGAAGACCGGCACCGATCCCGGGCAGGACGTGATGCTTCAGGAGGAGGTGGGACCCGACGACGTCGCGCAGGTGGTGTCGGCGTGGACCGGCATCCCCGCGGGCCGCATGCTCGAGGGTGAGACCGCCAAGCTGCTGCGCATGGAAGACGAACTCGGACACCGGGTCATCGGCCAGAAGGATGCAGTGCAGGCGGTGTCCGACGCGGTGCGTCGTGCCCGTGCCGGTGTCGCCGACCCGAACCGGCCACTCGGTTCGTTCATGTTCCTCGGCCCGACCGGCGTCGGTAAAACCGAGCTGGCCAAGGCTCTCGCCGAGTTCCTGTTCGACGACGAGCGTGCGATGGTCCGCATCGACATGAGTGAGTACGGCGAAAAGCACAGCGTCGCACGCCTTGTCGGAGCACCTCCCGGATATGTCGGCTACGAGGCCGGCGGTCAGCTCACCGAGGCGGTGCGGCGTCGCCCCTACACGGTGGTCCTGTTCGACGAGATCGAGAAGGCCCACCCGGACGTGTTCGACGTGCTGCTGCAGGTCCTCGACGAAGGTCGCCTGACCGACGGTCAGGGCCGCACGGTGGACTTCCGCAACACCATCCTCATCCTCACGTCCAATCTGGGCGCGGGCGGTGACAAGGACCAGGTGATGATGGCGGTCCGCAGCCGGTTCAAGCCGGAGTTCATCAACCGCCTCGACGACGTCATCGTCTTCGACGCGCTGAGCCCCGAGGAACTGGTGTCCATCGTCGACATCCAACTGCGGCAACTGGCCAAGCGTCTCGCGCAGCGTCGGCTGGATCTGGAGGTGACGCCGAAGGCCAAGGAATGGCTCGCCGAGCGTGGCTTCGATCCGCTCTACGGCGCCCGTCCGCTGCGGCGGCTGGTGCAGCAGGCGATCGGCGACCAGCTGGCAAAGGCATTGCTGGCCGGCGACATCCACGACGGAGACGTCGTGCCGGTGAATGTCGGTGCGGACGGCGAGTCGTTGGTGCTCGGCTGACCTGACTGAGACTGGCCCCGTGAGTGGGCTCCGAGGGGCAATGCCCCTCGGAAGCCCGCCACGGGGCCACTTTTCGCAGTAGCTCAGGCCGCGACGACCGCCGCGTTCTGCGTCTCGTCGCCCAACTCGTGCCGGCCCATGCGGATCATGCCGGCGATCACCAGGAACGCGAGGAACATGAAGCCGGCGCCGCAGTAGAACGCGACATCGTAGCTGTGAATGGTGGCCGCCATGAAGTCTTCGGGATTGGCCGGGACCGGCTGCCCGGTCGCCTGATCGAGCGTCATCGCGCTTCGGTGGTCGCTGGAAAATATCTGCGCCACAATAGTACTCAGCAGTGCGATGCCGACCGAGCCGCCGACCTGCTGGGACGTGTTGACCAGCGCGCTGGCCACGCCTGCGTCCTTCTCGTCGATGCGGTGCAGCGCCACCGACTGCATCGCGACGAACACCAGCCCCATGCCCAAGGCGATCAACAGCTCGCTGGGCAGGATGTGCGTCAACCAGGTCGAGTCCGAATCAAGTTGTGCCAGATAGAGATAGCCAACGATGCCGGCGACGGTGCCGATCATCATCAGGGGACGCGGTCCGAATCGGGGGAGGAGTGAACTGGCGGCTCCGGCCGACACGATGAGCGCCACCGGGAACGGCAGGAACAGCACGCCGGCGCGTAACGGGCTGTTGCCCAACGTGTTCTGGAAGTAGTAGCTCAGGAACAGGAACATCGCGAACATTGCGGTCGGGATGATGAAGGCCACCAGGTAGGCGCCGCCGCGGTTTATCTCGCCGGGGATGCGGAGCGGAAGCAGCGGATGAGTGCTGCGGTGCTCGATCAGGACGAACGTGGCCAGCAGCACGGCCGCGGCGACGAACAGCAGGATGGTCGAGGTTGCACCCCAACCGGATTCGGCGGCACGGGTGAATCCGTAGACGACGCTGACCAGGCCCAGGGTCACGGTGATGGCTCCGGGCAGGTCGTATCCGCCGGTGCGCTTGGTCGGTACGTCGCGGACCACCAGCGTGAGCGCTCCGATCGCGGCGATGACGGCGATCGGTGTGTTCACCAACAGCGTCCAGCGCCAGGAGAAGAACTCGGTCAAAGCGCCACCGGCGATCAGGCCGATCGCCGCACCGCCACCGGACACCGCAGCGTAGACCGCGAATGCGCGAGCACGTTCGCGATGTTCGATGAAGGTGACGGTGATCAGCGAGAGTGCCGCGGGCGCAAGCAAGGCCGCGAAGGCACCTTGCAGGGCGCGGCCGGCGAAGAACGATATGTCGTTCCAGGCGAATCCGGCCATCGCCGACGACGCGGCGAAGCCGACGAGCCCGATCAGGAACATGCGGCGGCGACCGAGGTAGTCGGCCATCCGGCCGCCGAGAAGCAGTAGGCCGCCGAACATCAGCGTGTAGGCGGTCAGTGCCCATTGGCGGTTGGCATCGGAGATGTGCAGGTCGGTCTGGGCAAACGGGAGAGCGATCGTGATGATGCTGGCGTCGAGCACCACCATCAGCTGGGCCAGGGCGATGACGCCCAGTGCCCACCAGCGGCGAGAACTCGGCGCCGGCGAGGCGAGTCCGGGGTCGGGGAGATCTTCTGTCAGTGCAGTGTCCGATGTGGTCACGAGATCCTCAATCGTCAGAGGTGAATGATCGGTGCCCTGCAATAGTGGCAGACTCAGACAGAAGGCGTCAACAGACAAAATACAGAATCAGACAATTGGCGCTCACGGCAGAAAGTTTGCGCTCCACGAGTTACAATCACGGCGTGGGACACGCGGAACAAGAAACAGGCCAGGTCAAGGCCGGTCTTCGAGAGCGCAAGAAGCTGCAGACGCGCGATCGGCTGATCTCGGCAGCACTGGAACTGTGCGACTCCCAGGGGTTCGACGCGACGACGGTCGAGCAGATCTCCGATGCGGCCGACATCTCGCCGCGGACGTTCAACCGCTACTTCGCGACCAAAGAGGACGTCATCCTGGCCCCGATCGAGGACATGATCGCCGCGATGGCCGCTGCCCTCGACGCCCAGCCTCACACCGGCAACGAGTTCGAGGCGTTGGTCAACGCGCAGACCCAGATATTCTGCGGTGAATGTCCTACCGGTTCGGTGGATCTCGAGCGCTTCGAGACCATGAATCGGATCATTCAGTCGGCACCCTCGGTGAACGGTCGCAACACCGAACTCGCCGAGAGGAAGTACCGGAGCATCACCGACAAGGTCGCCGAGCGGATGGAACTGCCGGCCGACGATCCCCGGGTCCGGGTCACCGTCGGGGTCTACATGTCACTCGTGCACATCTCGATGGACACCTGGCGATGTGGCCAAGAGCCGGGGGTCACCACCGATGCCACAGTCGCCGCGAAGGCTCTGACGGCGACCTACGACACGTTCCGCGAGGTCGTCAAGAACGTATGACCGTGCGGCTGATGTCCGCCAGACGGCTGGTGTCCCGCGTTGGAAATTCGTCGCATAATTCCGGCGATCCAGGTGGATGCATCGCGAGGCGGCTGGATGTACCTGCGACGACGCCAACCAAGCGAGGCGCCTCCTGGGCGTTGGAATTGTGCAACGAATTTACGACGCGGGACACTACCCTCTGAACCATGGTGAACGAGTCCATGCAGGAGACGTGGGGCGACGCCGGCAGCGGATGGGTGGCCAACGAGGCGACGTTCGACCAGGTGTTCACGCCGTTCACCCGGGCTCTGGTCGAGCGGGCGGGTTTCGCTGCGGGAGACCGCGTGCTGGACATCGGTTGTGGCTCAGGAACTTTACTCGAGCATGCGGTCCGCAGCGGCGCGTCGGCGACCGGTGTCGACATCTCCGCGGCGATGGTCGACGCGGCCCGCGCTCGAGTCCCACAGGCGGACGTGCTGCTGGCCGATGCGCAGACCGCGGAACTGCACGAGCCATCCGCGCCGCCGTTCGATCACGTCGTCTCGCGTTTCGGCGTGATGTTCTTCGACGATCCGCTCGCCGCCTTCGGCAACATCCGCAGTTTCGTCGCACCGGGTGGGCGCCTGACCTTTGTGTGCTGGCGATCCGGAGACAACACGATGTTCACCCTCGGGACGAGCGTTCTGACCGAGCGGTTGGGAATCTCCGACGTCGATGCGGATTCGACCGCGCCCGGACCGCTCGCGTTCGGTGACGATCAACGCCTCCGCGAGGTCTTGTCGGAATCCGGGTGGCATGACATCGCGATCGAGCCTTTCGACGGCATGCATGTGCGACTACAGCATGAACGGCAGCGACGGCGTTCAGGAGCGACTGGCGATGGTGTTGGCGACGCCCATCGGTCGCAACGCCCGCGTCGCGTTGTACCCGCGCCTCGGTGAGGACGGCTGGGCGGCGCTCGTGGACGAGGTGCGTGCCGAGGTGCGTCGTCACCGGGTCGACGGAACCGTGAAGTTCGTCGGGCAGACCTGGTTGGTCAGCGCGCGTAATCCGGGTTGAGCAAACATGATTCACGGTGCGCGCCGACGATCGGCGAACGCATGGCCGCGGGGATCACGCCACCGTGCCCACCGCGATCCGCGCCGACACCGGGATGTCCAGGGCGCCGTCGGCGTCGCGGAACTGTTCGGTGAGTCCGACGACGGTGGTCTGTAGCGCCGCGGCCTGTTCCTCGGACATCCTCTGCCGTGCGGCGTTCAGCGGCGGGGCAAGCGACATCGCCATCTCGATGTGTTCGTCGCTGTCGGCGTAATGTCTTGTGCCCTTGACCGTCTGGACATCGACGTCGGTGAATCCGGCCTCGATGAAGCGGCGGCGGAGGTCCTCGGTATCGGGGAGGGAGAACGGTTCGCCGGGATCCAACGGCGGCCCGCCGCTGACCAGACCGAGCGACATCGCGCCCATGCCGACGGTGGTCAGCCATGGGTTCTCGGTGAACGGACCCCAGACGCTGGTGACGAAACGGCCGCCCGGTCGCAACACGCGGAGGGTCTCCCGCAGGGCACGGTCCGGATCGGATGCCATCATCAGACCCATGCGAAAGATCGCCACGTCGAAGGTGTTGTCGGCAAACGGCAACTCGTGCACATCGACATCGCCGACGACGGTGGCGTTGGCGACGTCGGCGAGTCGGGCGCGCTGCACCTCGGTCATCGATGGTGCGATGTCCGACGCGGTGACCGTGCCGTCCGGACCCACCCAGTCCGAGATCTGTGCCGCGAGTTCGCCGGTGCCGGAGCCTAGTTCGAGTACCGCGGAACCGTTTAGCGAGCCGGATGCGGCGCGTAATCGGCCGGTCAGCTCCGATTCGGTGCCTTCGATCTCGGTGGCGAAACGCGCCCAACCGGATGCGACACTGCTCCACATGGAGGCGGGTGATTGTGTTGTGGAAGCGTCCATGGCGCTGCTCCAGTACAGTAGTGATGTATTGAATACATCGAAAGTGTACTGAACGTGGGAGCCACGGGTCAAGAGGGTCGACCGTATGTATCGTCGCGCCGCGCCGATCAGGCGAGGGAAACGCGCCTGCGCATCTTGCACACGGCGCGGGATCTGTTCATCGAGCGGGGGTATGCGCGGACGACCATCGTCGAGATCGCCCGTGCGGCAGGGGTGTCGAAGGAGAGCGTCTACGCGATCTTCAAGAACAAGGCCACGATCCTGGCACGTGTCTGGGACATCACGATCGGCGGCGACGACGAGGACGTGACGTTCCATGATCGGCCGGTCGTCCTGCGGATCCGGGCCGAGCCGGACCTGGCGCGCCGACTCGAGATGCAGGCGGTGTTCAACACCGAGACGTCGCGGCGGATCACCCCGTTCATGATGGCGCTTCGTGGTGCGGCCGGGGCCGACCACGCGGCCGCCGAGATGCTCGCCGAGGTGGATCGGCAACGGTACGAGGGCATGAGGGTGATGGCCCGCGATGCCGCGGCGACCGGGCAACTCGCGATCAGTGAGCAGGAATGCCACGACTTCATGTGGGCCACCACCGACGGGGTGTTGTGGCACCGTCTCGTCGTCGAAAGAGGCTGGAGCGACGAACGATTCGCCGCCTACCTCGCGACGCTGTGGAAAGCGGCGCTGTTGGCCGGTCCGGACGGGTGACGTCACGCGTCGTCTGAGTCTGTCGGACGCCCGGGGTAGGGTGCGCGTGTCGGGCTCGGAAGAGGGGTGCACATGGCATTTGTGGTCACTGGTGACGACGGCGTCACGCGATGCGGTTGGGCCGGCGTCGAGCCGGAAACCACCTATCACGACCAGGAGTGGGGCTTCCCGCTCCCTGGCGACAACGCGTTCTTCGAACGGGTCTGCCTCGAGGGCTTCCAGTCCGGGTTGAGCTGGCGCACCATCCTGAACAAGCGAGACAACTTCCGCGCGGCGTTCGTCGGCTTCGACATCGAGAAGGTCGCGCGGTTCGCCGACTCGGATGTCACCCGCCTGCTCGGCGACGCCGGGATCATCCGGCATCGCGGGAAGATCGAGGCGGCCATCAACAACGCGAGACGAGCGGTCGAACTCGTCGACGCCGAAGGGTCGCTGCCGGGATACTTCTGGCGCTACGAACCGGCGTCCGAACCCGAGCCGCAATCGATGACCACCTCGCCGGAATCCATCGCGCTGTCCAAGGATCTCAAGAAGCGCGGCTGGAAGTTCGTCGGGCCGACGACCATGTTCGCGCTCATGCAGGCAGCGGGCATTGTCAACGACCACGCCGACGACTGTGTGATCCGTGAGCGGGTGGCGGCGGCGCGAGCCGGCGTCACACGGCCGGGTTGACCCGTCCTTGACTTCAAGTGAGGTTGAGGTCTTAGCGTGGCGGGCATGCCACCACCGCAGATGCACGACACCGAACTGCTGAGCCCCGAGGTCCTCGAATACCTGGCGACCCAACGCCTGGGTCGGCTGGCCACCGTCGACAAGGATGGTGCGCCGCAGAACAGCCCCGTGGGATTCCGCGTGAACACCGAACTCGGCACCATCGACATCGGCGGCTTGCGGCTCAGCAGGAGCAGAAAGTTCCGCAACCTCGCACACAACGACCGCGTGGCCTTCGTCGTCGACGACATCGCCTCACCCGAGCCGACGTGGCGGGTTCGGATGGTCGAGATCCGAGGTCGAGGCGAGCAGATCGTCGGCGGAACCTCGCCACGTGCCGGGATGGACGATGCACTGATCCGCGTACACCCCGAACGGGTGATCGCATTCGGGATCGGGGAATGACCGACGCCGCCTCCGGCTACGCGGTGGTGTGATCCGAGCCGAGACTGGCCCGGAGTCTGCGCATGCCGTCCCGAATCCTCGACTTGACCGTGGGTAACGGAACCGAAAGATACTCGGCGACTTCCGAATACGAGAGCCCGTGATAGTAGGCGAGGATCACGGACTCGCGTTGCAATTCGGTCAGGTCGGACAGGCAGTCCAGCACGGCCAAGCGCGCCTCGCGGACCTCGGCGGCCTCGCCCACCGCGTCGAAGTCGATCGGCATCGATGCGACACCGAACGCGATGGTGCGCCGGGTGGACGCGGTTTCGGCGCGGACACGATCGACCGCGCGCCGGTGTGCCATCGTCAGCACCCAGGACAGGGCCGAGCCCCGGTCCGGGCGATACGTTGCGGCGTGGCGCCAGACCTCGAGGAAGACCTCCTGGGTGGCCTCCTCGGCATAACCGGGGTCGCGGAGGATTCTCAGGACCATGCCGTAGACGTGGTCGGCGGTGTGGTCGTAGAACTCGGCGAACGCTGCGGAATCCCCAATTGCGATGCAGGAGAGAAGATCTGACAGGCCCTGACGATCGACGAGCGGAATGGGTGGGTCGTGGAGGACCGTCATCGGCGAATCCTCTCTGTGGGCCGTCCCGTGCGGTACCTCCGACCGTAATGACGATCGTGGAACGGTCCCGGGCCAGACGGGCAACCGCGATCTGATCGCAACGCGAGATCACAGAACGGTCACGGAGTGGGTCCCGTAGCCTCGATGCCATGACCGATGACGCCGCCCGCAGCAGCCTCGACGCGATCCTGCACGCCAAGTACGTGTCGTTGACGACGTTCAAGAAGGACGGCACGCCGGTCGCCACCCCGCTCTGGGCGGTCGCCGACGGCTCGACACTGATGATGTGGACCGTCGCCGACTCGTGGAAGGTGAAGCGACTCCGACGGAATCCGAAGGTCGTCGTGCAGGCATGCGATATGCGCGGCGGCAAACTGTCCGGCGAACCGGTCGAGGGGATCGCCGAAGTGCTCGATGCGGCCGGGACCGAGAAGGTGCGCAATCTGATCGTCCGCAAGTACGGCATCTTCGGCTGGATCACCATCAAAGGGAGCCGGCTGCGGCGCGGGAAGGATGCGACCGTGGGGTTGGCGATCCGCGCGGTATGACTCAGGCGGCCTCGGCGTAACAACGGGCCCAGATCTCCTCGTGGCGGATCGGATCGATCTGTCCGCGCGCGAGGTCGGCGTCAGCGGTGCGCAGCACGTCGGCGATGTGCAGCAGACGGTCGAGTCCGATCCGGGCGGACTCGTCGGGGTCGTCGATGTCGGTCCAGACGACCATCCACCGAACCCGTTGGCGCGCAGGACTTGCCGACGACGCGGACCACGCGGCCGCCACAATCGTGCCCACCGTGGCCGCCGTGATGCAGGCCGGGCCGGGAATCCCGACCATCAGCAACGGGGTCCAGAGTCCCAACCACACGGCCATCGCCCAGAACGGGCACGCATGCCAGATGCGCAGCCGACGACGATCGGGCGCGGTGAGTCCCGGTGGATAGACCGCGAGACGGTACTGAACACCGTTGCGGGCATGGCTGATTCGCAGACAGCCGGTGCGGAGGGCGCCCGCGGCACGTTCGCACGCCCGCTGCTCAGGGAGCGGAAGGGAGGGGCTTGTGCGAGGTCGTTGCTGAGGGGAGTGGATGTCGGCCATGCATCCGGCGTACGTGAACTCGTCGGGTGGTGGCCGGGTCGCGACGCGATCCATACGGTCGAACCGGTGATCTTGACGCCCTCTTGACGCGGAACCGGTTGCGCTGCGTCACGCATATCCCCTGACGACGTCGGCCGCGAGCTGCATCCCGCTGATCGGCGCGTTGCTCGAGTCGCGCCACCGGGTGTCGCCGTAGGCCCGATCGTGTTGGCCGTCGAAAAGATAGCCGCGCAGCCAGGCGGGCGCCTCCCACCAGGCCTGGAAGAAGCCGGGATCCGTCCAGGGCGCCGAAGTATGGGACAAGGCCGTCTCAACCGTGTTGAGCTGGTTGATCAGATCGGCGAACCAGTCGTTGAGTCCCTGAACGGTCAAACTGATCTCGCGGATCTCGCGCGCCAGGAGACGCCATGGTGAATTCCCTGGCGCCGAGGTGATTCCGTCGACCGGATTGGCGATCTCATAGGTGGGTAGCCCCGCCGGCCACGCACCGTGTTCGCCGTCGAGGCCCCAGCCGGAGGACGGAAGCCCGTACGACTGACCGCGTCGGCGCGCAGGGTTGGCGATGTTCACCACTGCGGAGACCTCGCAGTCCGCATACTCGCCATGTGCTTGGGCTTCGAGGAAATCCGATACCACCAGCGCACCCAGGCTGTAGCCGGACAGGATCACCAGATGCGGAGTCGCGCGGATGGCCGCCACCAGATTCTCCACCCCCGTCGCGCGTGACTGAGCTTCCGACGGCCCGGCCGGGTTGCCCTGCGGGTTGAAAACCGCGATGGATGCGGGATAGTCCACGTCGACCCATTCGACTGCCGGGCCGACCATCCCGGCCACCCGGCCGAGCATCGTGGTCGGGGTCTTGAAATGTTCGCCGGTGCCGCGCACCGTCACATAGGTCTTCATTGCCGTCGTCCTGGTGTGAGGTCAGTTGCTTGCTGCCGCCGCCATGGCCCGGTACGCGGGACGATCATACGGCCGACCGGTCGAGGGCGAAAAGGTGTCGTCGGACATCCGGATTACGGCCCGCACGACAACCCGGCGTCAATTTCGGCGACCGCACCGTATGGAACGCGTTAAGACGGTCGCCGGCCGCCACCGCGCGGGGTGATGCTGTCAATCGCCCCGCGTGGTGTGTGCCGTGCGGAAAAATCGAGTGGGGAGCGGAGATTCGTGACCGATCTGCTGTATCTGACCGCGGTGATCGTGGGCTTTGTCGCCTGCCTGATCGTCGTACGTGGCATCGACGTGCGGACGGGCCGATGACCGCCGACGGCGTCACCAACATCGTCCTGCTGCTTCTTGCCGCGGCGGTCGTCGTCTACCTGGTGGCCGCACTCATTCGTCCGGAGAGGTTCTGAGGTGTCCGTGACAGTTGCCGGCCTTCTTCAGCTGGCGTTCGTGATCGTCGTGCTGGCCGTCGCGTATGTGCCGCTCGGCGATTACATGGCGCGGGTGTACTCTTTGCGCCGCGATCTACGGGTCGAACGAGTCCTGTTCCGAGTGGGCCGTGTCGATTCGGCGCGCCAACAGACGTGGCTGGGTTATGTGCTCGCCGTGCTCGGCTTCTCGCTGGTGTCGGTGGTATTTCTCTATGTGCTGCAACGACTGCAGGGTGTCCTCCCGTGGTCCGACGGCAAACCCGGCGTGACACCGTCGATGGCCTTCAACACGGCCATCTCCTTTGTCACCAACACGAACTGGCAGTCGTACTCGCCGGAAGCCGTCATGAGCAACCTCAGCCAGATGCTCGGGCTGGCCGTGCAGAACTTCGTCTCCGCCGCAATCGGCATGGCGGTGGCGGTCGCGCTCATCCGCGGCATCATCAACCGCGGCGGCAGCGGGGAGATCGGCAACTTCTGGGTGGACCTCGTCCGCACCTGCGTACGCATCCTGCTGCCCGCCAGTCTCGTGGTCGCGGCGATCCTGCTGACCCAGGGCGTGGTGCAGTCGTGGCACACCGGATTCGACTTCACCACACTCGACGGGCAGCACGCACACAGCATGGTCGGCCCGTTCGCGTCCCAGGAAGCGATCAAGGAGATCGGGACCAACGGCGGCGGAACGCTCTCGGCGAACTCGGCGCATCCGTTCTCCAATCCGACGCCGCTGTCGGACGTGGTGGAAATCATTGCGCTGCTGATCATCCCCGTCTGTCTGACCCGCACCTACGGCACTCTCGTCGGTGACCGCCGTCAGGGGCTCACCCTGATCGGTGTGATGGGCGCGATCTGGGGCGCGATGCTCGCCGTCGTGTGGGTCTTCGAATCCCGCACCAACGGCGTGGCGGCGCAGGCCGCGGGCGCGATGATGGAAGGCAAGGAACAGCGTTTCGGCATTCCGGCGTCGGCGCTCTTCGCGGTGTCGACCACCGGAACATCCACGGGAGCAGTCAATTCCGCGCACGACAGCTTCTCCGCGGGCGGTGGGGGAGCGCTGATCTGGAACATGCTGCTCGGCGAGGTCGCGCCCGGCGGTGTCGGATCCGGTCTGTACGGGCTGCTGGTGATGGCGATCATCACGGTGTTCGTCGGCGGGCTGCTGGTCGGTCGGTCCCCGGAATTCCTCGGGAAGAAGATCGGGCAGCACGAGATCACCATGGCCGCACTGTATGTGCTCGTCATGCCTGCCCTGGTGCTCACCGGGGTCGGCATCACCGTCATCCTCGGTTCGACCACCGGATTCCAGGGCAACAGCGGCGATACCGGCACACCCGGCTCGATCCACGGATTCAGTGAGGTGCTCTACGCCTACACCTCGGCCGCGAACAACAACGGCAGCGCGTTCGGCGGACTGACCGTGACCAGCGACTGGTTCCAGACCTCGCTCGGGTTCGCGATGCTGTTGGGCCGATTCCTGCCGATCGTCTTCGTGCTGGCGCTCGCCGGACTGCTGGCGCGGCAGAAGCCGCGGGTGCGGGAGATATCGGTCGGTACCGCGGTCTCCGCTGGTCTCGACTCCGACGAAACAGGTGGTGGCTCCTCGACCAGGGGGACGGGTGGAGCGGTTGCGACACTCCCCGAGACCACCACGGCGACAACAGAGGACGACGCGTCGACGTTGCCCACGTACGGGCTGCTGTTCGGCGCGCTCCTCCTGGGCACCGTCCTGCTCGTCGCCGGCTTGACCTTCTTCCCCGCCATGGCGCTGGGGCCGATTGCAGAGGGACTGCTATGAGTCTTCCCGTCCTCGAACCGAAGAGCGGCCGGCTGGCCGCATCGAGCGAACCATCCGACGACACCACACAACTGGTCACGACCGGCGCCTTCAATGCGCGTCAGCTCGTGACGTCGCTGCCGCAGGCGGTGCGCAAACTGACCCCGCGGGCGCAGGCCCGCAATCCGGTGATGTTCGTGGTCTACCTGGGGGCCATCGTCACCACGGTCCTCGCTGCCTGGCAGCCCTCGTGGTTCGCCTGGGCGGTGGCCGTGTGGCTGTGGTTCACCGTCGTCTTCGCCAACCTGGCCGAGGCCGTCGCCGAGGGGCGCGGTCGTGCCCAGGCCGACAGCCTGCGAAAGGTCAAGCGCGACACCGTGGCCCGACGGATCGGTGCGGACGGCACGGTCACCGAGGTGCCCGGCGGCGAATTGGTCATCGGCGACCTGATCCTCGTCGGGGCCGGGGAGGTGATCGCCGGGGACGGCGACGTCGTGGAGGGCATCGCCACCGTCGACGAATCCGCGATCACCGGCGAATCCGCGCCCGTGGTCAGGGAATCCGGCGGTGACCGGTCCGCGGTGACCGGCGGTACCGTGGTGCTCTCGGACACCATCACCGTCAAGATCACCACGGCGCCCGGCGAGACCTTCGTCGACCGGATGATCGCCCTCGTGGAGGGGGCATCGCGTAAGAAGACCCCCAACGAGATCGCCCTCGACATCCTGCTGACGAGCCTGACGATCATCTTCCTGCTGGCCGTCGTCGCGGTCGGTCCGATGCAGCAGTATGCCGGCCAGTCACCGGACCCGGTCAAACTGATCGCGCTCCTGGTGTGCCTGATCCCCACCACGATCGGCGCGTTGCTCTCGTCGATCGGCATCGCGGGGATGGACCGGCTGGTGCAGCGCAACGTGCTCGCGATGTCGGGGCGCGCGGTGGAGGCCGCCGGCGACATCGACACGCTCCTGATGGACAAGACGGGCACCATCACATTCGGAAACCGTCGAGCCACCAACCTGACCGCGGCACCCGGAGTGGAGCTCTCGGAGCTCGCACGGGTCAGCTACGAGTGCAGCCTCGCCGACGACACGCCGGAGGGCCGCAGCATCGTCGACCTGTGCACCGGCGAGTACGGCGTCACCGAGATCGATCCCGACACGGTGCTCGCAGCGCGGCGGCACGAGCACCCGGACTATCACATCGTGCCGTTCACCGCCGAGACACGCATGAGCGGTGTGGACGTGACCCACGGGCAGTCGGTCCGGGAGTACCGAAAAGGGGCGGCCGACACGGTGACCCGATGGGTCAGCGAAGCCGGCGGAACGATCGGACCCGAGGTCGGTGCCGACGTCAACCGGATCTCGCTGGACGGCGGCACCCCGCTGGTGGTCGCCGCACGCGGCACCGATGGGCGGGCCACCGTGCTGGGGACGATCGCCCTGTCCGATGTCGTCAAGCCGGGCATGACCGAGCGTTTCGCGCAGTTGCGGGCCATGGGCATTCGGACCGTGATGGTCACCGGCGACAATCCGCTGACCGCCCGCGCGATCGCCGGTGAGGCCGGTGTCGACGACTACGTCGCGGAAGCCACTCCGGAGGACAAGCTCACCCTGATCCGCACCGAGCAGAGTGGTGGACGCCTGGTCGCGATGACCGGCGACGGCACCAACGACGCTCCGGCGCTCGCACAGGCCGATGTGGGTCTGGCGATGAACACCGGGACCTCGGCGGCCAAAGAGGCCGGCAACATGGTCGACCTCGACTCCGATCCCACCAAGTTGATCGAGGTGGTCGCCATCGGCAAGCAGCTGTTGATCACCCGTGGTGCGCTGACCACGTTCTCGCTGGCCAACGACCTGGCGAAGTACTTCGCCATCTTGCCCGCGCTGTTCAGCGGGATCTATCCGCAGCTCGATGCGCTCAACATCATGCGTCTGCACTCGGCGCAGTCGGCGATCACCTCGGCGGTGATCTTCAACGCGCTGATCATCGTCGCGCTGATCCCGCTGTCGCTGCGCGGCGTGCGGTATCGCCCGTCGTCGGCGTCGAAACTGTTGGGCCGCAACCTCTTGATCTACGGTGTCGGCGGTGTCGTCAGTCCCTTCGTGGGTATCTGGCTGATCGACCTCGTCGTCCGCTTCCTCCCGGGAATGGGGTGACCATGAACTCGATCGTGACCGGATTTCTACGGCAGTGCGCGGTGGCATTGGCGGTCCTCGCGTCGCTGACGGTGCTGCTCGGGGTGGCCTACCCCGCAGCGGTGTGGGCGGTCTCGCGCGTCGGCAGCCACAGCGCCGAGGGCTCGCAGGTCGTCGATGCCCGGGGGTGCGACGTCGGCTCGTCGATGATCGGACTCGACCCGCAGGTGCCCGCCGGTGCTCCCGACCCGTATCTGCACGCGCGCGTCCTCGGTGCTGCCGACAACCCCATGGCACCCGGCGACCCGTCCGCGTCTGGGGCGAGCAACCAGGGGCCCAACAGCGAGACGTTGCGTGAGTGGATCAGTGCGCGGCGCGCCGTGATCGCCGCCCGTGAGGGGGTTGCGCCGGCGCAGGTGCCGGCGGACGCGGTCACCGGCTCCGGATCCGGCCTCGATCCCGACATCAGCCCGGCCTATGCGGCACTGCAGGTGCCCCGACTGGCTCGCGAGAACCGACTCTCGGAACAGCGGGTGCGCGACATCATCGACGAGAACACACGGTCGCGGCAGTGGGGCTTCCTCGGGCAGCCGCGGGTCAACGTCCTCGGCGTCAACCTCGCCTTGGGCCACGGGCCGTCGCCCTGTCGATAGACTCGCGGTATGGCGGCACCTGACCGAGGAAGACTCGAGGTCTTCCTCGGATGCGCCCCGGGCGTGGGCAAGACCTATGAGATGCTGGCGCACGCCCGGGCGCTGCGCGACGAGGGCCGTGACGTCGTCGTCGGAGTCGTCGAGTCGCACGGCCGGGTGGCGACCGCCGCACTCGTCGAGGGTCTGGAGGTCATTCCCCGAAAACCGGTGACCTATCGCGGCACCGAACTGGAGGAGATGGATCTCGACGCGATCCTCACCCGGCGTCCGCAGGTGGTTCTCGTGGACGAGCTCGCGCACACCAATGCGCCGGGATCGCGGAATGCCAAGCGGTGGCAGGACATCGAGGAGCTCCGCGACGCCGGGATCGATGTGCTGTCCACCATCAACATTCAGCACCTGGAGAGCCTCAACGACGTCGTCACCGCGATCACCGGTGCGGTGCAACGTGAGACGGTGCCCGACGACGTGGTGCGTGCGGCCGATCAGATCGAGCTGGTCGACATCGCGCCGCAAGCCCTGCGGCAACGCCTGGCCGCCGGCAAGGTCTACCCGGACGGGCGGATCGAGGGTGCGTTGACCAACTACTTCCGTCAGGGCAACCTCACCGCGCTGCGGGAACTGGCGCTGCTGTGGCTGGCCGATCAGGTGGACGACAATCTGGCCGATTACCGTGCGGCCCACAACATCACCGACATCTGGGAGGCCCGGGAACGGGTGGTCGTCGCGGTGACCGGTGGGCCCGAGTCGGCAACCCTGCTGCGGCGGGCGAGTCGCATCGCCTCCCGCTCGAGCGCGGAACTCATCGCGGTACACATCGTCCGGGGCGACGGGCTGTCCGGCCGCACTCCGGTGGATCTGGCCGAACTGCGTGAGCTGGCAAGCGGATTCGGCACCCGCATCCACACGGTCGTCGGGGATGACATACCGACCGCCCTGCTCGACTTCGCGCGCGGGGTCAACGCCACCCAGGTGGTGATCGGTACGTCCCGGCGTCCCCGGTGGCAACGAGTCGTCGACGAGGGCGTGGGGGCGACCGTCGTCCGCGAGAGCGGACGAATCGACGTGCACATGGTCACCCACGACGAGGCCCCGCAACGCAGCCGGTTGGACATCCGGCAGACGAGGTTCCATCGGCCCCTGAGTTGGATTCTCGCCGTGGTTGTTCCGGTGGCGATGACCGCGGTGCTGTGGGCTGCCGACCGCTGGCTGGGATTCGCGAGTGAGTCGGCACTGTACTTCGTCACCGTGCTCGCGGTGTCGATGCTCGGCGGTGTCGGACCGGCGGCATTGTCCGCGGTGGTGTCGGGGCTGCTGCTGAACTACTACTTCACCGATCCCCGCTACACCTTCACCATTGACGAACCGGACAACCTCATCACCATCCTCGTCATGCTGGTGATCGCCATCGCCGTTGCCGCGCTGGTGGATTCGGCCACCGTCCGGCGGGTGCAGGCGCAACGGGCAGCCCGAGACGCCGAGTTGCTCGCGCACTTCTCCTCGGCCGTCCTCGGCGGGGCCGACGTGCCCGGACTGCTCGAGCGGGTCCGCGAAACCTACGACCAGCGTGCGGTATCCATCGTGCGTCGCGTCAGTCGCGGCGACCGTACGTCCGTGGTGGAGGCGGCGGTCGGCGTGGACCCGCCGAAGTCCGCCGAGCAGGCCGATTCCGTGTTCCCGGTGTCCGGCAACGAGTTCGAGCTGTTGATGCGCGGGCCGGAGGTCGGTGCCCGGGATCGGCGGGTGGTCACCTCGGTGGCGACCCAGGCGGCCGGTGCGGTCCAGCGCCAGCGTCTGGAGGCCGAGGCCGCCCAGGCGCAGGCACTCGCCCAGACCGACGAATTGCGGCGGGCGCTGCTGGCCGCGGTCAGCCACGACCTGCGCACCCCGCTGGCCGCGGCCAAGGCTGCGGTGTCAAGTCTGCGCAGCACCGACGTCACGTTCGACGCCGAGGACACGGCCGAATTGCTTGCCACCGTGGAGGAATCGGTGGATCAGCTGGCCGCGCTGGTCGGCAATCTGCTCGACTCGTCGCGCCTGGCGGCCGGCGCCGTCCGCCCGCAACTGCGGCAGACGTATCTGGCCGAGGTGATCCACCGGGCGGTCGCGGCGGTCGGCCGGCGCCAGCCCGAGGCGCCGGGCGTCACCCTGGATCTCCAGCATGCGTGGGCCTACACCGATCCGGGGTTGCTGGAGCGTGCGCTCGCCAACCTCGTGGACAATGCGGTCCGCCACGGCGGGGGAGAGGTCACCGTCGATGCCCGGCTCGCCGACGGTGTGACGCCGTCGGGGCGGGTGTGCCTCATCCGGGTCATCGACCATGGTCCGGGAATCCCTGCCGCCGAACGGGATCGGGTGTTCACCCCGTTTCACCAGTTCGGCGATCAGAAGAGCGCGTCGACCGGCGTCGGGTTGGGGCTGTCCGTTGCACGGGGTTTCGTCTCCGCCATCGGCGGGACCCTGATGGCGGCCGACACACCGGGCGGCGGGACCACCATGGTGCTCGCACTGCCGACCACCGCCGCCGACGTGATCCCGGTGGAGGGATCGCGATGAGCGGTGAGACCCGGGTGCTGGTCGTCGACGACGAACCGCAGTTGGTGCGTGCGTTACGGATCAACCTCAAGGCCCGCGGCTTTGCGGTGAGCACCGCGGCGACCGGTGCGGAGGCGCTGACCCTGGCGGCACGCGTCAACCCGCAGGTGGTGATCCTGGATCTCGGACTCCCCGACATCGACGGCATCACCGTCCTGGAAGGTCTGCGGGGCTGGACGAGTGTGCCGGTGATAGTCCTGTCCGCCCGGACCGACGCCGCCGACAAGGTGGCCGCCCTCGACGCCGGTGCCGACGACTACGTGACCAAACCGTTCGGCATGGAGGAGTTCCTCGCCCGCCTGCGTGCCGCGGTGCGACGGGGCGCCGCGACGGTCGTCAGCGGTGAGTCCCCCGTCGTCGATGCCGGGGCGTTCTCCGTCGACCTGGCGGCGCGGCAGGTGATGCGGGCCGGCAAGCGAGTGCATCTGACCCCGACCGAGTGGGGTGTTCTCGAACTCCTGGTGCGCAACGAAGGGAAACTGGTCGGCCAGAAGGAGATATTGCACGCCGTATGGGGGCCGTCGTACGGAAACCAGTCCAACTACCTTCGCGTCTATCTGGCCGGTCTGCGGCGGAAGCTGGAGGACGATCCGGCCCGCCCCGCCCATCTCTTGACCGAAGCCGGCATGGGATACCGATTCGTGCGCTGATCTGCGGCGTCGACGGTCGTTGGCGGCGCTCAGCCGTAAACGTAGATTGTCGACAATCTACGAAGGCGGTGGCTCGGCTGTCTTCTTCGGGCGAATCACGGTAAGAACGAAGGGTCATGGTCCTGAATACGTCGCAGGAGGGCGCCGGCGGACGCAAGCGAATCCTGACCCCATTGGTGCAGGAGTCGACACCGGCGATCATCGCGCGTAAGTTGCGCGATGCGATCGCGAACGGTGACTTTCCGCCGGGGTCGCAACTGACCGAAGCCGGTCTCGCTGCCGATCTCGGGGTCAGTCGAGGCCCGCTGCGTGAAGCGATGCAGCGACTGACCGCCGCAGCAAGCGGCTTTCACGCCTGCACGACACGATGATCGTGGAGACGCGAATATGCTTGCGCGCCATGCGAGGGACATATTCCTCGGGGAAGGAGAGAATCGACGAGCACCAGGCATTGGTGGACGCCATCGCGGCGCGAGACACCGCGACGGCAGACAGCTTGATGATCGCGCACATGTCCGACAGGCTGCGCCGACTGATCGGCGACGGCGGTTCGGAGTCCGCATCGACGGCGTGAGGCGCGCCCTGGTTCCGGCGCCCCGCGTACCCCATCCACTGATGTGAGAGCGAAAAGACAACTGGCCAAACGATTCTGAGAGGCACAGATGACTAGAGCATCCTCACCCGCGACATACGAAGAACTCGCCCCGGATCCGGAATCCCCGGAGGGCAAATCCCTGTTACGCAAGGCGATCGGCGCCTCGGCCATCGGCAATGCAACCGAGTGGTACGACTACGGTGTCTATGCCGCCACGACGACTTATCTGACCCAGGCGTTCTTCCCGGGCGACCTCGGAACCATCGGCACCATGCTGGGTTTCGCGATCTCCTTCGTGCTGCGCCCGCTGGGGGGCATGATCTGGGGTCCGATCGGTGACCGTATCGGCCGGAAATCAGTGCTGGCCATGACGATTCTGCTGATCTCCGGCGCGACCGCACTGATCGGTCTGCTGCCGACGCACGCCGTGGCCGGCGTGTGGGCACCGATCCTGCTGATCACGCTGCGGATCATCCAGGGCTTCTCCACCGGAGGCGAATACGGTGGCGCCGCAACGTTCATGGCCGAGTACGCGCCGGACAAGAAACGCGGCCGGTTCGGCTCGTTCCTCGAGTTCGGCACACTGGCCGGCTTCAGTGCCGGTACCGCCGTGGTCCTGCTGCTGGAATTGCTGCTGTCCGACGACGCCATGCAAACCTGGGGTTGGCGTATCCCATTCCTGATCGCGTTGCCGCTGGGGCTCATCGGGCTCTACCTGCGCTCGCAGATGGAGGACACGCCGGTGTTCCAGGAGTTGGAGCACAAGGCCGAGGTCGAGCGCTCCGCGTGGCAGGGGTTGAAGGATCTGCTGAGCAACTACTGGCGGCCGATCCTGATCATGTTCGGCATGGTCATCGCGTTGAACGTCGCGAACTACACGCTGTTGGCCTATCAGCCGACGTATTTGAAGAGCACGATCGGACTCTCGGATTCGTCGGGATCGACCGTCGTGCTGATCGGTCAGCTGGCGATGATGGTGATGATCCCGTTCTTCGGCCGGTGGTCGGATACGACCGGGCGTAAACCGATGTGGTGGGGATCGCTGATCGGCCTGTTCGTCCTCGCGCTTCCGCTGTACTGGCTGATGGGTCAGGGATTTGCCTGGGCAATAGTCGGTTTCGTCGTTCTGGGCCTGCTGTACATCCCGCAGCTGGCCACGATCTCGGCGACCTTCCCGGCGATGTTCCCGACCCAGGTGCGCTACGCCGGGTTTGCCATCTCCTACAACGTCGCGACCGCCGCGTTCGGCGGCACCGCCCCGCTGGTCAACGACGCGGTGGTCGAGTCGACCGGCTGGAACCTGTTCCCCGCCATCTACATGATGGGCTCCTGCGCCATCGGCATGCTCGCCCTCACCTTCCTCAAGGAGACCGCCGGATGCTCGCTGCGCGGCACGGAGATTCCGAGCAGGGAGAACGACTCCCAGATGCCGGCGGGGACGACTCCTCAGGATTCCTGATTGGAGGCGCGTCGAGAGAGAGGTGAGATGTGGCTCAGCCGACGGGGGCGGCCAGTAGCCGCAGGGCGGCGATAGTGTAGGCGCGGGCGGCGGTTTCGAGGTCGGCGACGGCGACGGACTCGTCGGGTTGGTGTGCTTCGGTGTTGATGTTGCCGGGCCCCAGGACGATGGTCGGGATGCCGAGGTCACGGCTGACGAATCCACCGTCGCAGGCGGCGCTCCACCCACCGACGGACGTCTCCCGCCCGGCGTCGGTGACCGCGGCGACCGAGCTGGTGACGAGCGGATGGTCGGCGGGGGTGGCGAATCCGGGCATCTCCATGGTGACGGTGACGTTCACCGAGATGCCGTCGGTGTCGATCCCGGAATCGGTGATGGCAGTGCGCAATTGGTCGGCGATGTCGTTGGCGTCCTCATCGGGCATGAGGCGCCGGTCGATGCCGAGTTCGCACATCGGCGCCACCACCGAGATCCCCTGTCCGCCGGTGATGGTGCCGACGTTCCAGGTTCCCGAGCCGAGCAGGCCGTCGGCGGTCATGCCGAGTTGCCGATGGTCGAAGCGGATGAGGTCGACGATCGAGGCGGCCGCCTCGATGGCGCTGCGGCCGTCGGCGGGCCGTCCCGAATGTGCTGCGCGCCCGGTGATGTCGACCCGGAGGTACGACGCCCCGCGGCAGCCGCGCACGATCGTCAAGTCGGTGGGCTCGGCGACGATGCATCCGACGAATGTGTGAGCGTTGGCATTCGGCCCGCTCGCTTCGCTCCCGGCGCCGGACGGGCGGGCGACGAAATCGCGCACACCGAGACCGTGCTCCTCCTCGTCGACGGTGCAGACCAACTGCACCGGGCCGGCGAGGTCGATGCCGTAGGCGCCGGCATGTGACAACGCCTGCATGGCGACGACCGCCGCCGCCAGGCCCCCCTTCATGTCCGTGGTGCCGCGGCCGTAGATCCGCCCGTCGGCGAAGCGCGGGCGATAGGGGTCCGACGTCCAGCCGGGCCCGGCGGGGACGACGTCGGAATGGCCGAGCAGCATCAGGCCGGGACCGTCGCCGGCCGGCAGCGTGGCAACGAGGTTGGGGCGATCGGGCGCGACCTCGTGGACGTCGACGGTGAATCCGGCCCCGCGGCATGCCTGCGCCAGGACCGCGACGGCGTCGGCTTCGGTGCCGCCCGGATTCTCGCTCGCGGCCTCCACGAGACCGGCGGTGAGCATCGCGACCGTGTCCGGGGTGATGTGCGAGAGAACCCCGGTCTCGGCCTCCGTCAGCGACACCGCTCCACCTCTCATCGTCGAAAACCCCTCATGGAAGTATGCGCCATCTTCTCGAGACTTGTGGTGAGGCGGCGGATGCCCTCGTCGATGCGGTCCGGGGTGCTCGACGCGAAGCACAGTCGCAGCGCGTTGCGAAACCGGCCACCGGGCGAGAGGGCGGGTCCCGGGATGAAGGCGACGCCGTCGGCGAGTGCGACCTCGAACAGTTCCCGGGTGTCGATCTCCGCGAACTCATCGCGCAGGGTGACCCACAGGAAGAAGCCGCCCTCGGGGTCGGTGGTGGTCACCCGGTCGCCGAGATGCCGACCGATGGAGTCGATCATGGCCTCCTTGCGCTCGCGGTACAGACCACGGATGCCCGCCAGGTGATCGTCGAGGCCGCCGCGAGCGATGTACTCGGCGACGATGTGCTGATTGGGGACGTTGGTGCAGGTGTCCATCGCCTGCTTGCCGTTGATCAGCAACTGCCGCAACGACGGATCGGCATCGACCCACCCGACGCGCCACCCCGGGGCGAGGATCTTGGAGAAGGTGCGCACCGAGAACACCAGCGGATCCTGCGGGCTGAGGGTCTGGAAGGTGGGGATGTCGTCGCCGGCGAAGCGCAGCAGTCCGTACGGGTCGTCGTCGATGATCACCGCACCCCACCGGTGTGCGAGCCGGAGGAGCTCTCGGCGGCGTTCCTCGGACAGGGTCACCCCGGACGGGTTCTGGAAGGTGGGGATGGTGTAGATCGCCTTCGGGACCTGATGGGTGTGCGCGACAAGGGATTCGAGCTGATCGACCTGCATTCCCTCGTCGTCGACGGGTACTTCGAGCAGCTGCGCGCCGTACGAGAGGGCGGTGGCGCTGCCGTTGGTGTACGTGGGGGACTCGACGACGACGAGGTCGCCCGGGTCGATGAAGAGCTTGCCGGCGAGGTCGAGTCCCTGCATTCCGCCGGTGGTGATGACGAGGCGTTCGTGGCTCGACGGGTCCGGGGTGGTTGCCAGGTAGTCGACGAGGAGCCCCAGCAGCCGGGGCTCGCCTTCGGTGGCGCCGTAGGTGAACGAGGTGTGATCGAGGATCTCCCCGGCGATCTGCCGGAACTCGTCGGCCGGCACGGCCTCGTCGGCGGGGGCGCCCATCGCGAAGCGCACGATGTCGTGCTGCTGCGAGGCGAGCAGTGAGGTCGACGAGTCGATGAGCGACCCGACGAGGTTCTTGGCGCGCCCGGCGAGGGGGATGGTGGGAGCGTGGGCGGACATGGTGATCACCTCATTTTCGGATCAGTTCGCGGGGGAAGGCGGTGAACGTCTCGACGCCGGTGGGGCTCACCCGTACCGACTCGGAGAGCTCGAAACCGTAGTCGTCCATCCACATTCCGCAGATGATGTGGAAGGTCATGTTGGTTTCGAGAATGGTCTCGTCTTCGGTGCGGATGCTGATGGTCCGTTCGCCCCAATCCGGTGGATAGCCGATACCGATGGAATAGCCGAGCCGCGAAGGCTTTTCGAGGCCGTACTTCGCCAGGCTCCAGTTCCATGTGGACGCCAGTTCGCGGGTGGCCACGCCAGGGCGGATGGCGTCGAGGACGTTGTTGAGACCCTCGGCGGTGGCGTTGGCGACGTAGTCCAGATCCTTGGTCGGTGTGCCCAGCGTGACGGTACGCGCCAGTGGGCAGTGGTATCGATTGTGGGCACCGGTCAGTTCGATGGTGACGGCCTCGTTGTCGGCGAAAGTGCCCTGATGCCAGGTCAAATGCGGGGTGTCGGCAGCGGCGCCGGTCGGTAGCATCGGCACGATCGCCGGGTAGTCACCGCCGAACTCGTCGGTCCCGGTGATCTGGGCCTGCGAGATGGCGGCGGCGGCATCGCACTGCCGCACACCGACATCGATGGTGTCGATGGCCGCACGCATGGCCTCGGAACACACCATGCCGGCCTGGCGCATCAGCTGGACCTCGGCGTCGGACTTGACCGACCGCACCCAGTTGACGAGTTCGAAGTTGTCGACCAGCTTCCACTCCGGAATGGCGTTGACCAGCGCGCGGTAGGCCTTGGGGGAGAAGAAGTGCGAGTCCATCTCGAGGCCGACCGAACCGCCCTTGGAGGCGGGCGCGATCTGGTGCCGTTGACGCAGCGCCCATGCCACCCAGTCGAACGGATGCACGTGCGGGCGGTGCACGTAACTCTCCGGATAGCCGACGATCTGGTCCTCGGGCAGCCACGTCGTGCGGTGCGCGCCATGGGCATCCATCTCGCGGGCGAAGAACACCATGTCGTCGTCGATCGGCACGAACAGCATCTGCGGGGTGTAGAACGACCATGCGTTGTACCCGATCAGGTAGAAGATGTTCGCCGGATCGGTGACGATGATGGCCGAGAGGCCCTGCCGATCCATCAGCTCACGGACGCGCGTGAGCCGATGGTGGTACTCGCTGTCGGTGAACAGCTGAGCGCCGAGATACATACGCCTCCTTATCGATTCCGGATCGGACGGGCGACATACTTGATGTCGAGGAACTCGTCGATGAGGAGGTGGGAGAGGGCTTGTGGGAGTGCGGGGTGGGCGTGGTTGGTGGTCATCGGACTCCTCTCGGGGTGTGATTCTGGGACGGTGGTCTCGATGTGGCGCCTTGCTGCCCTCTGGCCGATCGGAAGCGTCGTTCCCGCCGCTGATCGAGTAAGCGAGCGAGCTTGCGAGCCCGCGCATCGAGATCTCTTGCCGCGGTGGTCTCGATGCGGCGCCTCGCTGCGCTCGGTGCCTTACTCGACCAGCGAAGGGGAGGGGTCTCGATGCGCTCGGTCGACGGGCGAAGGGGAGGGGTCTCGAAGGGCTTGGTCGACGGGCGGAGGGGAGGGGTCTCGATGTGGCGCCTCGCTGCGCTCTGGGCTGATCGGAAGCGTCGTTCCCGCCGCTGATCGAGTAAGCGAGCGAGCTTGCGAGCCCGCGCATCGAGATCTCTTGCCGCGGTGGTCTCGATGCGGCGCCTCGCTGCGCTCGGTGCCTTACTCGACCAGCGAAGGGGAGGGGTCTCGATGCGCTCGGTCGACCGGCGGAGGGGAGGGGTCTCGATGCGGCGCCTCGCTGCGCTCGGTGCCTTACTCGACCAGCGAAGAGGCGAGTGGTCTCGATGCGGCGGCGGACTGATTCGGGCGGTCGCCCCCTCCGCTGATCGAGTAAGCGAGGAGCGATAGCGACGAAGCGCATCGAGATCCACCGGCGAAAGGGGCCTTGGGGCGGTCATCGGGTCTGCGGCCAACCCGTGAGCAGTTCGGCGAGGTGCAGGCCGGTGGCGGTGATGCCGGGATCGACGGAGGCCAGGTGGGAGACGGCCATCGCGCAGCTGAAGCCGTCGGTGATCACCGGGCGGTCGGGGGCGGACCGCAGGGCCGGGGCCAGCGCGTGTTCGGCGACCTGCATGCTGACCTCGTAGTGTCCCTTCTCGAAGCCGAAATTGCCTGCCACTCCGCAGCATCCGTCGGCTGCGTGGACCGTTACGCCGAGCGTTTCCAGGGCGGCACGGCCGGATCGGGCACCGAAGACCGAGTACTCGTGGCAGTGGATCTGCAGCGTCACAGATTCGGGCAGCGCCGGTGGTTGCCAACCGTCGTCGATCAGCGTGGGAAGAAAGTCGGCGAAGCTGTGCACGCGTCGGGAAACTCGTTGTGCGGCCGAGCTGTGTACCAATTCGGGGAGATCCTTGCGCAGGGCGGCAGCGCAACTCGGTTCGGGTACGACGATCGGTCGATCGGTGCCGTCGTCGAGCGCAAGGGCGGTGCGGGAGAGCACCTTCCGGGCATGCGTGAGTTGCCCGGTGGAGATCCAGGTGAGGCCGCAGCAGTTCTCGGCGGTACAGCCGACGCGGTCGCCGGTGGCGCCCAGGACCTGTGCGGCCGCGGTGGCGACCTGCGGGCGGAACGCAGTGGTGAACGAGTCGACGAACAGGATCGTGTCAGTGTGCGGGTCGACGCCGGGCAGTGACTCGAGGTGACTGCGACGCTGACGGCGTGTGGCGAACCGGGGCATGGATCGTCGTGGGTCGAGGCCGCCGGCGCGGGCGGCGAGCGACCGCAGCGGACTGCGTAAGGCCGTGTTGACGACCGGGGCGGCAATGCCCGCCGCCGACAGCCACGCGGGCATCCAACCGAGCGAATAGTGCGAGAGCGGACGTCGCCGCCGCCGGTAGTGATGGTGCAGGAACTCCGACTTGTACGAGGCCATGTCGACGCCGGTCGGGCAGTCCGTCGAACAGGCCTTGCAGGACAGACACAGATCCAGGGCATCGGCGACATCCGGTGAACGCCACGCCGTTGTGAGGTCGGGTGCGGTTCGGACCAGGTCCTGCAGCACCCGCGCTCGTCCGCGGGTGGAGTCCTTCTCGTCCCGGGTAGCCCGGTAACTCGGGCACATCACACCGCTGGTGGCGCTTCGACAGCGGCCGACGCCGATACAGGCCTGCACCGCATGGACGAACGGATCGAGCCGCGAGTCGGTGCCCGGGCTCTGTGTGCCGCCGAAGTGGATCTCGGTCGGCCATTTCCGATTCGGGACATCGGCGAGGGCGAGGTCGTCGGAGATCGGCGGGGGATCGATGATGCTGCCCGGATTGAGGATTCGGTGTGGGTCCCAGATGCGTTTGAACTCCGCGAAGGCGGCGAGCATCGCGGGTGAATACATGATCGGCAGCAGCGCGGATCGGGCACGGCCGTCGCCGTGTTCTCCGGACAGCGAACCACCATGTGCGACGACGAGTTCGGCTGCGGCCGTGCAGAACATGTCCATCCGTGCGCGACCGGCGGCGGTGCGGAGGTCAAAGGTGATGCGGACGTGCATGCAGCCGGCGCCGAAGTGGCCGTACATCACGCCGGTGAGGTCGAAACGATCGAGCAGCGTGGAGAAGTCGTCGAGGTAGTCGGCCAGGCGTTCGGGCGCTACGGCAGCATCCTCCCACCCCGGCCAGGATTCGTAGCCGGCCCCGACACTCTCGTCGTCGGGGTCGGCCAGCCGAGCGGAGAGACCGGCCCCGTCTTCGCGCACACGCCACAGTGCCCGGCGGACGGCCGGGTCGTCGACGGTGGTCGCGTCGATCATCCGGCCCTGCACCTGCAGATCCTCGATGAGGCGCTTGGCGGTCGACGCCACGTCGGCCTCTCCCATCCGATCCGCACTCTGCTCATCCAGATCGATGAACAACCATGCCGCACTCTGTGTCTCACCATCGGCGACAACAAGGCCGGGGAGACCGGTGACCGAGTCGCGGCCACGCCGTGCCTGCATGGTGGCGACAATGCTCCGATCGATGCCCTCGATCGCCGACGGCGCGAACGGCAGTATCGCCGGAACGTCGCGGGCGGCGTCGACCACCGACGGATACCCGACGCACACCAGCAACTGCGACGACGCAACCGGCACCAGCCGCACACGTGCCGAGACGACGATCGCGCAGGTTCCCTCGCTGCCGACGAGCGCCCGAGCGACATCGAATCCGTGCTCCGGCAACAGGTGTGCGAGGTGATATCCGGACACCTGGCGTGGAATGGTCTCCAGGTCGGTCCGCAGGATCGCGAGGTTGCGGCCGGTCAGATCTTGCAGGCCGGTCGTCAGGTCGCGTGCTCGTTCGGTTGCGACAGAATCGGTTTCGTCGGTTGCGGACACACCGGATCGAGTGGCGGTGAGCCGGAGGCCGTCCGCCGTGACGAGGTGGAGTTCCTCGATGTGATCGGTGGTGCGGCCGTAGCGCACCGAGTGATTGCCGCAGGCGTCGTTGCCGATCGCGCCACCCAGGCACGCGCGCGACGCCGACGACGGATCGGGGGCGAACGTCAGACGACCTCCGGTGGCGTCCCGGACCTCGGAAGCCAGCGTGCTCAGCACGATGCCCGCGTCGGCCACCGCTGCTCTGCCGTCGGCGTCGACCTCGCGGAGCCGGTCGAGGTGCCGCGAGAAGTCGAGCACCACGCCGGCGCCGATGGCGTTGCCACCCATGGATGTGCCGCCCGATCGCGCGATGATCGGTACGCGGTGGTCGTGGCAATAGGCGGCGGTCCGGGCCACGTCGTCGGCCGATCGGGGGAACACGACCGCCATCGGCCGCACCCGATAGTTCGATGCGTCGTACGAGTATTCGCTGAGACGGCGGGACGAGCCGTCGACCTCGACGCCGAGACGTGCGAGATCGCCGACGACATCGGAGTCGCCGTCCGTCACTGCTGAGCTGCGGGCATGCGTCATCTCTGACCGAGGGTATCGGTCTCGAGTGCTTCCGTCAGGGCCGCGGTGAATCGTCGCAGGCCAAGAGCGATTTGCTCGTCCCTGACGATGCCGGGTGCGCCTCCTGCGGGTCGGAGAGGGTCGCCGGCGTCGGAGCCGAATATACTGCGGCGCCAGCGGTCGGCCGAAGCAATGGTTGACGTCGCCTTCGGCTGACACCGCGCGCATATTCAGCTCTGGGTTACGGTGGGAGAGGTGAACAGCATCCGACCGACCATCGCGATACTCGGCGCGGACCATGTTCGGCGGCCGCACAACCTCGCGGAGATCGAAAAGCTTGCGACTGTTCGGCTTTGCACTGCCCCCGCCCTTCCCCAGGCTCTCCCCGGTGCCGACGTGCTGCTTGTCTGGGACTTCTTTTCCCGTGCGCTGAAAGACAATTGGGGTCCGGCGACCGACGACCTACGGTGGGTGCACGTGTGCGCAGCCGGTGTCGACTCGCTGCTCTTCGCCGAGCTACGCGACTCGGAGGTGGTGGTCACCAATGCGTCCGGCGTGTTCGACCAGCCGATCGCAGAGTTCGTGCTCGCCTCAATACTGGCTCGTGACAAGCAGTTACACGAGTCCAAGGAGTTCCAGCGACGGACCGAGTGGCGACATCGGGAGACGACTCGGACGGCGGGCACGTCGGCGCTGGTGATCGGGACCGGCGGCATCGGCCGGGCGACCGCCCGGCTTCTGCGCGCGGTCGGCATGCGGGTCGAGGGGGCCGGTCGCACGGCGCGCGCCGACGACCCCGACTTCGGGACCGTCCACCCGACCGCCGACCTGCGCGCATACGTAGGCGACTTCGACACCGTCGTCGCGATCGCGCCGCTCACCGCGCAGACCGAGCGCATGATCGATGCGCCGGTCCTGGCCGCCATGCGTGATGACGCGCACTTCATCAACGTCGGTCGTGGGCAGCTCGTCGACGAGCCCGCCCTCGTCGACGCCCTGCGTACCGGAGCCATCGGGGCGGCGTCGCTGGACGTGTTCGACGCCGAACCGCTACCCGCCGACAGCCCGCTCTGGACCATGGCGAATGTCGCGATCTCCGCACACATGAGCGGTGACGTCCGGGGCTGGCGAGACGAGCTCGCCGAACTGTTCCTGGACAACCTGCGGCGCTATATCGCGGAGCCCGGGGAGCCCGCCGAGGTGCTGCGCAACGTCGTCGACAAAGAACGTGGTTATGTCGCGACCGCCGGGAGTCGCGCCCGATAGTAGGCTGTAGCGCGATGACCATCGTGTATTTCGTGATCGCAGTGCTGGCATTGATCGGTGCCGGCCTTCTGCTGTGGCTGGATCGTCGGCGTTCGAATGTTGCGCGCCACCAGCGCGCAGTGTGGGGCGACCGCCACGAGTTCAAATTCCGTGAGACGGACAGCAAGCTGCGCAAGGTGTTTCACCGCGCGACCATGAACGTCGCGGATACGGCGGAAATTCAGGACGTCGCGTTCGGCCACTACGGGGGTGCGGAAGCGGTGGTGTTCGACGTCACCGAGACCGCGACCGTGATCGCCGTGCGCCGGTCGTCGGCGTCGCGGGTGGTGATCGACCTGCGACACGAGGATGTCCTGGCGCCCGCGGAGGACGACGTCGAGCTGCTCGGTGCGATGGGCCCCCGCGTGATGTTCTCCAACAACCTCGACGTCGCACGACGTGTCTGCGACCGCCGGATGGTCGCGCTGGCCAACAACGCGCCGACCTACATCGAGGTGCTGTGGAACGAGGGCAACTGGGCGCTCGGGTCGATGCCGCTGACCACCGACGACGAGCACCTCGACACCGGACTCGAAGTGGTGCGTCGGTTCGCCGACCTGCTGCGGGTCCTGCCCCCGGTCACCGACCCGCAGGACGCCCCGGACCCGCGGGATCCGCACGGTCCGATCCGGGCCGAGTTCGCCGACGAGAAGACCGATCACATGCGCGACGACGAGCGTCGCGCCCGCATCGAGGGTGGCGAACCGGTGGGGAGTCCGGCTCCGGAGGCGACACGCCCCGCGGCTCCGCCGAGGCCACCGAACCCGAGCCCGTCGGCAGGCCCGGAAAGTGCCGGCCCGCCGACGGCCGGTCGCCGGATGCAGCCGATGCCGGTACAACCAACCGACCGCCCCAACCGGCACCGTGCGCCCTGAACGCACGCCACTGACCGAAGAATGAGTGAGATGACGTCGTCAACACCGTCCGTCGATGCTGCCGATCGTGGGCGGCTGGCCGCCCTGGTCACGGAACTGTCCGTCGTGCACGGCAAGGTCACGCTCTCGTCCGGCAAAGAGGCCGACTACTACGTCGACCTTCGACGGGCCACGCTGCACCACGAGGCGTCCCCGCTGATAGGCGCACTGATGCGGCAACTCACCGCCGACTGGGACTACGACGCGGTCGGTGGCCTCACTCTGGGCGCGGACCCCGTCGCCACGTCGATCATGCACGCGCAAGGGCGGCCGATCGACGCATTCGTGGTCCGCAAGGCCGCCAAGGCACACGGGATGCAACGGCAGATCGAGGGCCCCGACATCGTCGGGCGCAACGTGTTGATCGTCGAGGACACCTCCACCACCGGTGCGTCGCCGTCGACGGCCGTCGAGGCCGCACGGGCGATCGGGGCGAACGTCGTCGGTGTCGCGACCGTGGTCGACCGGGCGACCGGCGCCGACGAGGTGATCGGCAAGCTCGGCGTGCCGTATCGCTCGCTGCTCGGGCTGGCCGATCTCGGACTCGCCTGAGGTGACTCCGGCCGACGCCGACGAGGCCGGTCCGACCGAGTGGCAGGCGGGACCGGCGGTGGGTGTGGGTCCGTGGGACGTGTCGCGCGAGGGCCCGCCGCCGACGGATCCGCGCTACGACCCGCAACTGTTGGCCGAGGGCGACACCCGAAACGTCGTCGACGCCTACCGGTATTGGACGCGCGAGGCGATCGTCGCCGACCTCGACACCCGTCGTCATCCGTTTCACGTTGCGATCGAGAACTTCGCGCACGACGCGAACATCGGAACCGTGGTCCGCACGGCCAATGCGTTTGCGGCGGCGGCGGTGCACATCGTCGGTCGACGACGCTGGAATCGGCGGGGCGCCATGGTCACCGACCGATACCAGCATCTGCATCACCACGAGACGGTGGCGGATCTGATTGTCTGGGCGCGGAATTCGGGCCTGACGGTGGTGGCGGTGGACAACACGCCGGGCGCGCAACCTCTGGAAACCGTTGAGCTACCGAGAGACTGCGTGCTGCTGTTCGGCCAGGAAGGGCCAGGGGTCAGCGACCACGCCCAGGATCACGCCGACCTGACGGTGTCGATCGCGCAGTTCGGGTCCACCCGCAGCATCAATGCCGGTGTGGCGGCGGGGATCGCCATGCACGCGTGGGTGCGGCAGCATGCGGATCTGAACACCGCCTGGTGACGACGATGGTCGCCGGCGCTCACCCCCTCGAAGTGTGAGCGCCGACGACCTTGTCGGTGCGGTACGCCGATTGCCTCGACGTACGCGGAGATGCGGTGCCTACAGCGAATCGACCGTGATCTCGCGCTTGAGGATCTTGCCGGTCGGGCCGAGGGGCAGTGCATCGACGAGACGCACGACCCGCGGGTACTTGTAGGCGGCAACCCGCTCCTTGGCGTAGTCGCGGATCTCGTCCTCGGTGGCGGTCATGCCCGGTTTGAGGGTGACCACCGCGGCGACCTCCTCGCCGTGCATCTGGCTCGGGATGCCGACGACGGCGACGCTGCCGACGGCCGGATGTCCGTACAGCACTTCCTCGACCTCGCGCGGGTAGACGTTGTACCCACCGCGGATGATCATGTCCTTGGCGCGATCGACGATGAAGTAGTAGCCGTCCTCGTCGCGGCGACCGATGTCGCCGGTGCGGAACCAACCGTCGCGCAGCACGGCATCGGTGGCTTCCGGGTTACCGAAGTAGCCCTTCATCACGTTGTGTCCCTTGACCGCGATCTCGCCGTCGGAACCCTCGGGCACCTCGTTCCAGGCGTCGTCGACGAGCTTCATCTCCACGCCCTCGACCGGCTGGCCGACCGAGCCGGGCTTGCGCTCCCGGTCGGCATGGTTGAAGGACACCGCCGGGGAGGTCTCGGACAGGCCGTAGCCCTCGAGAATCACTGCGCCGTAAGCGTCCTCGAACGCCTTGAGGACCTCGACGGGCAATGCTGCGCCGCCGGAAACACACCGGGTCAGGCTCGACGTGTCGAAGCGCTCATGCTCGGTGAACTGAGACAGCGCGACGAACATCGTCGGGACGCCGCCCATGTGGGTGACCTTGTCGCGCTCGATGATCTCGAGGGCGCGTTCCGGGTCGAACCGCGGCAGCAGGGTGAGGGTCGCACCGGTCAGCACGGCGGCGTTCATCATGCACGTCTGTCCGAAGACGTGGAACAGCGGCAGCCCGCCGAACACCACGTCGCCGGTGGAGAGTCCGACCAACGGTGCGTCGGCACAGATCTCGGCGTTGCGGATCATGTTCGCATGGGTGAGCTCGGCGCCCTTAGGTGCGCCGGTGGTACCCGAGGTGTAGAGGATCACCGAGGTGTCGTCGCCGCCACGATCGGCGGCCTTGATCGCCGAATGTTCGGTGACCTGACCGAGGAAGGTGGCCGGATCGACCTCGACGAAGGTCACGCCCGCCTCGGCGGCGCCCTTGGCGGCCTGCTCGGCGACGCCGTTCCAGGCGAAGAACGCCTTGGCGCCGCTGTCGCGCAGGACGTGGGCGAACTCGCGGTCCTTGTACAGCGGGTTCATCGGCACGACGACGCCGCCGGCCCAGAGGATGCCGTAGTAGATCACCGGCATGTGCGGGATGTTCGGCAGCGACACGGCGACGCGGTCGCCGGGCTCGACGCCCAGATCACGAAGCCACATAGCGGTTTTCGCCGCGAGGCCGTTCAGCTGTGCGTAGGTGATCTCGGCGTCGTCGAGCTTGATCGCGACGACGTCGGGGTGACGCTCTGCGGTGCGGCGCAGGTTGTCGGTGAGGTTCATTCGTGAGTCCTGTTCGTGGGGAAGAGATTTGGGGGTGACCCGTGGTGACCGCGCGGCGCGGTGCTCGCTGCGGTGCGAAGCGCCGGCGAGCCACGAAGGGTCTGGTTGAGACCCTTCGTGACTGTCGCGTGCTGCTGGGGAGCGGGGAATCAGCTACGTTCTGCCGCGCGGGCGAGCCCGTCGGCGAGGGTCTGCACCATACGACCGGTGATCGCGGTCGATCCGGGCAGGAGTGTGCGGTACTGCGCTTCCCAGGTGATCGTGCTGCCGCCGGCCGGGTTGGCCTCGACGTCGATGATGCTGAAGTAGCGCTTCATGCCCGGTGCGCCCTTGGCGGTGTACTCCATGCGATGCGGGGCATCGGCCGCGACGATCTGTTCGCTGACCTTCATGCCGACCGGTCCGCCGCTGAGTTCGCGGACCAGTCCGACGCCACGCTCGTCGCCGCCGTTGACGACCTGGGAGCGCTTGAACGGTGTCCACTCGGACATCGAGGCGTGGTCGTCGAGCACGGCCCACACCTGCTCCGGCGTGGCCGTCGTCTGGGCGACGGCGCTGACCCGCTTGACCGGCGGCTTCTTCTCGGTGAAGCCGAGCTCCAGCAGACCCAGTGGGTCGGCCGCACGGCGCTTGCCCTTGCTGCCGTGCCAGAGCAACTCGATGGAGAAGCCCATCGGGTCGTTGACGTATGAGGCGTACCAGATCTTGTCGACGACCGTACCCTTGGTGGTGTTGGGCTCGATGCCGACCTTCTGGCCCTTCTCGACGAGGGCGTCGAGCGAGGCACGATCCGGCAGACCCAGCGCGATGTTCAGGATGCCGAGGTCGCTGATGTGATAGCCCTCCGGCCACGGCTTGCCGATCGGATCGAGATACTGCACCACCTCGAGGAAGGCGTCGCCGGCCTGGACGACAAACGAGTCGCGCATGGAACCGGCCAGACCCCAGAGCTTTTCGTGCTCGGCGTCGTGCAGGGTGAGGTTCACCTCGGGCAGACCCATCACGTCGATCCAGGTGCGTCGGGCCTCGGCGAGGTCCGGCACCGACAGAGTCGTGAAGCGGACGACGGCGGGGGTCTGCGGACGCGGGCCCATCCCGTCGACACGCGGGTCGTCCTCCATGATCTCCAGCAGCACGCCGTCGGGATCGGTGACGCACACGCGTCGCGACCCGAGGATTCCCATCGGTTCGGTCAGCGGGGTGACGTTGCGGCGAGCCAGCCGATCGAGCGTCGCGTCGAAGTCGGACACGTGGAAACCGACCGTGGTGTAACCGATGTCGCTCGGACGCCAGTCTGCGGGAACCGGCTTGGGCTCCGGCTTGGAGAACTCGAAGAGCTCCATCTGGAATCCGGGGGTGCCGTCGAGCATCCACCAGCAGACGCTGGTGGCGCCCGGCACGTTCTGCACGTCTTCGGATCCCAGCAGCGGGATGAAGGCGTGGGTGCCGCCGGCCTCGGCGAAACCGAAGATGTCGCGGTACCAGCGCTGGCTGTGCTGCAGGTCGCTCACGCTGAGCGCAACCTGGGCCAGGGGTAATGATGTGGTCATGATCGGTCCTCAGGCAAGGAATTTGGCGGCCGCAGCGATGCGCTCCGCGTTGGGGAGCACGCCGTACTCGAGGTGCGGCGCGAACGGGATGGTCTGTTCCACGGCCACCCGCGCATAGCGGGCGTTGGTGCCGGATTCGAGGAGCAGCGCGGCGATCTCGCCGGTGAGTCCGCCTCGGCTGTAGTCCTCGTCGGCGACGACGACCCGGCCGGTGCGGCTCACGTGCTCGACGATGGCCTCGGTGTCGAGCGGCGCGAGGGTGCGCAGATCGAGCACGGTGGCGTCGATGCCGTCGGCGGCGAGCGCCTCGGCCGCCTCGAGGCAGCGGTGCACGCCGATGCCGACCGAGACCAGGGTGATGTCGGAGCCGGTGCGGCGGGTGGCGGCCTTGCCGAACGGAATCGGCGTGACGACGTCGGGGACGTCGCCGATGGCGCCGGCCTTGGGCTGCACCGGAGTGAGGTCCAGCGTGTCGCGCTGGTCGCCGCCCAGGTAGTCGAGGATCTGCTGGTCGAGCAGCTTCGGCGTGAGGAAGACGGTGAACTCGTCGCTCTGCACGGCCGACAGCATCAGTCCGGCGGCGTCGGCCGGGGTGGACGGCACCACGACCTCGGTCGACGGGTAGGAGGCGAGGCTGCCCCAGAAGGTCTGCTCGTGCTGACCGCCGTCGGCGTACCAGCCGCCGACACCGGCGCGCAGCACCATCGGGACGTTCCAGCGGCCGCCGGAGAAGTCCTTGAACTTGGAGCCGGCGTTGGAGATGGCCGACCAGCCGACCATGCCGAAGTCGATCATGTAGAGCTCGACCACCGGACGCAGGCCCGCCATGGCGGCGCCGATGCCGGCATACATGAAGCCCTGCTCGGAGATCGGTGTGTCGCGGACACGCTCGGGACCGAAACGGCTCTGCAGCACGCGGCGCAGGATCTCGATGTCCTCGCCCCAGGTGACGACCGAGGGGTCGGCCGCCATGGCCTGGCCCAGGCCGTGATCGACAGCTTCGTCAAAACGCATGATGGTCATCGGGTTCCTCCTGTGGTGACGCCGAATCCGATGCGCTTTCCGACGCGCGCACGGGTTGCGGTGATGGCGGCGAGAACTTCTGCTCGCTCTTGGGCTTCGATGGTGGCCGCGGCTTCCGCCCCGACCAGGGACCGGCCACGTCGGACCGGGTCCTTGTAGGTGTTGAGGGTCATGTCGCGGGTGAAACGGCCGGCACGCTTGCCGACGCCGACCATCGCGCGCACCTTCTCGCCGGTGGTTCCACTCTGGGTGTTGTTGAATCCGGCCATCAGCTCGGGCAGCCAGACCGACAGCTGCTGCTTCGGCTGACGGAGCAGGCCGACCAGCGGGTCGCCCTCGAGGTGTCCGTTGGGGCGATGGCAGGTCACGTAGAGGAACCCGGGGCCCTTGCCGGCACGGGCGCGGTCGATGAGCTTGCCGGCCGCGCGGTGCACGTCGCCGACCTTGTGTCCGGCAGCCGTCTCGACGTGCAGGCCGAATCCCTTGGCGCGCTGCACTGGGGTACCGGCGGTCTGATCGCTGGAGTAGGTGGTGATGCCCCACTTGTTGTCCTTGCAGACGAACACGACGGGCAGGTTCCACGCGACGGCCATGTTGTAGGCCTCCATCATCATGCCCTGGTTCATCGCGGCCTCACCGTGGAAGGTGACGGCGACGCTGCCCGGATTCGACCGGGTGTGGGCGATCGCCTGGCCGACGGCGAGCGGTCCGCCCGCACCGACGATGCCGTCCGCGCCGGCGTTGCAGGCCGGATCGAAGATGTGCATGTGTCCGGCCATACCGCGGGCGATGCCCTCGTCCGAGCCGAGCACCTCGAGCATCAGCGGCTCGAGTTCGATGCCGCGAGCGACGAACGGGCCGGTGTTGCGGTGATCGAGGGCGAGGGTGTCGGCCTCGGTCAGGTGTGCGAGGACGCCGGCGTTGATGCCTTCCTCGCCGTGGGCCGAGTGGTACTCGCCCGGGACGAGTCCGTCCTTCCATGCCTCGACAAATGCTTCGTCGACCAGTCGCATCCGGACCATCGTCCGGTAGATCTGGGCGGCGTTCATCCGGTTCTTACTCATCGGTGACCTCCGTCAATCATTTTGTGGTTCATTGTTTTTCTCGTGGTTGTGGTTGGTTCGACAGGCTCAGATGAGACCTTCTCGGCGGGCCCATTCCTTCTGCCGCGCCATGCCCTCTTCGTAGGAGACGACGGGCTTGAACCCGAGCACGGTGCGTGACTTCTCGTTGGATACGACGACCTTGCGGTTGAACATGTGCATCAGTGCGCCGCCGAGCTCGCTCTTCATGCCGAGGCGGCGCTGGACGGCGCCGACGACGTTGAGCGCCGGGACCGCGACCTTGATGGGCACCGAGGTGACCTTGCCGCCGGGGACCCAGGAGGCCAGTTCGCCGAAGTACTCGCCGGTGGTGCGGAACAGCTCCTCGCCGAAGTTGAAGACCTGTCCGTCGACGTCCTTGCCGTCGGCGGCCAGCAGGAGCACCATCGCGTCGACGAAGTTGTCGATGTAGATGACGTCGAACACGCCCGAGCCGTTCTCCGGCAGGATCATCTGCTTCTTCTTGATCATCGCCAGCGGCTCACGCACCCACACCGAGCCGGGGCCGTAGACGTCGGCCGGTCGCACGATGGTGGTTTCCATGCCGCGCTTGCCGTTGGCCAGGACCACCAGTTCGGAGTTGGTCTTGGTGTCGGTGTAGGTGGAGACACCGCCGGTGACGCGGGTGGGGTAATCCTCTGTGACGTGATCGGGGCAATCCCAGCCGTAGGCGGCGATCGAGCTGAGGTGCACGAAGCGACCGACGCCCGCGTCGATTGCGGCGTCGAGGACCTTCTTGGTGCCCAGCACGTTCACGTTCCAGGCCTGCTCGACGGGGGCGACGGTGCTGACGATGGCTGCGGTGTGGATCACCGCGTCGACGCCCTCGAGTGCATGTGCCCAGGTCGACGGGTCGGTGGTGCTGCCTTCGACGATCCCCTCGGCCGGATCGGCGACGAGGTCGACGCCGGTGACGGTGGCGCCGAGCTCACGCAGGCGGGCGGCCAGCGTGCGGCCGATGAAGCCGCCGGCTCCGGTGATGAAGACCTTGGACGGGACGGCGGGGGTGGGGCGTGCGTCCGTCATGGATACCTCCTGTGGTGGGTGCCAACGGTGATCGCTGGTGTATGTCAGTAAAAACTGTAATATGACAGTAAGATACTTCACATCGCACTGTCAAGTGTTGCCTGTCATAACAGTGCGAACTGACATCAGAAGGTGATTTCATGGGACTTATGGCAGCGAATGGCACCGACGCGAACACCGAGTTCTCGTTGAGTGAGCTCGAAAAGGTGGCGGATGTGCCCGCGAGGACCATCCGCTACTACCAATCCGAAGGGTTGCTTCCGCGGCCCGTGCGCCGGGGCGGGCAGGCGGTATACGGGCCCGCTCACCTCGAACGGCTCCGGTCGATCGCCGCCCTGCAGGGCAGGGGCCTGCGTCTGCAGACGATCCGTACGGTGCTGGGGGATGCGGGTGAATCGCAGAGCAGTGTCGTCGACCTGCTCGGCCCGTCCATCGCCGGGTCGGCATGGCTGGCCACCTCGAGCCGGGAACTCGACGAGGGCGAACTCGCCGATGTGCTCGGCGACGCGTATCCGGATCAGGTGCCGGCGCTCGTCTCCAGCGGCTACCTGGAGCGCCGGACGACGTCGGACGGGCGGAAGGTCTGGTTCGCCGAAAGTATCCCGCAGCTACGGGGAGCTCTCGAACTACATTCTCTCGGAGCCGATTTCGCGCTGAGTAAGTGGTCCGCCGATGTCATGCGCGAGAGCTTTCGAGACCTCTGCGAGCGGCATGTGGTCAAGTGGATGTCCGAACGCGGCCATCAGTACCAGGGCACCGCGGAGGACTTCCAGGCGAATTTGGAACGGATTCGCGCGGTTGCGTGGCAGTCGGCGGCCCACGTCATGGCCGAGGAGATCGGCACCGCGATCGCGCATGCCGATGAGCTCTGGGAGCGGGCGGAAGGTCACGGCGCCGACCGGGAAAACGAGGAGTGACGGCGCGAAGGGGCGTATGGCTTGCCGCTCCGCCGATCGAGTGGACGAGGAGCGATGGCGCGAAGGAGCGTACGGCTTGCCGCTCCGCCGATCGAGTGGACGAGGAGCGATGGCAAAGCGCGTCGAGATGACTTGTCCGACAGGTGATCTCGATTCGTGCCCTCGCAAGATCGGGTCATTGCTCGATCGGCGAAGCGGCGACCACCCCAGCGGGCGGGCCGGGGTGGTCCTCGCTGTCAGAGCCAGCGGGGAGGCTGGGTGGTGTTGTCGGACAGGGTTACTCCCTCGTCGCCGCGCCCGGCCATCCAGCGCAGCACGGCAGGGGCGGGGCCGGACACCACGACGCGGTCGCCGGTACGGTCGGGATCGATATCGATCTCACCGGTCGGCAGAACGAGGCGCAGATCTAATCCGGAGTCGTTACGGCGCCACGCATTTGCGATGTCATCGATCACGCTGTTCACCACTGGTTCGGGGAACTCGGCGAACGTCGCGCCCGACGCGAGGTCGACGGCGTGGATCCAGACCTCGCGCGTGCGCATCCATGCAGTCTCCGACACCGGGACGGTCCGGCCCTGAATTGTCTTGACGGGGAAGTCCCATCGGTCGTCGGGTAGGTTGCGCCACTTCTCGTCGAGCCGGGCCGCGGTGTGATCAAAGAGATTTCGCAGAGCCTGCGCGGGCAGCGTTGCCCCGCTGATGATCTCCTCGTTGCGCGCCTCCACGGAGGGATACATGGGGACTTCGTCTCCGGTGGCCGCCCATTCGACGAGCCGGCTGATCGCGGCGGCGTTGTACCCGACGTGGGCGACAAGATGTTTGCGCGACCAACCCGGCAGCAACGACGCCTCGTCGAGCTGCGTGTCGGTGAGTGACGCGAGAAGCCGCCCGAAATGGGCCGTGCCGGCGCGCGCGACGGCGAGCCGGTCGGCCACATCCAGATCCGGAAAATGGTTGTGCGACATGCTGGTCAGCGTACTCGTCACTTCACGACGGTGCGGTTGCGCACCGCGCCCAAGCCGTCGATGGTGACTTCGACTGTCTGGCCGTCGCCGATGTAGCGAGCCGGCTTGCGGGCGTGACCGACGCCGCCGGTGGTCCCGGTGATGATCACGTCACCGGGATTGAGGGTGACGATGTGTGAGATGTACTCGACCAGCGCGGCCGGCTTGAAGACGAGGTCGTCGGTGGTGGCGTGCTGCATCACCTCACCGTCGAGGCGGGTCTCGATGACGGAGCCCAGTTCGTAGTCGGTGTCGAGCCACGGGCCGAAGCCGCTGGTCTTCTCGAAGTTCTTGCCCTGATCCCACTGCAGGCTGCGGTACTGGTAGTCGCGCATCGTGTAGTCGTTGATCACCGAGTACCCGGCGATGTGGTCGGCGGCCCGGGCCTCGGACACCTGGTAGGCCTCGCGGCCGATGATCACGGCGAGTTCGGCCTCCCAGTCGAGTTCCTTCGCCGCATACTGCGGGACGACGACGTCGTCGTACGGACCGGTGAGGGCTTCGGCGACCTTGAGGAACAGGGTCGGGTACTGCGGCAGGTCGCGACCCATCTCGGTGATGTGGGTGGCGTAGTTCAGTCCGACACAAAAGATCTTGCCGGGGCGTGGGACGACCGGGGCGAGGTCGGCGTCGTCGAGCGCAATGGTCTGGCCGGCGGCCGACTCGGCGATTCCTCGCCAATTCGGCTGCGCCAGAAGTGAACCGACGTCGGAGTGACCGTCGATGACGGTGGCGGAATTGGCGTCGGTGTCGACGACGGCAGCGGTGGTGGTTCCGTCGAGGCGGAGGGTGGCGAGCTTCATCGGGTGGGTTCCTTCGTGGTTGGTGGTGGTTGGGTGGGTGGGTCTCGATGCGCTCGGCTCCTTCGTCGCCGGGCTTACTCGACCAGCGGGAAGGGTTGCCGTCCCGCGGATGGAGGGGTTGCCCGTCCGGCGGATGGAGGGGTTGCCCGTCCCGCGGATGCCGAGCTCGCTCCTCCGCTGATCGAGTAAGGCTCCGAGCGAAGCGAGGCGCCGCATCGAGATCCACCGGCGCAGATGGGGTTTCGACAGGCTCAACCGGCAGGGGTGATCTGGGTGCGGTTGAAGTGCAGGCGCTCGATGATGGGTGCGTCGGAGAACGCGAACAGGTCGAGGTCGTTCTCGGCGGTGGCCGACCATGGCACCCACGACGGGACGACGATCAGGTCGCCCTTGGCGAGTTGATGGACGTCCTCGCCGAGAGTGATCGATCCGGTGCCGTCGAAGACCTGGAAGACGGTGGTGCCGACGTCCTGGCGGGTGCGGGTCACCGTGCCGGCGCGTAGGCGATGGAACTCGGCGCGGATGGTCGGCATCACGTCGCCACCGGTCGTCGGGTTGGTGTAGCGGATCGCGGCGTGCCCGGGTTCGGTGGTCGACGGGTAGCCCTCGGTCTCGAGGGCCAGTTGCTCGGCCAGCGCTGCGTCGGTGTGCTCCCATCGGTAGGCGGCTATCGGCGAACTGGTCTTGGCGTCCAGGCCGACCAGCGGACGCAGCCCCGGATGTGCCCAGAGGCGTTCGGCGCGTGAGATATTCGGCATCGACTCGTCGCTCACCCCCTCACAACCGAACTCGAAGAAGCCGGTGTCGGCGTAGTGGCTGAACGGGATGTCGAGGCCGTCGATCCATGCCATCGGGTTGTCGGTCTCGTTGTGGTGACCGTGGAAGTTCCAGCCCGGGGTCAGCAGGAAGTCGCCACGGCGCATGGCCACCGGGTCACCGTTGACGACGGTCCAGACGCCCTCGCCCTCGACGACGAAGCGGAAGGCGTTCTGGCTGTGCCGGTGTTCGGGGGCCGTCTCGCGTGGGCCGAGGTACTGGATCGCGGCCCACAGCGTGGGGCTGATGTAGGGACGGCCGCCGAGTCCGGGGTTGGCCAACGCGATGGCCCGGCGTTCGCCGCCGCGTCCGACCGGCACCAGTCGCCCGGCTTCCTCGGCGAGCGGCAGCAGGTCGGCCCAGCGCCAGACATACGGGACGGCCTGAGGCGACGGGGCCATCGGCATCAGGTCACCGAGCTGCGTCCACAGCGGATTGAGGTGGGCGGCATCGAACTTGCGGTACATCGCGTCGAGGGCGGCTTGCTCCTGCGCCGTGGGCCCGGCCCCGGTCTTGATCGTGGTGGTCATCGCTACTCCATCGGTATGTGGTGGATCACTGGGACGCCACGCTACGAGGGGGTCGAGCGATCGGGCAGAACTTTCTGTTGTGCAGAAAATCAGGGTGCGATGTCGGCGACGTCGAGTTCGGTCTCCCGGACGGTTCGCCGCAACTGCCCGATGAGCGGGCCGCGCGCGTGTAGTTCGTAGCGGGTGGCCGGAACGGCGACGGTGATGGCGCCGAGCGCGACGCCCGCGCCGTTGTGCACGACCATCCCGAACGCCGCGACGCCGTCTTCGCTCTGCTGCAGGTTGATGCCGACACCGGAGTTGAGTACGCGCCGGATCTCGGCGTGGAAAAGGTTGTACTCGTCGCGCGTCAGGCGCGGATCGTGCGAGTCGGCGGGCCCTTCGTGGTCGTCGGGACGCAGGTAGAGCTGTTCGAGCACGGCCTCGGGGAGCTCGGCGAGCAGGGCGCGGCCACCTGCGGTGCGATGGGCGTCGAGCACCTGCCCGCGTCGGTCGCCCGCCCGCAACATGCCGCCGGACTCGACCGAATCGAGGAATCGCGCCTGGGTGCCGACCCGAATGACGAGATTGGTGGTTTCCCCGGTCAGTCCGGTCAGCGCTTCGAGGTGGGGTCGCGAGCGATCGGTGAAGTCGCGGGTCCACCCCTGCCGCGCCGGGCCGGCGCCGAGTGCGGGGCCCGGGTGATAGCGCCGCCGCTCGTCCTGGACGGCGAACCCCCGGTAGGTGAGCATCGCGAGCAGACGATGGGCCGTCGAGTTGGCCACGCCGAGTTCGGACGCCGCATCCGAGAGGCGGATCTCGCCCACGTCGCGCAGCAACTCCAGCAACCGCAGAGCGTTGTCCACCGACTCGATGACATAGGACGGCCGCTCGATCTTGCGCTTCGCCGAGAGTTTCTGCATAGCAGAATTGTATGGGCGACGAGTTGTGCGCGCCATCACTGTGGTGTGCATGACCGCCCACGCTTCCGGCCGTCTGAGCCGAAGATCTTCCAAAGGAGAAGAACATGTCCTCCCTTCATGATTCACGAGTCCTGATTGCCGGTGGCGGCATCGGTGGCGCCGCTGCCGCGCTGGCCCTCGCCCGTAAGGGTGCGTCGGTCACGCTGTTCGAACGGGCACCGGAGTTCGGCGAGGTCGGTGCCGGACTGCAGATCGGCCCGCACGGCTCGCGCATGCTCGACTCCTGGGGTCTGCTCGACACCGCACTGGAACGCGGAGTGCTGCCCGGCAACATCGTGTTCCGCGATGCGGTCACCGCCGAGGAGCTCACCCGACTCGACCTGGGCGCGGACTTCCAGGCGCGCTACGGCGGTCCCTACTTCGTCATCCACCGCAGCGATCTGCACGCGCTGCTGATCGATGCCGCGCGTGACGCCGGCGCCGAACTGCTCACCTCGCAGACCGTCGACGACGTGGTCACCGAGGGCAACCGAGCGGTACTGACGACCGCCGACGGCGCCGCGCACGAAGCCGATGCGGTCCTGGCCATGGACGGACTCAAGTCGCGGCTGCGCGCCAAACTGTCCGACGATCAGCCGGTCTCGTCCGGCTACGTCGCCTACCGCGGGACCTTCCCGATGGATGAGGTGCCGGCCGGGCAAGGTATCCGTGACGTCGTCGGATACATCGGCCCTCGGTGCCACTTCATCCAGTACCCGCTGCGCGGTGGGTCGATGCTCAACCAGGTCGCCGTGTTCGAATCACCGGGCTACCGGGAAGGCAAGGCCGAGTGGGGCGGGCCCGACGAGCTCGCACACGCCTACGACCACTGCCATCCGACGGTGCGGTCGGCCACCGATCACCTGTGGCGTGACCGTTGGTGGCCGATGTACGACCGCGCACCCATCGACAACTGGGTGGACGGCCGGATGATCCTGCTCGGGGACGCCGCCCATCCGCCGCTGCAGTATCTGGCCTCGGGTGCGGTGATGGCGATCGAGGACGCGAAGTGCATCGCCGACTACGCGGACGAAGAGTTGTCGGTCGGCGGCGCCGACGCCTGGGACCGGACTTTGGCCGCGGTCAACGCCGAGCGTGCGCCACGCTGCAACCGCATCCTCACCACCGGCCGGATGTGGGGGGAGCTCTGGCACCTCGACGGCACGGCGAGGGTCGCGCGCAATGAACTGTTCCGTACCCGGGACACCTCGAGCTACAAGTACACGGACTGGCTCTGGGCCTACTCGAGCGACCGTGCGGGGGCTCTGACGAGGGCTGTCTGATACGTCACAATCCGCCAGGCCGGGCACAACGACCCTGTTGTGCCCGGCCTGCGGCGGTTCAGTCTGAGAGAACGTCACAAGGTGAAGGAGAGCACCATGTCCGTCCTGGAGTCGCATCACCATTGCGAGAGTTGTGGGATGCCGGTGCAGACGGCTCGTTATTGCGCGTATTGCACCGACGGCGACGGTCACCTACAGACATTCGACGCGCGGCTGGACGCGCTGACGGCACAGATCTTGACCGAACACCGGGAACTGTCCTGGGAGGACGCCGTGCGCTCCGCGCGTCGCCTCATGGCCGAGATGCCGGCCTGGCGTGACCACCCGAGGATCGTCGGGTTGCGCCAGCAGGTCTAGCGGACTCAGGCGGGGTCGGTCGACGACTGTTCCGGCGTCTGCGCGGCCGGCTCGACCTTGTCGGTGTTGCGTCGACGGCGGTACCACTCGATGAACATCGGCAGGACCGACACCACAACGATCGCGATGAAGATCGGTTCGATGAGTTTCTGCACGATCTCGAAGCCGCCCAGCCAGTAGCCGAGCAGGGTGACGCCCGCGCCCCAGACGATGGCACCCGCGACGTTGTAAATGAAGAACACCGAGTACTTCATCCGCGCGGCACCGGCGACGATCGGCGCGATCGTCCGGACGATCGGCACGAATCGGGCCAGGAAGATCGTGATGGGACCACGTTTCTCGAAGAACTCGTGCGCCTCGATGAGATAGCGCTCCTTGAGGAACCGGGCATCCGGTTTGAACATCTCCGTGCCGACGTAGCGACCGATCCAGTAACCGATCTGGCCGCCGATGATCGCTGCGAGTGGGATGAAGATGAGCAGCTGCCAGAGTGAGGCGAACTTGTCGATCCCTTCCTTGCCGCCGGCGGCCACGACCATGCCCGCGACGAACAGCAGCGAGTCGCCGGGCAGCACCGGGAACAGCACCCCGGATTCGATCAGGACGACGAGCAGCAGACCCCAGAACGCCCAGGCCCCGAACCAGGACAGCACGTTGATGGGGTCCAGGATGCCGGGAAGTGCCACCGCGGTCGTCGTGGTCTGGGCGAGAGCGGAAACAATCACGGGAGCCAAGCGTACCGGCCAAAGCTTGGGAGAAGCTGACAGCGCTGACCTGGGGTGTCGTCGGTCACGATCGCGAATGGGCGATCGACGACGCCAGCGCGTCGGCGACGTAGCGCCTCCGCTGCAGCATCGCCATCGACGCGACGACGCCGGCGCCCACCACGAACAGGGTCAGCGCCACCGGCCAGTCGTCGCCGACCCCGAGGAGTTGCCCGGTGTCGGTCTGCCACGGCCACAACGCCCGCAACGATCCCAGCATCAGTCCGGCGGCACCGACCATGGCGATCGTGTGGTTGTTCTCGAGCAGCCATTCCAGCGCGCGAACGAACGACGCGAGACCGACGACGGCGCCGGCGGCGAACACCGCCAGATAGGGGAGGTCACGCTGATCGACGGCGGCCATCGTCGGCGCGTACAGGCCCATCACCAGCAGGAAGAACGACCCGGATACGCCTGGCAGCACCAGCGCACAGACCGCCACGGCCGCCGCGCCGAAGACGAGGAGCAGTGGTGGGTCGGCGACGTCGTTGCGGGGGAGGGACGTCAGCGTGAACGCGATCGCGGCCGTCGCGACGAACAGCAGTCCGGCGCGCAGCCGTGCGGGAGGGCTGGTGAGTGCTCCGGGTCTGACCTCCAGGAACGGGATCGCCACCGACGCCGCGATCATGCCCATGAACAGCGCCTTGGAGTAAACGGGCTGGTCGGTGACGAACGATTCCATGGTGCCCGCGATCGACACCACGACGATCCCCATGCCGAGGGCGACGGGCACCAGCAGCCACCAGTCGACGTATCCGAGCGTGGTGCGCAAACGCTGAGGCGACGTGATCGCCCGGGGGATGTCGGTGAGCGCTTTCGCCGACGCGATGAGCCGGCTGTAGATACCGGTCACCAGGGCGACAGTCCCGCCGGACACGCCCGGAATCGTCTCGGCGGCCCCGATGAGTCCGCCGCGGAGCAGCATGCCGGCGACAGCCGACGGCGCCGGGCGGGAAGGTGTTTGTGGCGTCGCGGGAGCCGATCCACTGTCGGTCGGGGGTGGGGTGTCGGTGCGCGAGGTGGTCGAAGGTTCGGAGGCCGTCACCGTTGCCATGCTACGGATCGTCGCGAAAACGGCATTTCGGACAGGTCAGGTGATCCGTCAGTCAACGCAACAGCGATGCGTTGACCTGCCATACTGAGGGCGTCGCAACTCGCACATGCGGGTATGTCCGGTATGTCCAACCTTTGGAAGGAATGCTCGATGCCCATTGCAACTCCGGAGCAGTACGCCGAGATGTTAACGAAGGCGAAGGAGGGGGGCTACGCGTTTCCGGCGATCAACTGCACCTCTTCTTCGACGATCAACGCCGCGATCAAGGGCTACGCGGATGCCGGCAGTGACGGCATCATCCAGTTCTCGACCGGTGGTGCCGAGTTCGGTTCGGGTCTCGGTATCAAGGAGATGGTGACCGGTGCGGTCGCGCTCGCCGAGTTCGCGCACGTGGTCGCCGCGAAGTATGACGTGACGATCGCCCTGCACACCGATCACTGCCCGAAGGACAAGCTCGACACCTACGTCCGGCCATTGCTGGCGATCTCGCAGGAGCGGGTCGACGCGGGCAAGAATCCGTTGTTCCAGTCCCACATGTGGGACGGCAGTGCGGTGCCGATCGCCGAGAATCTGTCGATCGCGCAGGAACTGCTGGCGAAGGCCGCGGCCGCGAAGATCATTCTCGAGTGCGAGATCGGCGTCGTCGGCGGTGAAGAGGACGGGGTTGAGGCGGAGATCAACGACAAGTTGTTCACCACGCCCGAGGACTTCGAGCGGACCGTCGATGCGCTGGGCACCGGTGAGAAAGGTCACTACCTGCTGGCCGCGACGTTCGGCAACGTGCACGGCGTCTACAAGCCGGGCAACGTCAAGCTGCGTCCCGATGTACTCAAGACCGGCCAGGAGGTCGTCGTCAAGAAGCTCGGTCTGCCCGAGGGTTCCAAACCGTTCGACTTCGTCTTCCACGGCGGTTCCGGCTCGCTCAAGAGCGAGATCGAGGAGGCGCTCAGCTACGGCGTCGTCAAGATGAACGTCGACACCGACACCCAGTACGCCTACACCCGTCCGATCGCGGGCCACATGTTCGAGAACTACGACGGTGTGCTGAAGGTCGACGGTGATGTCGGCAACAAGAAGACCTACGATCCGCGCGTGTGGTCGAAGAAGGCCGAGGCGTCGATGACCGACCGGGTGATCGAGGCCTGCACCGACCTCAAGTCGGTCGGCAAGTCGATCAGCGCCTGATCGACCTCACCTGAACGACAAGGGGCGTCCCGCCGGTGCGGGGCGCCCCTTTTTGTTGTATGCGGGGAGGCCGGTGACTCACACCGCCGTCAGGCCGTAGACCACGCCCCCGGCCAGCATGAGCATGACGATCGCGGCGATGACGACCGACGGTTCCACCCGGCGCCGACGCGCCGCGAGCGGTTCGGACTCCACGACGCTACGAGGGAGCACGGTCGGACGGGTCGGCGGCTCGTACCAGAGCGGCCGTGGTCCGTCGGGCTGTGGTCCATGGGTCACTGCGGCGTGCACACCTTCCAGTCGTCGCCGGACTTCTGGAGGTTGATCGTCACCGTTTGCGGGGTGCCGGGGCGGGCGGTGTGGGTGGCCTCGACCTCCACGACGGCCTGGTTGCCGTCGGCCGTGATCTTGACCGCCTTGACGTCTCCGACGTCGATCAGCTCGTTGCGAGCCTTCTGCCGCGCGTAGATCTGCTGGAAGTCCTCGTCGCTGATCGACGTGTAGAACTGATGCCGATCACCGCAGGTGATCGAGCGCAGGGTTGTCAGATCGCCGTCATAGAGCGCCTCCGAGAACTGCTTGGCCGAATCCGCGGCCTGATCTTCGGGGGCCGGCGGCCGCAGGTTCATGTACGCGAAGATGCCCCCGACGATCGCCGCGACGACGACGACCGCCGCAACGGCGACGAGCGCCACGCGTCGTCCGCGATGCCCGCCCGAGGTCTTCGCAGTCTTTTTCTCGGGCTCCACCTTGCCGGGGATGCGTTCGGGTTTGTGGGCGGTGGTCGCCCAGCCATCGGCTGCCGAGGTCTTCGCAGTGCCGGCGTCGACCCACTCGTCGTCATCGGGAGTCGTCGGCATCGACTTGGTGGCGGCCGGGGTGGAAGCCCCGGTGTCGTCGGCCTCGGTGGTTTCGGCCGTGGCGTTGTCGGCCTCGGTGGCTTCGGCCTCGGTGGTTTCGGCCGTTGTGTCGTCGGATTCGGCGCCTTCGAGTACCTCGGTAGCGGGTGCGGTCGCATCGAGGGTGGCGGTTGCTGCCTCGTCCGCCGTGTCTGACTCGGCTGCGTCTGACTTTTCGGTGTCTGACTCTTCGGCGTGTGCCTCGTCGGTGTCGGCTGCCGTGGTGGCGAGTGCCGTAGTGGCGAGTGCGGTAGTGGCGAGTGCGGTAGTGGCGAGTGCGGTGGTCGCTGCGTCGTCCGCGGTGTCTGACTCTGCTGTGTCTGCCTCGTCGGTGTCGGCAGGTGAGGTTTCGAGTGCGGTGGTTGCTGCCTCGCCCGTGTCATCCGACTTGGCTGCGTCGGAGTCCGTGTCGGTGGTGATGGTCTGGGTGTCCAGGGCTGCGGTCTGTGCCTCGGAGTGTTCGTCGCTGGACTGATCACTGTCAGCTTGCTCGGCGCCGACAACCGCCGCGGTTGCGCCCGCGACCGCCGCGACCTTCATCACCGTGGTCGGCGAGTCGGACGGCGCACCGGAGACCCCGGCGGGCGTCACCTCACCCGGCGACTCGTCGCTCTCATCGTGCGTGTCGCTTTCGGCCTCCCCGGCGGGCGCGCCGAGTGCGTCGATGTTCTCCAGGTCCTCGAGGTCGCTGGTGTCGGGCAGCTCGTCGCGGCGGATCACCTTGGTGGCCGAGTCGATGCCTCGACCGCCCTTGGGTGTCGGTGGGGTGGGAGGCTCTGCGGAGTCGGCGACCTCGGCGGTCTGATCCTCGGCGGTGGGCTCGTCCTCGTCGGCGGCGGTCTCCAGCTCGGCGGACTCGTCGGAAGCGGACACAGCGTCGTCGGTGTCGGCGTCGGCGTCGTTGGTGTCGGAGTCGCCGGTCTCCGCGTCGCTGGTGTCGGCAGCGCTGGTTTCGGCATCCGCATCGACGGCGTCCGTCGGTGCGTCGGATGCTGCCGGGGTGCCGTCCACGCTCTCGGCGCCGGCGTCGGGTGCGGACTCCGGCTCGTCGTCCGCATGCTCGTCGGCTGCCACCTCCGACGCAGGGATGTCGCCGTCCGCCGGCGCCTCGACCTCGTCGGCCGGCGCGGAGTCCGGGCTATCGGGGGCCGTTGCTTCGCCCGCCTCCGCATCACTGGCCACATCAGCGGTCGCTTCGGCATCGGTGGCCGATGCATCGGTGTCTACCGTGTCGTTGCCGTCCGCGGTGTCGTTGCGATCCGCGGTGTCGTTGCCATCCACGTCGGACTCGGCTGACTCGTCGGCGCCGGATTCAGGCGCACCGGAGCCGGTGGGACCGGGCACGGTGGCATCAGAGTCGGTGGCGTCGGAGCCGGTGGCATCGGGCACGGTGGCATCAGAGTCGGTGGCGTCGGCTTCGGCTTCGGCGGCACCGGATTCGCCGGCTTCGGCTTCCCCGGCCTCCCCGGCTTCAGCGGCCTGAGTGTCCGTGGCGTCGGCCACATCATCGGTCGTCGTCGCGGCGGCCGCAGTCCCAGTGGCCGCTGTCGCATCGACGACGTTCTCGTCGGGGCTCCTATCGACGCTTGTCGGGCTGTCGGCCGTGATGTCCGGGGTGACGGAGTCCGTCGTGTCGTTCGGATTGGTGGTCTCCGTTGTCACCGCTGCGTCGTTGCCCTTTCTGATGCCCACCACCGAATCGTCGGGTCCGCGTCGGGGTCGACCGGACTTCCCGCCACGGTCGCGCCAGGCGGATACTGCGCGGCGGAACACACCCTTCTCGTCCTGCGATTGAGGCATGTGGTGATCCACCCCGCTTCGTCAAATGTGTGATGGTCGCGCCCCCGATCGGGGATCGCTCGTCGTAGTTCGGCGACGTAGCGCCGATTGCGCCATTCACCCTAGCGAATCACTCGCCGATCGGCGGATTCGACGGGCTGTGATGTGGCTGTCTGTCCGATGATCCGGGCCGACCGGAGTGCTTGAATGGACGGGTGACTTCTTTTGGAGATCTGCTCGGCCCTCAACCGGTTCTGCTCACCGGCGACGACGATGCCGAATCCGACCTGCTCAACGGCGCCGACGCGGCTGACACCGCGGCCGCCCACCCCACCGCATCGATTGCGTGGGCATACCTCGCCGAAGCCGCCCTGAAGTCCGCCGATGCGGGGGCCAACACCGCCAAGGTGATCGAGGCCTACGGGTACGCCCGGACCGGTTACCACCGCGGACTCGATCAGCTGCGCAGACATGGCTGGAAGGGATTCGGCCCGGTGCCGTGGAGTCATGAACCCAACCAGGGGTTCCTGCGGTGCGTCGGGGCATTGGCGCAAGCCGCCAAGGCAATCGGTGAAGAGGACGAGTACCTGCGCTGCCTCGATCTGCTCAACGACAGCGATCCCACGGCGGCCAAGCACCTCGGACTGGCTTGACCGACTGGCTTCGTCGAGGCCTGAACCGGCTACCGCCCCCGATCCGTAAACGGGTTCGGCGGTTGTGGCTGTCGCTGGTACCCATCGCGCAATGCGCGCTCGCGGCCGGGCTCTCGTGGTGGATCGCGGTGCACGTGTTCGGCCACCCACAGCCGTTCTTCGCGCCGATCGCGGCCGTCGTCTCGCTCGGCCTGTCGCTGAGCAAGCGGTGGCGACGATCGGTGGAACTCGTCGCCGGTGTGACCATCGGCATCCTCGTCGGCGATCTGCTCGTCTCCCGGATCGGATCGGGGACATGGCAGATCATGGTGGTCGTCGCCCTGGCGATGGTCGTCGCGGTGTTCCTCGACAACGGGCCACTGATCCCGATGCAGGCGGCCTCGTCGGGCGTCCTCGTCGCGACTTTGCTGCCACCGGGTGGAGTAGGCGGTTTCCATCGTGCGATCGATGCGCTGATCGGAGGTGTCGTCGGGGTCGTCGTCGTCGCGCTGTTCCCGGTGAATCCCTCGCATCGCGCGCGACGGGATGCCGCCGGGGTGCTCGCGACCATGCGCGACGCCACCCGCACGCTGGTCGCCGGGCTGCGGGAGATGGATGTCGAACGGGTGTCGTCGGCGCTGGAAACCGCGCGTGGCACCCAGGAGGCCATCAACACGATGCGGTCGGACATGAGCGGCGGACGTGAGGTGAGCGCGCTCTCACCGCTGTACTGGTCGTCGCGGGAACGGCTGCAGAAGATCTCGGCGACCGCCGACCCCATCGACAACGCGGTACGCAACTTCCGCGTGATCGCCCGTCGGGCACGGGGCATGACCCAGCGTGGCGAGCACCTGCGGCCGGAGATCATCGAGGTCCTCGACGGCATCGCCGAGGCATTCGAGGTGCTCCGGGGGATGATGATCGCGAATCCGGGCGAGGAGCCCGACGAGGCCGAGGCTGCCCGCGTGCTCCGGACCGTCACCCGCAAGGCACGCGCCGAGCTGGTGCAGAACAGCACCCTGTCGGAGACCGCGGTGCTCGCCGAAATCCGGTCGCTGCTCATCGACATGCTGATGATCACAGGGCTGCGGAGGTCGTCGGCGGTGGCCACGCTGCGGTGAATCCGCCGCGGTGAGTACAAGGTCCCTTGTCATATATGCGAAATCGCGCATATATTGACGGGGCCATGGGCCACTCGCATTCGCACTCGCATTCCCACGGACCCGACGCCGGTTCCGTGTCGAACCGACGTATCTGGCCGATGGCCGTCGCCGTCGTCATCATCGGCGCCTATTTCGTGGTGGAACTCGCCACCGGCCTGATCGTGAACTCGCTGGCCCTGATCGCCGATGCCGGCCACATGCTGACCGACGTGGTGGCCCTCGCCATGGGGTTGGTCGCGCTGCTGCTCGCCCGGCACGGTCGCACGACCGACGACCGCAGCTTCGGCTGGCATCGGGCCGAGGTGTTCACCGCGGTGGCCAACGCCGTGCTGCTCATCGGTGTGGCGGCTTTCGTGCTGTACGAAGCGTTCGAACGGCTCGGCACCGATCCCGAGGTGCCGGGATTGACCCTCATCGTGGTCGCGCTGGTCGGTCTGCTGGTCAACCTCACGGTGATGCTGTTGCTGCGGCCCGACTCGCGGGAATCCATCGCGGTCCGCGGGGCCTACATGGAGGTGCTCGCCGACGCGCTCGGCAGCGTGGGTGTGCTGATCGCCGGTGTGGTCACCATGACCACCGGCTGGGGCTACGCCGACGTCGTGGTGGCGGTCCTGATCGCCCTGTGGGTGGTGCCGCGGGCCGTCCGACTGGCGCTCGAGGCGCTGCGCATCCTCAACCAGCAGGCCCCCGCGCATGTCGACGTCGAGGAACTGCGGAACGAACTCGCCGCCATCCCCGTCGTCGACGACGTGCACGATCTGCACGTGTGGTCGCTGACCACCGGCATGGACGTCGCCACCGTGCACCTGGGCAGTCACGCACCCAACCGAGAGGTGCTCACCGCCGCGCAGGCCGTGCTCTCGCGACACGGTCTCGACCACGCGACGATCCAGGTCGAGCCCCACGACGTCCAAGATCGGTGCCGCGACGAACTGCAGTGGTAGACCGACGTAAATCTCGGTGGCATCCCTGACCGGCGGCCTGCCATGCTGTCGCCATGACCGACGATCAACTCGCCAGCCTCACCCGTAAGCCAGATCGTGGCGGGGATCGCGCATTGCTCGACGAGGTTCTCGACGAGGCAATGGTCGGGGTGCTGTCCACGGTGACCGACGACGGGCAGCCCTGGTCGGTGCCGATGCTCGTCGCCCGCGACGGCGACCGCCTACTCGTCCATGGTTCGACCGGTGCGGGCGCGCTGCGGCATGTGGCGGCTGGTCGGCCGGCCACGTTCACCGCCTTTGTCGTCGACGGACTCGTCGTCGCCGACACGCTCTTCGACCATTCGGTCAACTACCGGTCGGCAGTGGTGCGGGGCACGCTGTCGCCGGTCGCGGAGGCCGACGCCGGCCGGGCCCTCGACGTGTTCTCCGATGCCATCCTGCCCGGGCGCAGTGCAGAGGTTCGCGACCACACACGAAAAGAGTTGTCGGCGACCTCGATTCTGCAACTCCCCATCATCGAGGGGCAGTGGCTGACGAAAGCGCGGGCCGGCGGGCCGCTGGACGACGATGCCGGGGGCTGGACCGGGGTCGTGCCCGTGCGAACCGTCTACGGGGAGCCGATCGTCGAGCATCCCGGCGAGGTGCCGGCGTCGGTGGCGAGGTTGGTGCGGAGGGATGCCGTGACCCGGTGATCGAGTAGGCGCCGAGCTTGCGAGGCCCGGCGGATTGAAGTCGAGATCACTTGTCGGTCAAGGGAAGTGGTCTCGATGCGCTCCCTCGCTTGCGCTCGGTCGCTTACTCGACCAGCGGAGGGGGTGGTCTCGATGCGCTCCCTCGCTAGCGCTCGGTCGCTTACTCGACCAGCGGAGGGGGTGGCCTCGATGCGGTCGGTTGTTCTCGAGGCGCTCGGTTGTTCTCGAGGCGCCCGGTTGTTGGGGAGGCGTGGTCAAACCGTCTCGACCCGGAGGGCATCTGCACGTTCGAGAACCCGGATCGACACCAGATAGACCAGCAAGCCGGCCACCGCGATCAGCGACAGGATCAGCAAAGTCGATCCGTACGAGGCCTCCGTGGCGGACTGTCCGGCGAACTCGGTCAACGACAGGTGGAGATCACGCAGCTTGGCGGTGTAGGCGATACCGATGGGGATCGCCATGTTGATGACCAGGTTGTAGAAGCCGATGGCCACACCCGATTTCTCGGCCGGGACGTCGCGGATCGCGGTGGACAGCAGCGGCGCGTACATCAGCGCGAAACCGGAACCGAACAGCGTCATCGAGATCGCGAAGACCCCGACCCAGGCTCCGACGAGGAAAGCGGCGGACAACAGTGCCGCGGCGATCATCAGGATGGCGATGATCGTCGCCTGTTTGGAGCTGAGGACGATGGCGATCCGGCCGGTGAACACACCGACGAGAACCGCAGCGCTGTAACCGGGTACGAGCAACAGCGAGACGGTGGAGAGCTTCCAGCCGTAGGTGTCGTGGACGAGGAACGGAAAGATGAACTGGTAGCCCAGTTGCACCGAGTAGGTCACGAAGACCACGACGAGCATCAGCGTGTACCGGTTGTCCGCGAAGAACGCGCGGGTGATCAGTGCGTCGTCGTGGGTCCAGACATGCCACACGAAGACGGCGATCGCCGCGACCGCGGGAATCATGAACCACCAATTGAAGTGCTGCATGAACATCACCAGGCAGGACGCGAACACGGCGACCAGGAACAGCCCGAAGATGTCGAGGTGGGTGTGGCCGGTCTCCTCGGCCGGAACCGTCTTCAGGATGATCGGGATGGTCAGCAGCGCAATCAGATTGACCAGGAAGAACGCGGTCCAGCCGATGTAGGTGGAGATGAAGCCGCCGCCGACCGCGCCGATCAGCAATGACAGCTGGAAGCACGCGGTCGAGTACCCGAGGTAGCGTTTCTGCTCGTCCCCGGTGAAATGCTTTGTCGCCCAGATGACATACAGGGTCTCGGCGGCGGCGAGCCCGGCCGTCTGGATGATGCGTCCGGTGAGCACCCCGGCGAAGGTGTTCTGCAGTGCGAATCCGACGATCGAGCCGACGGACATCAGGATCACCGAGAAGATCATCAGCCGACGGATGCTGATCGCGTCCGACAACGCCGCGTAAACCACTGCGCCGACACCGATCAGGATGCCCGGGATGGTCGCCTGCAGGCTGACGGTGTTCTCGGAGATGTTCAACGCCTCGGACATCGGCTGCGACATCAGCTTGAAGCCGTTGTCCATCACCAGCGAGAACACGAACAGGAACAACAACACCGGGACCGCGGTCTTCGGGTTGCGGGCTAGTCCGGTCTTCGGATCGATCGACGTCGGGTCGGGACTCATGACAGCTCCAGCAGGGCGGTGAGTTCGCGTTCGATGGTCGAGATGCGTTCGGCCGCAGCATCCCTGGGGATTGCGCCGTCGGCACACGGCGAGATGACCTCGAGGTAGCACTTGAGTTTCGGTTCGGTGCCCGACGGGCGGACGATCACCCGGTCGTCGGCGTCCGTGCGGTAGAGCAGTCCGTCGGTCGGAGGCAGATCGTCGCCGCCTTCTTGCAGGTCGCGGCACTCCACGACGGGTGAACCGCCCAGCGACGTCGGCGCCGAGGTGCGCAGCCGCGCCATCGCGTCGGCGATCAACGAGATGTCGGCGACCCGGAAGCTCAACTGTGACGTGGTGTGCAAACCGTAGGTGCGGGCCAGCTGATCGAGCTGATCCTCGATCGTCCTACCTTGTGACGCAAGCTCTTCGACGAGCACGACGACTCGGACCGCGGTTCCGATGCCGTCCTTGTCGGCGACGGCTTGCGGGTCGGTGCAGTAGCCGATGGCCTCCTCATACCCGTATCGGAGGTCCGGGGTTCGGGCGATCCACTTGAAGCCGGTCAGTGTCGCGGCGCTGCGCAGCCCGTGCGCCGCGGCGATCCGGGACAACTGTCGGCTCGACACGATGGAGCAGGCGAGGACATCACCGTCGCGGGACTTGTCGGTGGCGGCCTGCTCGCCGAGCAGCGAACCGGTCTCGTCGCCGGTGAGCTGACGCCACGAGCCGTCGCGTTGCTCGATCGCCACCGAGCAGCGATCGGCGTCCGGGTCGAGGGCGATCACCACGTCCGCCGACACGGTGCGGGCGAGGGCCAGCGACAGGTCGATCGCGCCGGATTCCTCTGGATTGGGGAACGACACGGTCGGGAAGTCGGGGTCGGGATCGAACTGTTCGGCGACGGTGTGAACGTCGGGGACACCTGCCTCGTCGAAAACCTGCAGCATGGTCGCGCCACCCACGCCGTGCATCGCGGTGAACACCACACGCACCGTCGATGGCTCATCCCTGACACGATGCGACGCCATGCGGCGGACGTAGTCGACGACGACCTGCGGGTCGACCGGCTGCACATGCTCGGTGCTGCGCGGGATCTGATCGGCGGGCGGGGCCGCGGCGATACGGGCCGCGATGTCGGCGTCGGCCGGCGGCACGATCTGCACGCCCCGGCCATCCGGATCGGTGGCGCGACCGCCGAGATAGACCTTGTAGCCGTTGTCGGCGGGCGGATTGTGCGACGCGGTGATCTGGATTCCGGCGTCGGCGCCGAGGGCACGCACCGCGAACGCGGTGACCGGTGTCGGAAGCCGTTTCGGTAGCGCGAGCGCACGCACCCCGGCCCCCGACAACACCTGGAGCGCGGTGTCCGTGAAATCCGACGATCCATGGCGCGCATCGCATCCCACGACCACCGACGCGTCGGCGCCGACGGTGTCGAGCAGGTACCGGGCCAGTCCGGCAGTCGCGCGGGTGACCACCGCGACGTTCATCCGCGATTCGCCGGCACCCACCGCACCCCGTAGTCCCGCGGTGCCGAAGGTCAACGGACCGGCGAAACGCGAACGGAGATCGGCCATCGCGTCGGGTAGACCGGAGGACGCCGCGGTGATCAGCTGCCGCAGTTCGAGTTGAGTGCGCACATCGGGGTCGGCGGCCAGCCACTGCTCGGCCGCATCGAACACCGAGTCGTCGGCGCCGGTCTCCGGAATGTGTTCGAGGACAATCGCCGACGACGACAACCCGAGCCGCGAGGCACCCGCCCGGATCATCGCGAGCGCGTCGTCGGCGGTACGGATACCACCGGATGCCTTGACGCCCAACCGGTCTCCGACCGTCTGCCGCATCAGCTCCACGGCGTGCACGGTGGCACCGCCGGACGGGTGAAATCCGGTCGATGTCTTGACGAAGTCGGCACCCGCGGATTCGGCTGCGCGGCAACATCCGACGATCTGACCGTCGGTCAGCGCGGCCGATTCGATGATCACCTTCAGTACGACCGGCGTGGGGCACACATCACGGACCGCACGGATGTCGGCCTCGACGGCGGCGAAGTCGTCGACGACCGCCGCCGACAGATCGATCACCATGTCGATCTCGTCGGCGCCGCGCCCGACCGAATCGGCCGCCTCGGCCGCCTTGACCGCCGATTGGTGTGCGCCGGACGGGAATCCGCACACCGTCGCCACCTTCAGTCCGGGCGGGGTGTCGAGCGGGAGTTTGTTCGGCGACACGCACACCGCATACGCACCCAACTCGGCGGCCTCGGCGACCAGCGACGACACCCGATCGGCGGTGGCCTCGGGCGTCAGCAACGTGTGATCGATGACAGCGGCGACCTCGGCGCGATGCATGAGCAAACCCTAACGCTCCGGTATCGGGTGGAGCAGCGGAATACGGGCCCGCGAGGCGCTCAGCGCCAGAACACGAACAGCCCCCAGCCGTAGGATGCCAGCGCGCTGTTGACGCCGGACAACTCGAACAACCAGTAGATCAGATCGAAGAACGCGCGGTTGAGCGCCGGAATGAACAAGAGCGCGAACACGATCAGGAAGCCGTAGGGGGCGATCTTCGCCATCGACGCCCGCGTCTGCGGTGACAGGTACGGTTCGATCGCGCCGTAGCCGTCGAAACCCGGCACCGGAAGGATGTTCAGCACTGCCGCGGTGATCTGCAGGAAGGCCAGCATCGCCAGCGCCGCCCACAGGTTGAGGCTCGCCGAGCTCGTCGGCCCCAACCCGCGGATCGTCAACAACAAGATGGCGCCGAGCACGGCGTTGGTGAGCGGGCCGGCCAGCGACACCGCGGTCCGCTGTCCACGATTGAAACCCGATTGGTCCACATAGACCGCGCCACCCGGAAAACCGATGCCGCCCAACAGGATGATGAGCAACGGCAAACCGATCGACAGGCCCGGATGGGTGTAGCGCAGGGGATTCAACGTGAGATAGCCGCGCAGTTCGGCATTGCGGTCACCGAAGCGGAACGCGGTGACCGCGTGGGCGAACTCGTGCAGGCACAGCGAGATCACCCACCCCGCCAGCACGAGCAGCAGGGTGCCGCCGACCGACTGCACGTTGCGGCCGGGGTCGGAGGTCGCCACCAGCCACCCGCCCACGATCGCGGCGACGACGAGACCGAGGAAGACCGGGCCCGGACGGACCGCCCGCACGATCTCGCGGGTCGACGCGCCCCGCCGCTGCGGCGCGCCCCACCCGCCGGTCATGGAGTAACCACCTTCATGTCCACATGATGCCGATAAAACGTCGACCGCTTCACCACCCGCGGCGTCAGCGTGCCCTCACGCTCCACGACGATGTTCGTGCCGCCGGTCTGCACGGCGCGTCCGGTCAGCCATCGGCCGGCCGGAAACCTCCGGATGAGACGGGCGCGGACGCCGGGCGCAACCGGCAGCGGTTCGATCTCCACCCCACGAGCCTCACCGGTGAACAGGAGTTCGCTGTCGACGTACGTTTCGCCGTGCAGTCGTGCGCCGTCGTCGCCGAGATGCCGGGCCCGGCCCACCAGGACGGTGGCCGCGTCGTCGCGGATCAGCGGCAGCTCGCGGGCGGCCCCGGTCTCGGCGAGCTCGCGCGCCGCCGAACCGTGGGGGAGCCCATAGATCCGCGTCGCGGGCGTGGGTGCCGGCGCGATCACCGCGACCTCGACGTCGAGGCGTTCGAGCAGCATCAATACCGCAAGGACCTGCGAGAACAACGGGTCGCTGCCGGTCGCCGAAACAGGTACGACGACGATCCGCGACACCGGGCCATCGGTCAGGATCTCGGCCACCGCGTCTCGGATCGCACGCGTACCGGTGGGAAGGTCGGCTTCGACGAGCATCGCAAAATGCACGCGGATAGCGTATCGGTCACCCGAAGCACGTAAGGTTGGCCTGTTGTTCGCCCGTGCAGTCGAGTCCTCAGCGGCTGCGTGAACCCCGGAACAGGAGTTTTCGATCATGGCCGCGATCGTGCTTATCGGCGCCCAATGGGGCGACGAGGGCAAAGGTAAGGCAACAGATCTGCTCGGCGGGAAGCTGCACTGGGTGGTGCGGTATCAGGGCGGCAACAACGCCGGTCACACCGTCGTACTCCCGAACGGCGACAAGTATGCGCTGCATCTGATCCCGTCCGGCATCCTGACGCCCGGCGTCAAGAACGTCATCGGCAACGGCGTGGTCGTCGATCCCGGCGTGCTGCTCACCGAGCTCGGCGGCCTCGAGGACCGCGACGTCGACACCACGGGTCTGCTGATCTCGGCCGACGCTCACCTCCTGATGCCGTATCACGTCGCCATCGACAAGGTCACCGAGCGTTTCCTCGGCAACAAGAAGATCGGCACCACCGGTCGTGGCATCGGCCCCTGCTACCAGGACAAGATCGCGCGTGTCGGCGTGCGGGTCGCCGACGTGCTCGACGAGAAGATCTTCGCCCAGAAGGTCGAAGCCGCCCTGGAGCTCAAGAACCAGATCCTGGTCAAGATCTACAACCGTCGCGCCCTCGAGCCGGCGCAGGTCATCGACGAGGTTCTCGAGCAGGCGGAAGGCTTCAAGCACCGCATCGCCGACACCCGGCTCCTGTTGAACCAGGCACTCGAACGCGACGAGACGATCCTGCTCGAGGGGTCGCAGGGCACCCTGCTCGACGTCGACCACGGCACCTATCCGTACGTGACGTCGTCGAACCCCACCGCGGGCGGCGCGGCGGTGGGCGCGGGCATCGGCCCCAACAGGATCACCACCGTCCTCGGCATCCTCAAGGCGTACACCACCCGTGTCGGGTCGGGCCCGTTCCCCACCGAGCTGTTCGACGAGTGGGGCGAATACCTGGCGAAGACCGGTGGCGAGGTCGGCGTGACCACCGGGCGTGCCCGACGCTGCGGCTGGTTCGACGCGGTGGTGGCGCGGTACGCCACCCGCGTCAACGGCATCACCGACTACTTCCTCACCAAACTCGACGTTCTCTCCAGCGTGGAGCGGGTCCCGATCTGCGTGGCCTACGAGGTCGACGGCGAACGCGTCGACGACATGCCCATGACCCAGACGGGCTTCCATCACGCCAAGCCGATCTACGAGACGATGCCCGGATGGTGGGAGGACATCTCGGAGTGCACGCGCTTCGAGGACCTGCCGAAGAACGCGCAGGATTACGTGCTGCGGCTCGAGGAGCTGTCCGGTGCCCACGTGTCGTGCATCGGTGTCGGCCCGGGGCGCGATCAGACGATTGTGCGCCGGGCGATCGTGTAGGGGTCTCGACGCGCTGCGGGGTGCCGCATCGAGATCACGTTCACCGTTGATCTCGAAGCGCTCGCTCGCAAGCTCGCGGGCTGACTCCTTGGATCGAGTAAGGGATGAGCTTGCGACGACCGCATCGAGATCGATCAGCGAAAAGGGCTGCGTTATGTGGGTGATCGGTGTCAAGAGGATGTGTCGTCGAGCCGTTTGAGCAGGTTGTCGTAGACGTCGCGGCGGCCGGTTTGGCCTTTGGCGTCGG
>NZ_JBSFQJ010000018.1:0-119063 GCF_053588655.1 Gordonia sp. NPDC003424
CATCACTACGCACCCAAACACCGAAAACTACAGACCACAACACAATTCAGGCCCCAACACAATCAGCCCGAATCAGCGCGAAAAATCTAGGCTAGCCTCAACCTTGAAGACCAGCAAATCCCTGTTGACTAGCTTGTGATGGAAGTCGAAGGACCGAAATTCCCGGCCTGGGATTTGTGGGTCACCGAGACGCGGTAAGCATCGGGGTTCACGGCCCGTGGAATAGGCTCTTTTCTGGGTCGAGTGACAGGCCAGCCTGGTGTTCACGCTGCCGCGGGAAGCGCTGCGAGCCTTGCTATCCCGTCGAGTAGAAGTCCACGTAGGGTCTGTGTCGCCAGTCTTCGACCGGACACGCCAGGAGTGGTGGCTCATCCTGGCAGCGATGCTGAACACGCGCTGGCGCAGTCGTCTGAGCTGCGGTCGGCGGGCGGGGTCCCATTGAACGCCAACCGCTGGTCAGCCAACCGACTCACAGACGAGCGCCACGATGGCACACCAGACCAGGTCTGGTGTGCATCGGATTGAATCGCCCCGGGTTTGGTGCACACCTGGTTACTGGTGTGCCTCCACGGATGTGACGGCACGTTGAGTGTAGTAGTTCTGCTCAGCCTCGATCGGCGGGATACGCCCGAGTCGATGCATGAGCCGACTGACGTTGAACCAGCCGACCCAGACCGCGGTCAGATGCTCGACATCCCCGACATGACGTAACGGACCACTCCGAAACGGCGAATCATCCCGTACCGCTTCAGTTTTGAACAAACCTATGGTCGTCTCCGCGAGGGCATTATCGTAGGCGTCGCCGACCGATCCGATCGACGGCATCAACCCGGACAGTTCCAGCGTTTCCCCACACCGCACCGAGGTATACTGACTACCTGCGTCCGAATGATGAATAGTGTTGCCGAACAACGGATTACCTTCCTGCTGTCGTAGTTGTGCAGCCTGCCGGATCGCATCACGGACGAACCGGTCAGTCTTGGACGCCGAACACTCCCATCCGACGATCCGGCCGGCGAACGCGTCAATCACGAACGCGGTGTACACATGCGTGCCGTTGGCCAACGGAACGTAAGTGAAATCCGCCACGACCAGCATGTTCGGTGCCGGTACCCGGAACTGGCGGTCCACCAGATCCGGAGCCCGCGACGCGCCCGGATCCGGAATCGTGGTGCGGACCTTCTTCCGCCGAGTCACCCCGCGCCAGCCGTTGGCCCGCATCAGCCGTTCCACCGTGCACCGGGCCACCTCGATACCCTCCCGCTGCAGGTGCGCCCACATCTTCACCGCCCCGTACAGCGATTCTGGGCGGCGTTTACCCTCCTCGTCGGGTTCGTAGTAGCCGGCCAGGATCTCGGTGATCGTGGTGTCCCACAGGACCCGTTTCGACGGTGGCCGCGCCACCCAGGCGTGGAAGGTTCTCGGGGAGATCGGTGCGCCGTGCGCGGTGAGCACACGGCAGATCTGAGCGACCCCGAACCGAGCCCTATGCTCGGCAATGAACTGGCAGATCACTGGTGTCGCGGGTCGCTCTCCCGCGCGAAGAAAGTCGTTGCCGCCTTGAGGATTTCGACCGTATCCTCCAACTCGGCCACCTTGCGTTTCAACGCCCGAACCTCCGCGGCCTCCTCCCGCGTCACGCCCGGCTTCTGACCTTCGTCGACCTCCTGCTGACGCACCCACTTGCGCAGCGTCTCCGGCGTCAACTTGAGCCGTTTGGCTGTCGCGGTGATCGCCGCATACTCACTCGGATACTCATCACGATGCTCGATCACCAACCGCACAGCCTTGGCCCGGGTCGCCTCGTCGTACTTCTTCGGCATGATGCCAACCTTCCCTCACAAAGAGGTGTGCACCAAACCCGGGGACGTTCACCCCGGCCGGACGATGTAGTCGGCGGTGGCGCGTTGCGTGTGCAGTGCATCGAGGGTGATGAGGGCGTCGGTGATGTCGATCGGGTCGAGCAGATCGATGAGTTTGGGGATCTCGTTGGTCTTCGCGCCCACGGCCACCTGACCGATCACCGCGGTGCTGGCGTGGTCCATCGCCGCTAGCAGATGCGGCCGATCCCCGGCGTCATCGACACTGCCACGCAGCGTCTTGCCGTCGGCGGCCACGATCCGGCGGCCATCACTAGCGTTGAACGCCAGCATCATCCACGTGTTGACGACGCGATCGAAGTCATCACCGTCGAGGCGCTCGAGGGTGCGGCGAATTGTGGACTCCGAGGGCACACCACCAATGCTGTCCAGGGCGGCGAGGACCTAGTCGCCGATCGCGGCAAACGAGCGCGCACCGCCCAAGACCGCCGCCGCGGCAATAACCAAAATCTCGAGCAGCGGGTGCCGGACACCGCGAGGATCGCGCGGGTCGGGAATCCTCGCCAACGCATCGACGATCTCCCGCGGCGCTGCGGGGCCAACTCGCCGAGCAGGGGGTCGCTGTCATCAACGACATGGATAGGGGACACTGGAGCGGCGAGCATGACCGGCTTTCGTCAGGTGGTTGTGTAGGAACTCTCATCCTCGAACACCTGGTCATGCTCGCCCCACACGACACACCGGTCACACACAACAGCAGGTCAGCAGGCCCTTGAATCTACTTTGCCAGGATCCCTGGCTACCCGACCCTGTTATCCCCCAAACGGAGGAACATAGGAGATCGTGAGAGAATTCGCGGGCGCGTGACTGCGTGCTGGATTAGACTAGCACGCATTCAAACGTTCCTATTCTGGAGACTCCCATGGCAAATCTCAAACTCCGACCGCTCGCAGTTATATTTGCCACCCTCGTGGTTGCTTTTTCAGTGATATGCACGGCTGCTCCAGCGAATGGCGCAATCCCAACAAATCTGTCCGGAATTTGGAGGGGCACGATCAGTTGGCGAAACGGAGCGGAGTCACATCCCGTTGTCGTGACAGTGACACGGTCGAATCCTTTGTCTGCCACGATTGACGTCGTAGGTGTGTGTCGTGCCGACTGGACGGAAAGAAGCCGATCGGGCGACTCGATCGTCGTTCGGGCCCATGTGGTCGCCAGCGGTCGATGCGGTGATAACACGTGGAACTTAAGGGTCACAAGCCGGCAAATGAGCGGACCTGATGGAGGTGGTTCATTCATTAGCATCAGTCGCGCCGTGAACGAACCAAAGTCGGGTGGCTCAGGTCCTACGTTCGGATCTCTGTCCGGGTTCTTTGGCAGCTAGCCTCGTTCGAGGGCCATGCGGCAAGTGTCGACTTCTGGCCCATAATGCCGTAGCGCGAAGATATTGGCAGGCGGATGGAAAGATCATCACGGACCAGATTCCGCCAGGATGTCGGCACGCCCCCTTCTCAGCGGCCTCTAAAGGTAAGTTGCGTAAATGCTAATTCACGCCAATCTCCTCCGGCATCAGGTGCACTGATCACACAACACACGCGGAGCGTAACGCATTTATGGGATCTGTCCATTGGGCACTGACTACAGACCAGGTTGTCTTCATTGGGTACGGGACGGCAGGACCGAATATCGGGGCCACCGAGTCCGACGTGGCAAGTCCACGAGTGTCGGCGCGCTGGGATGGACGTGTGCTTGAGATCCGTGCCGTTGGACGAACCCAACGCCCGCTCGTGGACGGCCTCCCGGTCTTACATGCACGGGTGAAGGTCGGCGACGACTTCGTACTCGGTGACTATCGTTTCTCTCTACCGCAACCAGCTTCACTCTGTGCCGAGCGCTTAGTTTCACCGCAAGCCCCATCGTCAAATCGGAACTCGAAGCCCACGGGTGTCGGAACGGCCACCCGTGTACCCCGTCAGTGGGTGTCGGCCGAGGGCCAAGCGAGGGGAAAGGGCCGACTGGGCACGCATCGGCAACAGTCCGGGCAGGTGGTACACACTGCTCTCAATCAATCGTCTTCACAACAGGTTTGGCATCTTCCTCAGAACTCTTGCTTGACAATTGGCCGGGACGACGGCCCAGCCGAGATCGCACTGAACGGACTAGATCTCGCCCAGCGGCATGCCACCGTCATGTGGACGGGTCGCACCGTCGAAGTCAGATCCCTCACCCCCCATTCTCGCCCGTTCGTCAACGGCGGTCCCATCCTCCATGCCCGTGTCCCTGTCGGCGGTCAGTTCATGGTTGGAAAATACATCTTCGCCGTGGCAGCACCGGCGCGACTCGAACTCGTACCAGTTCGAGTCGATGCCCGGGCACCGTTACTGCGGTTTGTTGACGTCAGCCTGCGATACAAAAGGCGCCCAGAGGCGACCTTGAAGAACATCTCGTTCGAATTGTCCAGCGGAGAAGTGATGGCCATCATCGGACCCTCGGGAGCGGGGAAGTCGACAATGTGCGGCGGCTTGCTCGGTGAGGTCGGCGTCGAGTCGGGCGTGATGCTTCTTGGCCAAGCCAATCTCGGTGTCGCCGGCGCCCAGACGAGTCATCTGGTGTCCTTCGTTCCGCAACAACCTGCCATGTTCAGCAATCTCACGGTCCGGCAAACTTTGTCCTGGGTGGCGAAACTGCGTCTTGCGACTGACGTTAATCAGCGTGCAAGAGACGCACAAATCTCTGACGTGGTAGCGGCAATGGAACTGACGAATGACACTCAGAAGCGAATCGAAGAACTGTCCGGAGGACAACGCAAGCGCGTATCGACCGCGATGGAACTTCTGAGTGATCCGCTTCTGCTGGTACTCGACGAGCCGACATCGGGCTTAGACGAGGGGCTTGATCGCAAGATGATGGAGTCGCTTCGATCCGTAGCCCGCAGCGATGGGCGCGCCGTCATTGTGGTGACACATTCGATGGTGAACATCGACCGCGCCGACAAGCTTCTCGCACTGACGCAACGCGGTGGGCTTTCGTACTTCGGTCCTCCCGCTGGCTTGCTCGAGGCCTTCGGGGCCGGCAACTATGCAGAAGTCATGGACATGCTGAGGGCGAATCACGTTACCACCGCTCTACCGCCGGTCCCACCTGCACCATCGCTGAGTGCGGACGTCGCGCGAACCCCACCAAAACGCAGTTCAGTCAATCGCCATCTGGTGACTCTGGTGGGTCGGGAATTTGAGCGTCAATGGAATAGCAAGAACCACCTCGCCGCCAGCCTTGGTGTGGGTTGCGTGCTTACCGCACTGCTCAGTGCCGCCGCATCGACCGACGGCCTCGCCGCGAATCCGAAAGGAATCAGCTCAATGCTGATCGCCTTCATCGTGTGTTTGACCTTCTTTTCCATGGCACAATCGTTCGCCGCCATAGTCGATGACCGCGAGACCATTGAGCGCGAGTCACGTTGGTCAATTTCAGCGACTTCAATGGTGCTGGCGCGCGCCATCACATGCACTCCGTTGGCGGTCGCGCTCGGCCTGTTCTCGACGCTGTTGTACCTCCTTCTCAAGGAGCAGGCTCCCGTCGATTCAGTATTGCCGCACCCGTTTGGGCTTCTACTGTTCGCGGTGTTGCTACCCATCGCAGCTATGTGTTCCGGGATACTTGTCTCGACAGTTTCGAGATCCTTGCGGCAGGCCGTCTTTGTTCTGATGGGCGTTCTGGCGCTACAGGTCGTGATGACTGGTCTGGCACCACCGTTCGAAGGAAAACCGGGTGATGTACTTAAAGCAGTTGCGTATCTGACGCCATCACGTTGGTCATCGGCTGGTCTTGGCGCCGATCACGGGATCACCCGTTCCTTCTTTGTCGATTCGAACACCGGCAAACCCCTTGCTGCCGGGGTCGCTCCGAATCAACTGAGCCAGAGACAGCCGAGCCCCTTTCAGGATGGCATTTGGTCGCACGATGCAAGTCACGTCTATACCGCCGCCGTCGCTTTGGTGATACTGGGGATAGTGGCCCTGATCGTCAGTACGTGGTTGCTGCGTAGGCAACTCGCGCGGACGCGCTAAGAGCACGAGACCGAAGATTAGCTGGGTTCCCCAGCGAGCTTGGTCTGAGTCTAATTTGCGCAAAGGCACTAACCCATGTTTGCTTCCACTACCTGCTCTGTACTCGATGTCGGATAGCCTTGACGACAGGATCATCAGCGATGCGATCTGAAAACGGGTTTGGGATAATCCCATCCGAAAAGAACTCGACGAGAGTGTTCGCCTTCTACGTCGTGTGCGACGTTTCCCGATCGATGTGGGACCCACAATTCACGGAGAGCCAACACCTCACACCGATCAGCGTCATCGAGGACGCGCTCCCCGATATGCTCAGCGTCCTGGAAGACGACCCAACGGTTCGAGATACAGCGCACCTGAGCGTACTGGCATTCGGCGACACAGCTAAGGTCGTGGTTCCGCTGACACCGCTGAGTGATGATCCATCAATTCCTGCGTTACCTCGGCAGACGAGCACGGACTACTCGGCGGTGTTCGGCTTCCTGGATCAGCAGTTGCGGTCCGATCACCGTGCTCTCCAGCAGTCCGGCCTCGCCTTCTACACGCCGGTGATCTTCTTTCTCACAGATGGAAACCCACAAGTCAACGGGCACGAACAACCCGAGTCGGTTTGGATGGGTTCCCGCGTCACGCTTGAGGCCGAAGACCATCCATTCCGTCCTGTCGTGGTGGCACTCGGTATCGGATCTGTGTCGGAAACGACGGTTGCAAAACTGCGGTCGACCAAACCCGTCGGTATCGCATGCGTGGCCGATCGGGGTGTCGCACCCGGTGACCTGCTGCGCGCCATCATCAATAGCATCCGATTCTCGATCAGCCGCAGCGCCGGCCAGGGCGAGTTCGAATTCCGGACGCCAAAGGGAATGCGCAGGTTGGCATAGTAATGTCGGACAACGCCGGCCGTGGAGGCTCAAGTCAAATTTCTCTCATACCTGTGGCCTTGGGTGTGGCAGCGATCTTGGCACTACTTTTCGGTTCGGTGGCATCGTTTCTGGCGCCTGGGTCACAGGTCCAGACGATGGCGGAGGCAATGGCTGCAGTGCAGACCAGTGGCTGCGCCCAAGAAATGGGAGCTACTCCTTCGGAGGGATTGGCGCACTCGGCGACGCCGACAGTCGTTGCCGAGAGTTCAGAACCTCCCGCCGAGGACTCATCAGCGACCCAGGAAGCGTCAGGATCGCCGACTTCCACCACGTCGAGCACTGAGGAAAAATCGCACCCGACGGCCCAGGAATCTTCAGGGAATTCGTCTCCGGACCAACGGCACCCCGTCACTTCTCGCTCTTCGGTCCAGGCAGAAACTTCGCCCGCGGTTCAGCATGACGTCACCGCGTCCTCCTCGGACGGAACCACGGGCGGTCAGCTGGATGGCGGGACTGTGGTGGTCACCCAGATCGTCGATGGCTCCGGCCACAGGGTCTGCCGCATCTTGCTTGGCTCAGGTTTCGACCCAGCCGCAGCCGATGCCCAGGCCCCAATCGCGGGCACACGGGATTCGCTGCAAGTTCAGGTCGACGGGTCCATGAAGAACTCCTACAAGTTTAAGGCGTTCTCCGTCACGTTCATTGCAACTCTGGTGACCGGATTGGTTTGCGTAGCGCTGCTCTTCATGGACCAGCAGAATTCAATTGTGAGGCAGAGGCGATCAGCCCGTGTGTTCACGCGCAGCGAGGCATCCATCTTGGAAGGCCCTCGAAATGACCGTGCCCCCATGCCCGTCCAGCAGACACCTTCGGTGCGGCCGGATGACCGGTCGGCCAGGGGTAACCGTCCGGCGTACCCTGGCGTGAGACCGGACTTGAGCCCAAAGACGGCGCGGTCCGTGGAACTCGCTTCACTGACTACCTCAGGAGTCAGCGGCCTGACGATCGATCGCGGAAGCTGCGGGCAATTTGACGTATATGCCGCGACGCAAGTCGGACTGCAGCACGCGCACGAGGGTGGCACGCGCGAAGATGCTTATGCAGTCGGAGGTCTTCCCGACGGCAGTTGGGTCTTGCTCGCCGTGGCCGACGGCCTTGGCGGAGCCCGAGACTCCCACGCGGCAGCACAGCTGGCAGTCCGCGCCACGCTGCAGATACTTCACACGAGACTTGAGAGCGCCGCGCCACCTGAGATAGCCGAACAGTGGAATTTGATAGCGGCCAACCTGGTGGACACCGTCGCGGGATTACTCAAGCCTGAGGCAGTTCACCAGCTCGCCGTCGGTTTGGGATATGTGTCGCCTCATCCTACTGACAGTGGAAAATCCTTCGACCCAGCAACAACCCTTGTATTCGCCGCGCTCGGCCCCGTGACCGACGGCGCCTACACAGTGTTGTGGGGATCAATCGGCGACAGCGACGCGTTGACTGTAGACGTGGGTTCAGGACAGATCGATTGGCTGACCAGCAACCCCACGAAGCAGACAGGTGGGCTGGTAAGCAATGTGACTCACTCACTCCCACGCAGTACGAGGCAATTGGTGACGGGCGCGGTTCGAATTGCCGCAAACAAGATGGTCGTGTTGGCCACCGACGGCATGGCCGACGCGATCAGGCAGGAACCTCGGCAGTTCGGTGCCCTACTGCCGCGAGTGGCGGGGCCGAGTCCGGCAGAGTGGGCATTCGGTGAGCTCGTCGGATTCGAACTGCCGGGCTTGCACGATGACAGGACGCTTGCGGCCGCATGGCCGAGGATCGCGGCGAACAACCGCGGGCGCACGCCGTGACCAACAACATCCCTAGCTTCCAGCTAGACAGTATTCGATACGATACCGACGAGGTGCTCGGCGAAGGTGGTACCGCAGAGGTGTACCGCTGTGTCACGCCCGATGGGCAGCATCGAGTCCTCAAGTTGTACCGCGAGGAAGATCTTGACGACGTGGACGTCGATGCACTCCGGGATAACATCACCTGGCCGTCCTCACTGTGTGATGAAGACAGGACCGTACTCGGGACCATCAGCGCATGGCCCCAAGCGCTGGTGCTCCTTGACGAAGCAGTAGTCGGGATTATCCTGCCTGAAGCCCCCGGCAAGTACTTCATGCACCACAACGGGGTAAGCAAACCCCGTCATTTGGTCCGCCTGGCAGTCACCAAAGAGGAAGCAGACAAGAAGGGCTACGAATATTTCGACTTCCCACACAAGATAGCCCGCCTGGGGCACGTCCTTGCGGGCCTCCAGTTCCTTCACGATATCGGCATCGTCGTCGGCGACCTGCAATTCAACAACCTACTGACCACGGGTCTGAGTCCATTCGACGGCGAAATCCGATGCGAGGTCTACTTTCTAGACTGCGATTCGTTCATCATCGACGGACGCGCGGGATTGGCCAATCGAGACCCGTTGTTATGGCGTCCAGACGAAGCAAGCGATGGTTTCTCAACGAGCCTTGATCTGTTCAAGTTCGCATTGATGGTTATTAGAAGTTTGAGCGAGCGGACAAACCATTTTTCGATTGCGTTCTCCGACTACCGGGAACTCTTACCCTCAGCCGATTTCAGGACGCTGCAAGAAATCCTCACCGCGCGCTCACAGAAGATTGCTACACAGGATCTCAGCGCCATGGCCAGAGCCTGGCAATCATCAGTCCGGAACGACGGTAGAATGTACCGCCGAACCGACGAATACGCACACCAGAAGTGGACACCACAGATCCGTGCCACCCATCTACAGGCCGTTGCATCCGCAGCTTCGAACGTCGGCGGGGTCCCTGGAACAGAATCGGTTACCACCAGTTCCCCGCAACTGGCTCAATCGAAACCTGATCTGACCCCAACGTATCCACCACCGAGTACTGGCCGCCGCCGAACTCGCCTTACCGCTGCGCTTGTCGTCGCCGCAATGACTGCATTACTTGGATTCATCTGGCTTGCAATGGTTTTTCACTTCAACTTAGGCGCCGAATCCTCCACCCCCACCGCTCCGAGCGCAGGTTTCCCGACAACGTCAACGACTACGGCCCAAATGACAACGACTACGACTCCAGCCCAAATGACTAGGGCAACGGCGCCAGCGGTCTCACCACCGGTAATGACCTACCCAGTTCGGAGTGCCCGAGTCGGCGACTGCATACATCGTGAACTAGGGGCCCCGAATGGAGACGGCAGCTATAAGGTCGACGTATATACGGCAACCTGCGGAACGAATTACGCTACGGACCGGATAACCAAAGTGGGCTCCTCGACCTCAAATTGTGGTTCAGCAGGGTGGATTATGAACGCGTCGCCCACCGTGATCGTTCTATGCCTCGCCCCTGACGTAGCCTGATGAGTCCCGTTGCTCCCAGCTAGGACCCCTAGTCACCCACTGGCGTGAGATATTGTCAAGACCTGTGGATGAGCGAGTTTCACCTGACTTTTATCAATTAGTGCGCACATCCCGGATGGCGTCGAGGGCGTCCTGAAGTTCGACGGGGATCGGATCGGCGGCGGTGACGATTTGTTGGCCGGCTGCGATGCTGATGGTGCGATACCTGCGAGTGGTGGTGACGAATGACGAGGCTCAAGAAAATTCCCCAGGTGTGCTCACTGAAATTCCCCACCTGTGGGCGGTTTCTAGGCTCTTCCGGAATGACGGCTCTTCAAGGTTGAGCGGGCAATGCCTGGTCAAGCTTGAAGAGCCGGTTTCAGGGTCTGCTCCACTCTGAGGAATTGGCAGAACACCTGGATGCCTTCTGGCAACCTGACTTGGCTCATCTTCCAGAAAAATCGGAGACAGATGGGGTCTGAGCTGGGGTGATGGGTTGGCGTGTGGACACTAACCGGAGCCTCGTAGGCTGGCGGGCGTGGCATTTGTGCGCACGGTGAAGACCAAGTCGGGGGCGACGGCGGTCCAGATCGTGCACGCCAATCGCCGTGGATCGCGCACGATCGAGCACATCGGTTCGTCACCCACGACGACCAGGAGCTGGCGGCATTGAATCAGAAGTGCGAGGGCCGTCCTGATTGGCGGCACTCGGAATCATGAAGAGCCGATTAACAGCCCCGTACACATCGCCGGCAGCTGCGTGATCGGATGATCAATACGCGAACGGACTTTCCCGCTACACCACCTCCGAGCCCTGCCAGGCAGCTGCCAGTCACGGGTGCTGTCACCATGCCGAAAGGTAATGGGTCCTACGACCTTAGTGCTGCCGATAGGTGGTTCCGCCAACTGTCATGTCGATGCCTTGAACGAACCACAATCGCGACCCAGCCCTGGCCTGGTACCATATATGCTACTTTGGTATCACTAGCCGCAGCGATGCCACCGGCTGAAGGGTTTGTCATGTCTTCTAACCAGTTCCACCTTCGTCTGCGCAGTCCAGAGCTCCGCGAGCTGGTCCGGGAAGTTGCCGAACACGCCAACATCAGTCAGAACCAGTTAATCGAGGAAGCCGTCGCTCACGAAGTGCTGCTCCGCGGCGCGACGATCGCCTCGGACTTGGAGCGTGCAGCAGACCGCATCGCCGAGCTTTCCAACGCCGAATACCAACGAATTGTTGCGCGGAGTGTCGCGGAATATGCCGACGGCGAGGGTACGCCACAACTGCTGCAAGAGAGGATGATCAGAATTGACACGGCCGTCGACGAGTCAGCAGTTGACGGCCTAGGAGTAATGGCGGCCTTCGATTCGCCGCAGGTCTGACACCGCGATGCCGGGGCCGTCGTGGGATGGGGATCGCCCATCAGACCTTGGGCGTATTGGAGCCAACGCCAAAGCGCTGATCAGCGAAATCATGAATAACGCGCACGACTGGTCACGCAAGCCCGACACCGACACTCCTCTGCGCTGGCACAAGAGTCTATTCGCGGGGTGCAGGGTTCCTGTTGTTGGCTACGTCGGACACTATCGCGGCGATCCCACCGTAACCGAGCTCGTCGGGTATGAGGTTGGAATCGGAAGTGAGTTGCAAGCTGACGGGCTTCCAGAGAAGGTCGGTGTGTGGTCATACCAACTCAGTCGAGAAATACCGGCGCTGATACAGCGTATTCGAGCCGGTCTCGAGCAATTGGATTCGCTACTGATACCCGGTGAGCGGCCCCACCACGAAGCGGTCGAGTCAATAGTGCTACTCGCCGCGCGCGTGCACGCCGAGTGGATCCGTCTTCATCCATTTGCAAACGGAAACGGCCGCACGGCGCGTGTGTGGGCGAACTATGTCGCGCTGCGCTACTCACTGCCGGCTTTTGTTCAGGTCAAGCCGCGCCCAGAGGTTGTCATGTACGGACGGACCGCACACATGGCGATGGGCCGACCACCTGGCTTCGTCGGCGATCCAGCGCCGACCGCCGCACTATTCGCACGGATGTTGAACGATGCGCTTGGACCTGGATCGACGTGATCTACAAGAGTTTCCTTCGCACCTGCGGGCTCAACTCGCTACAGAAGTCCGACGCACCTCGCACCCATCAGTCCGCACGAAATACGGCAGCAAACGCACCAGCGAGCCAACCAAGAACGCCGAGCGCAAAGGCACTTATCATGTCATTCGCCTCTGACGACTTTGCGAAGTACACAAGTAGAACGAAAATCCCTACTACCGCATAGGCAGCGATACCCGCGAACAGCATCCATGAGTCCTGCGCTGCATGGCCGATGCGGACCGCAACCGTTTCAGCCTGCCCCGTGGCCCCGGTTGTCGGCGCCTTCTGGATTTCGATCCCGAGAACCGACGCGGTTCCAGCGCCAACAGCCGAGGACAAAAACCCTGCAATCATGACCTGCGCGTCTGCAAACTGAATTTTGGGCTCCGATGAGGTTGGATGGAAGGCCAACATTTTGAACCCAATCCAAATCCAAACAGCAGCGAACAGAATGAGAACAAGCGAAGCCAATATCTGTACCACTCGGCTCATCTAATCAAACCTCGACGAGACGTCAGTGCGTAAATCCATGTCATGGTAGAAACTTACAACACCGCGTCGTAACCCAACCGCAAGTCCTTCGAGATGGCCCACCTGCTCAGTTCCAAACTAGCTAACTAGCTAGCGGCGTTCGTGGACGCGTGTGCCTATTGTTACGTCAATGTCTGGAGTTGACGTAACAGCGAGCCGATGCCAGTTACAGATCGTCCTTGAGCGTAGCGATCCCCCGGCGCAGCCGATCACGTTGCGCTGCAAGTTCACACTCGATATCGCTGGGCGACTGGAGTCTGAGCATACCGTCGTTGACCAGCCGATGTGACAGATCCGACATAGAAACGTCCAGCACGTTGGCCAGTCGCCGAAGAAGTTCGTAGTCACTCGGACTGATCTTCAAAACGTACGTCGCGTCATCCATCGAATAGCCTCACTGCCGGAAGTCACATTCCTACCATGAGGCGACGCGTTCTTGGCCCAACCGGACCAGCATGTCGCCTAGTATCGTCAATCAGAGCTGGTCTCAGCGGATCACTGGCCCAGTCCTCGTCATACCGATGCATGGGAGTACCACCGCCGACATGGGTTGAGCGCCACTACAAAGAGAAATGATGTCCAGTGTCCGATGACAATGACCGCCTTTTTATTGAATTTCAGCCAGATGACGAAGGTGCGAGATACGTTTACATGCCCATTGGCATAGACCTGTACGAGCTCCTGAAAACGCTGCAGTCCTTTTACAACAATGACTTGAAAGACCTGGCCACGAGCGATTTAAACAATCTTCCTTCGTCCCTGGCGACGCATATTGACAAGCTGGGCGTGCTGCGGGCCGTCGATATCGACAAGCTGAAAGAAGTACAGAGTCCGGGCATGCGGAGGATGATCGAGGACTGGATCGAGGAGCTACTGAGGCGCGTTGCAACCGATCTGCCGATCCTATTACTTGCCAACATAGTCGCGTTGGAAATGTTGCTCGCGATCGACGACGTGGTTGTTGCGAGTCTCCGAGAGATCGATGATGAAGAACTGAAGGTTGCTCTCATCGACCGCCTCGAATTCCTCGTCGGTGACGGGTTCGAGTCGTGCCGAGAAGAGATCGTACGGCAGTTGAATCAGCAATTGAATGGCTGACTCACGACGGTAGAAGTAATTCGGATTCAGGAAGTTTGACTCGCCGATGTCATTGTCGGTCATCACCCCGCCCGATAATCAAACCCCGCCGCATCCAACCGATTCACCAGCGCCGGCTCCAACACCCTCGCCGCAGTCGCCGTCAGATGCGACTCGTCCCGATAGAACATGATCTTGTTGCGCGCCGGAAAGCACGTATTGCCCTGGCACAGGAGATCATTCACCGAGATCGTGACAATCCTCCGCTTTCCCCGCCCGGCCGGCATCTCAAGCACCGGCTCGAAACGCGGCACGTCGTCGAACGCGAAGTCGCACTTGCTCCAGTTGTCGAGTGACCCCGACATACAGTCGGCCACTTGGAAGTTCGGGTATGGGGTGTCGGCGATGTAGACCAGCCGCGCTCCGGTGGCGCGCAGGGTGGTGAGTGTGTCGTTCCATGCCGTCTCGGCCATCGCCTTCGATGGCACGTAGGTCGAGAGCGACGACACGATGATGATCTTCGGGTGCAGTGCGGCGATCTGCTCGAGCGAATCTCGGCGCCAGTCAACGCAATCCTGCTTGGCGTAGGGATCGGGCATGCCGTGCGGCGGCAGATTCTGTGCCGGACAGGCGGCCTTGGTGAACTGGTGGATTTGCCAGTTGTGGTTGGAGCCGATCTCCCGGATGGACTCGACCCACTGCTCGGCGTGGCTGTCGCCGAAGAGCACCACGGGGATTCCGTCGTCGGGGCCGAATGTGCACGACCTGGTGGGTGTCCGCTGGCTGACCGGTAGGAGGCACTCGTTGGGTGAGGGTCGGTCGTCGTAGGCCTGGAAGGGGTTGGGCACCACGGCACCTGATGTCGTTTGGTTGTCGGTGCCGAAAACAGATTGGTAGGTCAACGCCGCGTTCGCGACAGTGTCGCGGCTGGCTACCTTCACCGTGAGGATGCCGGCGGTCATCGTGACGGCTAGTGCGACGACGAGGCCGGTGATGCCGACGGAGATGGATGCGGAGGTGTTTCGGCGGAGTTCGCGGTTGGCGATGATCGGTTCTTCGAACCAGAGGGTTGAGGCGGTGGCTATGAGGAATGAGACCACGGAGACGGCTAGGAGGGCTGGCCAGGCGGAGATACCGGTGGCTTGTTCGAAGAGGACGATCGCCGGCCAGTGCCAGAGGTACCAGGCGTAGGAGATTCGGCCTAGGAAGCGGAGGGACGGGAGGGCGAGGAGGGTGGTGGGGGTGAGGGTGGTGAGGAGCCTGGTTGCGGCGACCCTTCGTGACGCACGCTCGCTAGCGCTCGCGGGCTCCTCAGGGAGCGGGGAAGGTCGCGTTTCTGGGCTCGCGGGGTGGTCAGGGGGCGTGGGGTCCGTGCCTTCGACACGCACGCTCGCTGCGCTCGCGGGCTGCTCAGGGAGCGGGGGGTGTGCGCTGGCTGGCTCCGGCTGGGGGTCTCGATACGCTCCCTCCGCTAGCGCTCCGGGTGCTACTCGACCAGCGGAGGGGGGCGTCGCGGTGGGCCTTTCGACGGGCTCAAGGGTCGAATGGAACATCTGGCCGGCGGCGATGATGAGGACGGCGGCACCGGTGGGGAGGAGGGCGGCGGTGCCGGGGTAAGGGGTTTGGGGGGTGATGGCGAAGGCGCCGTAGAGGAGGCCGGCCAGGCCGAGCCAGCCGAGGGTGAAGGCCAGCGGGGTGGTGAGTTTGGCGGTGCGGCCGTGGCCGACGAGGGCGGGGGCGACAACGGCGAGGAGGGCGCCGGCGCCGAATTGCCAGGCGCGGGTGTGGGTGGCCATGTAGGCGAGGGACGGGTCCGTCGACGTGAGGCGGACGGCGGCGAACAAGGATGCGGCCGAGATCAATCCGACGACGATGCCGACGGCCATGCGCATGGACAGATACCGGCGCAGCGGGGTGCGCGACACCAGCGCGGCCGCCGCGAACACCGTGAGCGGCCAAACGAAGTACAGCTGCTCCTCGATGGACAGCGACCAGAAGTGGGTGGCGAGGCTGCCGTCGATCGAGCCGGACAGGTAGTCGGCGTTCTGAGCGATGAAGTGCCAGTTGGCCATTTGCGCGGCAGCGGCCAGGAGGTCGATGGCCTGCTTGAACACCTTCAGCAGCGGCATCGTCAGCGCGGCACCGATGATCGACACCACGATCACCAGTGCGGCCGCCGGAATGATGCGTCGGGCGCGGCGGGCGTAGAAACCCTTGAACGACACCGTGCCTCGGCGCTCGTACTCGCGGACCAGCAGCCGCGTGATAAGGAAGCCGGAAATCACGAAGAAGACGTCGACGCCGATGAATCCGCCGTCGATGAACGGGACGTGCGCGTGGAACAGGACGACGAGGAGGACTGCGATCCCGCGGAGTCCGGCGATGTCGTCGAAAAAGGTTGCGCTGCTCGGCTGACGGTCGGTGGTCGGTGGCGACATTTCAGCGAGGGTCACGAAACGTCCCACGGCAGCATGATGTCGAACCAGCCGAGGGCGAGTGCAGCGATGAAGCCGATCGCCGAGGTCCAGCCGATGACCTCCCACACGGTGATGCGATTCCAGTTCGGTCCGATCGGGCGACGGTCGGTGAGCTGGGGGCGGTCGTCGTAGGCCAGGGCATGGCGTCGCAGTCGACGGACCGGCAATTCCATCACCGGTGCGGCCTCTTCACTGGGGAGCAGCACCTTGACGAACTCGACCAGCAGCGGCCCGGCGAGATAGGTGTAGGCCAGGACAAAGCCGAGCATCATGAAAAACGGCCACAGCCCGACCTGGCGGACGTCGCGGATGATGAACACCCAGAACGCCGCCAGCGATCCGCCGAGCGAGACCACCCCGAGGACGGCGATCGAGCGGGCCAGCCGGTTCGACTTGCCGATCGCGCCGGTCGGCACCCACCCGATCTCGCGTCCCAAGATCTTGTGCCAGATGGCGACCACGTGAGCGAAGCTGTACGCCAACTGAATCCGCAGCACCTCGAATCGCCACCGTGTCTGGGACACCATCGGGAACAGCACCACGTACACCCATAGGCCGAGCAGGAACGGCACCAGCTGTCGCGGCTGCACGTCGTCGGGGAAAAACGCGGCCATGATGATCCCCGGCAGGAACAGCAAGAACACATTGAGCGCGGTGGTGAGGTAGTAGAGGATGCCGGCCCACAGCGCGAGGAACTGCCGGACGCTCAACCGGCGCGGACGGTCGATCACCGTCTCGGTCTTGGTGAGCCGTGACAGCGACCCCTGACACCACCGGTACTGCTGATTGAGGAAGCCGGCCAGGTCGGTCGGGCACAGCCCCCGGGAGAGCACCACCGGCACATACCGGATGTTGTAGCCGGCGCGCTGGACATGACGGCCGGTGTGCAGATCCTCGCTGTGCTCGATGGCCGCGAAGCCACCGACCTCCTCGAGCGCGCTGCGCCGGTAGACCGCGGAGGTGCCCACGCAGTTCGCCGCGCCGATCCGGTCGCGCGAGGGCTGCACCCATCGATAGAAGTACTCCTGGGTGGCGCCGGCGGTCCGCTGAATCCAGTTCATCGCGACGGTGGTGGCGAAGACCTGGGGGCTTTGCACGATGGCGACTGACGGGTCGTCGAGGTAGGGCACGAGGTGCTGAAGGAAATCGGGTCGCGGGCAGAAGTCGGCGTCGAAGATGACGATGAACTCGCCGTCGCTGATCGTGCAGGCGTGCCGCAGGTTGCCGGCCTTGCGCAGGTGTCCGCGGTCGTGTCGGACGATGTAGCGGAATCGGTAGTCGGCGGCGAGCTCGGCGACGGTGTCGCGGTCGGCGTCGTCGAGCACGTAGACCCGCACCCGGCCGGGCCAGGCGAGTTCGCTGACGTAGCGGTAGGTGTTGTTGAGGATGTCGAGGCTCTCACCGCAGGTGGGGAGGAAGATGTCGACGCTCGGATAGTCGTCGTCGGCGGGCTGCCACCCGGCCACCGTCTCCTGGTGCGACCGCCAGGTGATGCGCCTCGAGTTCACCCCGGTCACCGTAGAAAATGTGGTGCCAATCACATTGAGGGCCAACACGATCAGCACCGGCAACAACAACGGATGGCCCATGGCGAAGACGAACAACGACCACCCGGCCAGCACGAACGCGGCGATCAGGAACAGCTGCACCCACCGCATCTGCGGGCCGAGATAGGCGTAGACCTCGTCGTCGTCGGGTGCTCTGACCGCGAGCGGATTCGATTCGGCTGCAGGCGGTTCGGCCCCTCGACGTCGCACGATGGTCGTGGCGCCGGTCTGCTCGAGGTCCGCGGTGTCGGCGTCGGCCGGTGGCATCGACGCGGTGGCGCCGATGCCACGCACCCCCGCAACGACATCCACAAGTTAAAAGAATCAACTACCGGATACGCCAACGCAAACCCAGGGACTCCTGTCGGTGGCGGAGCGGTTACCGTCATCCGGTGAGAATTCGGTGGGTCCGGGTCGGGGTGGTGTGCGTGACGGCAGCCATCGCTGCCGCGTGCTCACCGTCGCATTCGCCCACCGACACGACGAGCTCGCCGGCGATGAGCGCGACCGCCGAACAGGACCGGGGCCAGGTGATGAGCTACGAACCCGGCCTCGATGCCTGGGCGCCGGCGCTGCCCGCGGGCACGCGGACCACCCGCATCGTCTACCGCTCGGTGTCCGGGGTGACCGGGGCGGCCACCACGGTCAGTGGAGCGGTCTTTGTGCCCCGCGCCGGACGACCGGCCGGTGGCTGGCCGCTGATCGCCTACGCGCACGGCACCACCGGCATCACCCGCGACTGCGGCCCGTCCGATCAGCCGGACATGTTCGGCGACCTGCACGCCGTCCGCAGCTTACTCGACGCCGGCTATGCGGTCGTCACGACCGACTACCAAGGTCTGGGCCTGCGCACCGACGAGCCGCAGCCGCACCCCTACCTCGAACCCCGCACGGCCGCCTACAACGTGATCGACGCGGTCCGTGCCGCACGGTCGATCGAACCGACCGTGGGAACACGGTGGCTGGCCGTCGGCGCGTCGCAGGGTGGGGCGGCCGCGTGGTCGACGGCCGAAACGTATGCGTCGTACGGGAAGGACAGCGGCGACCTGGTCGGCGCGGTCGCGGTGTCTCCCCTGCTCGACGGGCGATATCTGGTGGACCGGGCGCAGACGTCGTCATTGACGGTGGCACAGCGCTACCTCTATCCCCTGCTCGTCGCGGGTGTGGAACAAGCACAGCGCGGCGACACCGCCGAACCGGTCGGCGGCACAGACCCAGGCCGCTTTCCCGCAGCTCCCTCGTGTACGAACGGGAAGACCGCGCTCGCCGGTCAGGTGAGCCCACCCGCGCCCTCGGTGCTGACGGTGACCGCCGGCAAGGCCGACGGGCTGAGCGCCGATTTGGGTGCGGATGCGCTACCGAAGGTGCGCACGGATGTGCCGATCCTGGCCATCTACGGCAGCGCGGACGACGTCATCCCGGTGGACGTGATGGAAGTCACACTGGCGCGTGGCTGCGGGCTCGGCGATCGGCTGCAGCGCATTCGCCGTGATGGACAAGGACATTCGCTGGACCCCGGCCCACAGATGGCCACGTGGATGCACGATCGGGTGGTTGGCCGCCCCGTCACCAGCGACTGCTGATCGCCGACCACCATCGTCGGCTTGCACCTGTCCCGTGGATGCCCGCTATGGTGACTGCGTCGGATACAGTTTCGAGAATTCTGGCGTCACCGACACGAAGATGACCTGGGACGTTCGAGTCGGGAGAGATGCGCGCAATGTCGAATGTGGTCAACCGGATCTACCGGTCTGCTCCGCTGTGGGCGTGGATTGTGATGGCCGTGTGCGTCGTCGTGTTGGTCGTCGGGTTGATCATTTCGTCGAATCGGACCGCGCCGACCAGTTCGTCGTCCAACGCGGCCATGACCAGCGCGCCGGCGGCCGCACCCGCGACCCCCGCGACCGTCAGCTTCATCGACGACGCCAAGGCCAACCCCAGTACTCCGAAGACTCTCGTCCTGCTCGGTGACGGCAGCGGCTCGGCGAAGGACGGTTGGGCCCCCGCGCTCGGCACCGCGATCAGCCAGAACCTCGACCGCCCGGTCGCCACCAAGTTCTGGAACCCGACGACCGGCAGCTACGGCGCGATGGTCGGGCTCGGCGACGGCAAGAACGGTCCGGTCGGATACTGGAATGCGAGTGCGGCCGGTAAGGACGTCGCCTACACGCAGCAGCATCTCGACACCATGATCGCGACCGATGTGACCCCGGATCTGATCCTGCTGAACTTCGGGCACACCGAGGATGCGAACAAGCCGCTGGCGACACAGGTTCAGCCGTTGATCGATCAGCTCAAGCAGAAATATCCCAACGCCGACATCGCGGTGATCAAGCAGAACCCGACGCCGGGCGCCGCGTCGTCGGACCAGATGGCCGGCTACGCCGCGGCGATGGACGCCGAGGGTGTTCAGGTGATCGACGTGTACTCCGCCTTCCCGACCGATGCGGCTGGGCTGTCGGCCGTCGCCGGCACTGACGGCAATCCGACGGCGGCCGGGCAGAAGCTGTGGACGCGAACGATTCTCGCCGCTTTTGGGTTGCCGACGGGGCAGTAGCCCTCAAACACGCGGGCGGCAAGTCAACCGCTCGTAGTCAGCAACGTGCTCCGGGCGTACGTCACGGGGCGGCATTTGTCGGTCCAATCGCCACTTCGCCTGCGTAGCATTTCCGATATAACCGAACCCGAGTCCGGATGTACTATAGCAAACCGCTAACACAATCTGGTACTGTCTGGGACGCACGCGTCTCACTTGTCGGTTCTGAGAAGTGCCGTGCTCAAATGCAGGCACTCTCAATCATCAGAGGTGAACGACGTGACGTACCGCGATGCCTCGGCGTCTCATGCCCAAAACACAGTCGCCGGCATTCGGCAACGCCGCCAAGTCGCGGTGGTGGGACTGGGCTACGTCGGGCTGCCGACAGCACTGTCACTTGCCGAGGCCGACGCCGAGGTGGTCGGACTCGATGTGGACGAGACCCGACTGATGGCCATCAAGAAGGCGGCGGTCGACCTCCTTCCACGCGACATCCGCCGGCTCGAAACCGCACTGAGTGACCAGTCTCTTCATCTGACCACCGAACCGAGTCACCTCAGTGCCGTCGACGGAATCGTGATTTGCGTACCCACCCCCGTCGACAGTCACATGACACCCGACCTGACGGCACTGGCCGCCGCCTGCTCCACGGTCGTAGAGCATGCGCGCGCCGGACAGACCATCGTCCTGACGTCGACAACGTATCCGGGATGCACTGCCGACCTCCTGGTGAAACCGTTGAAGGACCGAGGTTTTGAACCCGGCAGAGAAGTCTTCATCGCATTCAGCCCCGAGCGGATCGATCCGGGCGTTGCCGCGCACAACCCCGAACTCACGCCCCGCGTACTCGGCGGCGTGACAGCCGAATGTAGTCGGCACGCCGCCGCTCTCGTCGAGCACACCGCAGCATCCCTACACATGGTGTCGTCGCCGGAAGCCGCCGAGATGACCAAACTCGTGGAAAACTCCTTCCGCGCGGTCAACATCGCGTTGGCCAACGAGTTCGCCGACGCTGCGCGCGAGCTGAAGATCGACGTTATGGAGGTCATCTCTGCGGCGGCAACCAAGCCGTACGGCTACATGCCGTTTTACCCAAGCGCCGGCGTCGGGGGCCACTGCATCCCGTGTGATCCGCACTATCTGCTGTGGCATCTCCGGTCCCGCCGGACAACCTCTCGAGTGGTGGAGGCCGCGATGTCGGCCATCGCGGCTCGCCCGCGCGAGGTCATCGCGCGTGCGCGGGAGGTCTTGGGGGATTCGGGTCGATCGCTGCGTGATTCGCGCATACTCGTCGTCGGTGTCGCCTACAAGCCGGGCGTCGCGGACGTGCGGGAGTCGCCCGCACTCGAGATCATCGACGGCCTGACCGAGTACGGCGCGATGGTGTCGTACTTCGATCCGCTTGTACCCCAGATCATCACGAGTACGGGCCTGATGGACGGCGAGACCGAGCCCGACGATGACGACTGGGATCTCGTGGTGGTGCACACGCTGCACCCCGACGCCGACATCTCGTGGATCGACGATTCGGCGCTCGTGTTGGACACCACCCACCGGCTTGCACGCACTGCGCGTACTCACCTGCTCTAGTCGAGCGCTTTCCAGTATCAGGAGAATCCCTTGTCCGACATCATGACTGGCGCTGAGCAGCACACACTGCCAGACGCGCCGGCGCCGCATCGCCGTCCTACCGGCTCCCGGCGTGGGGCGCTGGTGGGTGTCATCATGTTCCTGGTTGTTGTCATCTGCGCGGTCAAGCTGCTGTCGTACAGCTTCCTGCTCACCGAACCGGTGTGGGCCGTGTACAGCCTGCTGGTGACCGTCTTCATCCTCTCGCGATTCGGGCTCGCACTGCTCTATCGACCGCGGCTTCCGGCGACTGCAGCCACCTACACGCCCACTGTCGCAATCGTGGTCCCGGCGTTCAACGAGCCGGTGATCGCCGAAACCCTGCGTTCCTGCCTGTCTGTCGACTACCCGGCCGGCCGGCTGCGGGTTGTCGTGGTCGACGACAAATCGACCGACGACACCCTCGCTCGAATCTACGAAGTGGCAGCCGAATATCCGGAACTGACCGTCGTCGAACAACCTGTGAACCGCGGGAAGCGACACGCCATGGCGGCCGGAATCGCAGCCGATGCCGACTCGGAGATCTTCGTCTTCATCGACTCCGACTCGCAGGTCCAACCCGAAGCGGTGCGAAAGTTGGTCGCCTACTTCGCCGATCCCGACGTGGGTGCCGCCGCCGGTCACACCGACGTCGCAAACGCAGACACCAACATCCTCACCCGCATGCAGGCGATGCAGTACTACATCGCCTTCCGCGTGTACAAGTCGGCCGAGGCATTGTTCGGCTCGGTCACCTGCTGCTCCGGCTGCTTTTCCGGCTACCGCCGCGCCGCGGTCGACCCGGTCCTCGACAAGTGGTCCAATCAGCAATTCCTCGGTCAGGACAGCACTTTCGGTGACGATCGCAGCCTCACCAATTTCCTGCTGCCCAACTGGCGCGTGCTGTATGCGCCCGACGCCCAGGCGTACACCGAAGTTCCCGACCAACTGCGCAAGTTCCTGCGACAACAGCTGCGCTGGAAGAAGAGCTGGCTGCGAGAATCAGCTCGGGCGTCAAAGGTGATGTGGCGCAAGCCCCCTGTCATGGCGGCGATGTTCTACCTCGGCTTCCTGCTGCCGTTCATGGCGCCCCAGGTGCTGTTTCGCGCGTTTGTCGTACAGCCGACCTTCGCGAGTCAGCTGCCGTACTGGTACCTCGGCGGGGTCACGCTGATGTCCCTGATCTACGGGCTCTACTACTGGCTACACAAGGGCGACCCGCACTGGTACCGCGGAATCTATTTCACCGTGTTCTACACCGTCATCCTCGCGTGGCAGTTGCCGTACGCGGTGCTCACCATCCGAGACTCCAAGTGGGGCACCCGATGAGCGGGCGACTCACCCGGCCACTCATACCGGTCGCACTGGTGATGATCGTTGTCGGCTTCCTCATTGTTCCGGCCGCATGGCAGGTGGCACACGCGGCCAACAAGATGAACAAGCCTCTCGAACAGGTCACCACCGTCGCGAATCCCAGCAATCCGGAGTTGGTCGCGAAACTCACTGCGGCCGAGACGAGTACACAGTCATCGCCACTGATCCTCACCTATCACGACATCGGCCACAACAACAGTCGCTACACCGTGACACCGGAGGTCTTCGCCGCCCAGATGCAGTTGTTGGCCGACGCGGGCTGGACAACGGTCACCGCCGCGCAACTGTCCGCCTGGCTACACGGGACCCCGCTTCCGCCGCACAGTGTGATGATCAGTTTCGACGACGGTACGACCGGGGTGTGGCGATATGCTGACCCGATTCTCGCGCGCAACAACCAGCACGCCATCGCCTACGTCATCACCGGGTCGGTCGGCACGCACGCCCCGTACTACATGACCTGGGATCACATTGCCCAGCTTCACTCGAGCGGCCGCTGGGACTTCGGCTCGCACACCGACGCCGGACACGGCCAGGTCCCGATCGATGCAGCCGGTGCCGAGGGCCCGTTCCTGACCAGCCATCGGTTCCTGTCCGGCCAGAACCGCTTCGAGTCGCCCGACGAGTACCGCGACCGCGTCAGGCGTGATCTCGTCGCTTCCGAGCGCACGCTTGTCGAGCACGGGCTGCCCGAACCTGCATTCCTCGCATTTCCCTTCTCGTCCCACGAGGAGTATCCGCCCACCGCGACGACCGAACCGGGAGTCCTCAATGCCGTCGTGAACGAACTGTTCCAAGCGGCAATGCTGGACAGCCCGGACACCGTCGCGACGACGACCATCAGCGATCTCACCGACCGGTATCTGGACCGCATGGACATCACCACCGACGTATCACTCGAGAGTTGGGTGGGACGGCTGGTCGGCGCGAGCCCGATTAATCCCCCCGCCGCCCGCCCTTTCAAGCGTCTCGACGACTGGCGCACGGCCGACGGAGCCGAGTTACGTGCCGTTGCCGCAAACGAAGTGCAATTCGGCCCGGGTGCACACACCTACGTGTCCAGCCGATTCGCGCCCGACAAGACCAGCATGTGGCGTGACTACACGGTGAGCGCCGACCTGCGCGGGTTCAGCGCACCGGGCGACGGCACGTCCACCGGGCTGATCGCGCTGTCCCGCGATCCGTCTCACCAGGTGGAGGTCACTGTCGGGAGCGGGAGCTACCAGATCGTGTATGCCGGCAGTCCGCACGCAGTTCAGTCCGGGGCGCTGCCGCCCGCATCGTCGTACCACGCCGAGATCGCCGTCCGAAACGGCCGGATCTCCGTCCTGATCGATGGCGTCAGAATCGCTACTTTCCGTGTCTCACAAGGATTTCCCGGAGCAGCGGGCGGAGTTGCGTTGTCCGGGATTCGGTTGCACCCAACGAGCCCGGCGCCGCGCATCGCGAACCTCGAGGTGCGATGAACCGACTGCGGGCCGTCATCGCCGTCACCGCGATAACCCTGGCCGCATGTTCGACCGGATCGGATGAGGGCAACTTGGATGACAACTTCTCGGGCCCCGACGGCGTGATCGCGTCGGAGAAGTCACGCACCGCACCAGATTCGCCCTGGCTCATCACCAGCGGAACCTTGTATCGCGATGAGAACGTCGGATGGACCGGGACCCCGGACGATGGACGCTCACCGGGCGGCACCGGGTCGGCGGTGTTTCGAATGGTGTCCAAGGAACGCGGATTTGGCGACGTGGCCGTCACGATGCGCCTGCGGATCGACGAACTCGTCGAGACCGCGCGGACGCCAGAACAGGACTACGACGGCGCGCACGTCTGGCTGCGCTACCAGTCCGACCGCGAGTTATACGCGGTGAGCGTCGACCGCCGCGACGGCGTCCTCGTGATCAAGAAGAAATGCCCTGGCGGTGACGAGAACGGCGGAACCTATTTCGACCTCGCCAACGAGGTGCATGGAGCACCTATCCCGTTCAAGAAGTGGCAGGACGTATCGGCCACCGTGCGCAATCTCCCGGATGGGTCGGTCGAAATCATCGCCCGGCGAGACGGTTACACGCTTCGCGCGACCGACACCGGCATGGGATGCGCGCCGATTCGCGCAGCTGGCGGGATCGGGCTGCGCGGCGACAACGCCAACATCCGCTTCGACGACATCAAGGTACGACCTCTGTCATGAAGTCGCCGCGGTCCACATCACGCGTCATCCGCCAGTAATCCACGATCCGCCACGGCAACACCGCCACCACGCGGCCGGCATCGTTGCGATACCAGTTGCTCATCGCCGGATGCGTCCACACCATCCGGGCGTGCGCGTCGTCGACCGCCCGGTTGTAGTCGGTGGTGACGTCGCCGCGGACCTCGAGCGCACCGAGATGCTTACGTGCCATCAGTGAAATCGCCGCTGCCACATACCGAACCTGGCATTCGAGGATCGTGATGAAGCTGCCGCCATGGCCGAGTGCGGTGTTGGGTCCGGTCAGGATGAACAGGTTCGGGAAGTCCGGCGCGGTGATGCCGAGGTAGGCGTACGCGTCGTGATCGCCCCACGCCTGCACCGTCGAACGGCCACTGCGGCCACGCACCTCCATCGGGTACAGGAACCGGTCGCTGTGGAAGCCGGTGGCGAGGATGACGATGTCGAATTCTCGTGCGGCACCGTCGGTGTCGATCAGCCCGGTCGGAGTGACCTCGCGCACCGCCTGCGGCACGAGTTCGACGTTGGGCCGGCGCAGCATCGCATACCAGCCGTTGTCGAGCAGCATCCGTTTGCCGAAGGGCGGGTAGTCGGGGGTGGACAGCTCGATCAGGTCCTGGCGGTCACCGAGTTGCTCGGTCAGGTAGCGCAGATAGAACCCCCGATGGCCATGGTTGGCGGCATTGATCGACGCGGTCTCCTCGGACCAGTCCGGGTCAACTTGCAGGGTCGGGTGCACCTTGTCGTTGAAAATCCAGGACAGCCGCGCCCGATACCACTCGCGATACCCGGGCAAATGATCCATCAGCCAGTGCACATCGTCGCCGACGGGCGCGAAGTAGTCGTCGTTGGGGGCGATCCACTGCGGGGAGCGTTGAAAGACGGTCAGCGACTTCACTGTGTCGACGATGGCCGGCCCGATCTGCATGGCGCTGGCGCCCGATCCGACGATCGCCACCCGCTTGCCGTCGAGCGCACCGGGTTCGTCGAGTTCGGCCGGCCACTGCGCCGAGTGGAACAGCGGCCCGGCAAAGGTGTCGAGGCCCGGAAGATCGGGGATCTTCGGTCGATTGAGCAGTCCGACCGCACTGATCAGCAGCCGTGCCCGCAGCGTGTGGGTGGTGCCGTCCCGGTCCCGCGCGGTGACCGTCCACTGCTGGGACCCGGCGTCGTAGGTGGCGGTATCGACTTCCATGCCGAATCGGATCCGCTCGCGTAGCCGATGCTGATCGGCGTAGGCCTGCATGTAGTCCTGCACCTCGTCGCGCTTGCCGAAGTGCGTCGACCAGTCGTGTTCGAACCCAGAGATCGAGTACAGGTAGCTCGGCGTGTCGACGCCCGCGCCGGGATAACGGTTCTCCCACCAGGATCCGCCGACCTCGTCGTTCTTCTCCAGCACGGTGTGCTCGATGCCGAGCTCGGTCAACCGCACCGACATCATCATGCCCGCCACCCCGGCGCCGATCACGATCGCCGACAAATGCTCGACCGCGTCCGGATCTTGAGTGTCGACCGTCGCGTGGGTGGCGCCGTGCACGATGTCGGCCATCATCGGCGTGAACTCATGCGGGACGGGCTCACCGGCGGTGAAGTCGAGGATGGCGGCGATCGTGTCCTCATCGAGGCGGCGACGCACCGGCCGGCCGGCCGCATCCCAGGTACGAACCGCGTCGACGACGGCGGTGGTGATCTCGTCCCGAACCGCCGGGTCCAGTCCCCCGGTCCGGTTGTCGTCCATGCCGCGCGGGCGGGTGGGGCGATACCGGTCGGACAGCCACCGCTCGTCGCCGGTCAGCTCGACCAGCACCGCAATCAGCGTGGGAATGTTGCCGGCTGCCACCGCGTGTCGCAGGCGGTCGACATCGGCGGCAGCCCGACCGGCGGCAGAGGTTGCGGTGGAGACCATGACCCATGCTAACCATGGTTAGCCATCGGCCGTCAACGCCTGCACAGACCTGTGACGCAAGTGCTTGACACCACATCACGGCTGATGCAGTGTGAGGTACATCATGCTAACTGCGGTTAGTGCCAATGGAGGAGGAGTGGTGATGGAACTCAGCGAAGCCATGCGGTCGACCGGCACGTGCCGGTACTTCAGCGACAAGCACGTCTCCGACGAGGTGCTCTATCAGGCGTTCGACCATGCCCGCTTCGGTCCGCAAGGCGGCAACCGCCAGCCGGTCCGGTGGGTGGTGGTGCGCGACGACGCCACCAAGAAGCGGCTCGCCGAGCTGTATCTGCCGTACTGGGAGGCGTATTACGCAGCGGTGCAGGAAGGCAGCAAGGCGGTGGGCGCGGTGCCGAAAACGGTGGAGAGCGCCAACGACTTCGCCCATCACCTCGGCGAGGTGCCGGTGATGATCGTGGTGTGCGCCGAGCTGGAGGGGCTGCATCCCACCGACCACGAACTGGGGCGGCTGAGCGTCGTCGGCGGCGCATCGATCTACCCGACCGTGCAGAATCTGACCCTGGCGCTTCGGGAGCACGGTGTGGCGTCGGCGCTGACCACCCTGCTGTGCGCCGAGGAACCCGCGGTCAAGGAGTTGCTGCACATCCCGGACGGCTACCTCACCGCTGCTCATGTCGCTGTCGGCTATCCGCGAGATGGCTTCCCCAGCAAGCTCACTCGCACTCCGGTCGACGAGATCGCCTTCTTGGACACCTTCGACAAACCGATGTTCGCATGAGTGCACCGGCCAGCCACGTCGCTCACCGGTCCCTCACCGAGGCACAGACGTCGATGCTGGGCCGCGCGACCATCGGCGACCAACTCCGGCGGCTGGCGCAGTCACACGGCACCAAGCCCGCGATCATCTCCTACGGCGCCGACGGCACCCGCCACGCCACCACCTACGGTGAACTCGACCTGCTCGCCAACCGGTTCGCGAACGTCCTACTCGACCTGGGCGTCGGCCTGGGCGACGGTGTCACGGTGATGAGCCGCAACCGGGTGGAAAGTGTCGTCGCCTACTACGGGGCGTTGAAGATCGGCGCGTTCTACTCCGGGATCAGTCCCCTCTTCGGCGAGCGGGAGATCACCCAGCAGATCGGGCACCTGCGCCCGGCGGCGCTGGTGGTCGCCGCGGAGAACGCGGCCCTCGCGGGACCGATCGCTGCCGAAGCCGGCGCCCGCGTGGTCGTCGTCAGCGATGCGACGGACTCACCATGGCCGTCATTTCACAACTTGATGGCCGAGGCGTCGGATGTGGAGCCGACAGCCGAGGTCGACGAGCACGACCTCGCGATGATCGTTTACACCAGCGGCACCGAGTCGGCACCCAAGGGCGTGCAGATCGCGCACCGCAACTTCCTCATCTCCACCGCCCCGGCGATGATGTGGGGACTGCGCTGCCTGCCCGACGATGTGTGGTTGTACATCATGCCGTTTCACACCATCGCCGGTATCGGGTCGCTCACGTCGCTGACCCTGCTGGGCGCGACCCTGGTGTTGCCAGCGTCGGTCGATCCGGGCGAATCGTTGAAAACGATTCGTGACGAACAGATTTCGGTGCTCGCGCAGACCCCGACCTTCTATATCGCGTTGGCCGGTCACCCCGATTTCGGGGCGGACACGGTCGGCACGGTACGACGGTGTCTGACCTATGGCGGGCAGGTGTCGCCGTTCGCGGTCGACGCGTGGGCCGATGCCACACCGTCGTCGGTGTGGGGTACCTACTGGGGCCAGTCCGAGCTGACCCAGCTGGGGTCGGTGGGCTGGTTCAAACGCCTCGAGGACGTCCCCGACCAGGACCCGACCTGGATCGGCAAGCCGGTGGGACATCTGGAGATCCGAGTCGTCGACGCCAACGGCGACGACGCGACCGAGGGTGAATTACTCTGCCGCACACCGTCGGTGATGCTCGGCTACCACAACGACCCGGAACGCACCGCAGCCGTGCTGGCCGACGGGTGGGTGCACACCGGCGACATCGTCCGGGTCGACGACGACGGCAACCTGTTCTTCCGGGACCGCCGCAAGGACATGATCAAGACGGGCGGCTACAACGTGTCCTCGCAGGAGGTCGAACGGACACTGCAGAGCCATCCCGACGTCATGCGCGCCGCCGTGGTCGGGCTTCCGGACGAGTACTGGTCGGAGGCGGTGACCGCGTTCATCGTGCTCCAGGATGGGGCGACGACGACCGCCGAGGAACTGCGCGAGTTCTGCCGCGGTGATCTGGCCTCGTTCAAGGTGCCGAAGACGGTGCACCTGTTGGCCGAGCTGCCGACCGACCCGCAGGGCAAACTGTTGAAGCGGGAATTGCGGAGGCAGTACGGAGAGAGTTGATGTCGATGGATCGGGCGGTGCCGCTACCGGAGGGTGATCGGCGGGCGGCGCGCACCTCGGTGCGGCGCGAGGAGATCGTCACCGCAGCCGCGGTCTACTTCGCCGAGCATGGTTATGCCAGCGTCGGAATGCGCGACATCGCGCAGGCCGTCGGCATCAAGGGCGCCAGTCTCTACAACCACTTTCACTCGAAGGAAGAGATCCTCTACGCGATCGCGTTGCGGATGACCAAGGACCCGCTGGAGCATCTGCTGGTGTTGGATGAGGCCGGGTCGCCGGCCGAGCGGCTGGTGCGTCTGGTGGAGATCCACGTGCGCCATCTGGCCGAACATCGGGTGGAGCATCTCGTGTCGTTGCGTGAGATGTCCGCGCTGCTGCCGGAGCATCGGGCCGTCGTCAAGGACCATCGGAAGTACTACCAGCGGCGCGTCCGCGACGTGATCGCCGCGGGTGCCCGGGCCGGGGAGTTCGTGGTCCGCGACGCGGGACAGTCGGCGATCGCCGTGCTGGATTTGATGAACGGGATCAGCTGGTGGCTGCGCGACGGGGCCGACGTCGACTTGTTGGTGGCCGACTACGTCGGATTTGCCCGGGGGGTGTTGGGCTACCGCGTCGGGTGATGCTTGCCTGAGTACGTGTGGGCGTCAATTGATGTGCGAATGGATAACTCAGCGATATTCCCGACCATTCAGTCGACAATCAAGGTCGCGGTGGAGAGCACACGCAAAGCCAATCTCACCCTCGAGTGCCGAGGTCGCCGGGGCGATCTCTGGGTGGCCACCATGCGCGTTTCCATGCGCGGCAATCTATTGCGATGCGCTGTAGGAGATCTTGGCGAACTCGAAGCCACTCGCGCCACCCGGTTGCCGTCAACAAGTCGGTACTGAGCGGTATTGCGCACTGCTGCAGGAGGCCGACTCCGACGAGCCAGATGACAAACGGGAGGAGATCGACGAAACCGCTCTCCATGCATCCATGGCTGTCCAGCAGTTTGACGACAGCGATCGCGGCGCCGATCAGCAACGCGGAAACCGAAAGCAGCCAGTACCACGGCGTCCAACCCCAGAAGCTGACCAAGGTCAGTGCGACGACGGCCAGAACTACGATCAGTGTGCGCGATGTCCAGAGGCCCTGCCGCGCAGTGGCTTCGGCAAGGTGGATGGAACAGCTCATCGGTGACGAATCAGCATCGCGAGACGGGGTGATCGAGGTGGCAACCGCCGCCATTGCATACAGGACGCCGGTCGCGATCAGCGTCCCGATCCGACCTGGCGGCGGTCGGCGGTGCGGCTGCGCGCTCACCGACCGCCAGTACAACCACCACGTCAACAGCGCGGCGGCGGCGACCAAGAGAACCATGAACTCCCAGCCCACCTGCCGCCAGGCCTGCGGCCACACCAGCCCGAAAGCAATTGATAAGACAACGATTACGACCCCGCCAACCATGGCAGCGACATAACGCTTCGCGGCACGCCGCCGCGAAGCGCCAATGACGTCGCTCCACTCTGTGTTGCCGGGCCTGACGGTGGCGAATCCTCGAACCACCCTGCGCCAACGTCGCCAAACCATGAAGCCGAGCCAGGCCATCACCACTCCGACCACCAGAAGCAGACCCGCGAAAACCCGCTGTTCGACAATCGACGCCGGAGACGGTCCAAGTAGGGCGGCCGCGGTGAGACCGACGGCGAGAGCCGCAATCAGTCGGAGTGGATCGGCAACCAGCGACGCCACCGCGATCACGAGACGAAGAACAACGGCAACAATCCATTTGAGGACATTGACCACAACTCCACCCGAACCCGTTTCGGGCTGCAACCCCCGGGCAATCAACGGCAACGCGCGCGAGATGAGCGCGAATTTGTACGTGGCCGAAAGGTTTGCGAGTGACTCTCCGCCGACCCTCTCGAGTCGCGATGACAGTGGGTCGTCGGTGGGACGCGATCGATATCCCCGGCAATCCGCTTCTTGGAGAATCAGGCGTGTCACCGCATCAGAGGACGGTGGCGTTTCGTCCCGACCCGATGAACGCTGCAGAAGTGCCGGTACGCGTGTTGCCGCGTCCAGACGACCCCAGTACCAATCGTTCTCCCGCCACCGTGAATTGAGGAACCCGGCGAACCGTGCCAAATCGGTACCGGCGAGCTTGATGTCGGCGCGCGACAGCTCGCGGGTGGCTTTGACGTCGTCACTGATCTGCTGGTGAAGCCTCGACAGGTCTGCGTTCTTCCGGACCCAGGACTCCACCTGCTTCTGAATCGCGGCCTCACGAAGCGGCTCCAGATCCACGCGATCCTCTGCTGGTCCCACGCACAACCCTTCGAGGCCGTCTGCCCGCGTGTCACCGGTGATCTCGAAGTACCGAATCCGCGTTGCACTGCCGGGGATTCCGATGCTGAGAAACAGACGCGCAAGCCCGACTGCGTCGATGTCGGACGAGTGGACCGAAGTGAAAATCGATGGGCTCGAGACACTCTGAACGGATATGGGCCACTCTCGGATAGAGGCAAGTAGGTCGTCGAGAGCCGGCCACATGTGGAGCAGGAGCGGCCCGATCGTCGGCGGCCTGGTCGAATTCGGCGGCGGAGAAGCTGGTGCCAGCGCGATGAACAGCGCTGCGTCGCCGGCCACCGACTCGTCGCGCGTCGCGTCGATCTCTGCCTGCGAGATCATTACTTCGTTCTGGCAAACCAGACCTTTGGCGAGACGTTTACTCAGCGATGGCGGCTCGTCCCCGGGCGTGCCGCCCGGCTGCATCAACTGTCGGAAAACCGTTTCGCGGCGATAGTAGTAGAGAAGAGTGAGCCATCGATAAAGTCTGCGCTTCACCGCTCCCGTCTCATCGGTGGCATCGAACGTTTCACGCCACCGCACCCAGGCGATCATAACCATCACGGCATCGATGGCCGCCTGGATATCACCTTTTCCCAGGCAGTTTTTGGCGTCCGCATCCTTGTACGCGGAGGCGAGATCGCAAGACAGGCTGGAGACGTCGGTCTCCGAAAGGTCCAGCACGGCGACGGCACCGAATGGCGGTGCGCTGTACCAAGGTTGAGGGTCGCGCAGGAAGTCGGTGAGCAGATCGGTATCGCGGCCTACTCGTGCGGCGAAGTAGCCGTCGATCGACTGTCGTTTCAACGCCGCCAACGGAACACCAGCCAGCGCGGCTAGTCGTCCCTCGACAGCAGCACTGTTCGCGTTGTACTTGTCGACGAGATGCCTTTCGTCAGCCGCGGTTTCGGTTCGTTTCTGCAGAGCCCGGGACTCCGTGATACCGCGGAGCCAGTTGATGGTCGGCGTGGATCGATCCCCGTGGTCAGCACGATCGGGCGCATTTGGCGGTGGTGATGACGTCGGATAGACGGGTGCGGGTGGCTGCGGGTCCAGGTAGACCAGATAGCGCTCCGACGGCTGGTCGGTCGCCGAACGTTGGATCGCGCGTACCGCTCGGTCGATGGGGATGTTGTCGAACACCCCGCCGTCGACCACGTTGAAGACTTCTCGTGGCCGCCCGAGATCGGTGGTACCCGTGGGGGATTTGGCGACGGGCACGGCCGGTTGATGAGCAGCTGGGCTCGATGCCGTGCGCGCTGCGCCGGCGCGTGCGCCGCGCGCATACGTAAATACGGGATGCATGTTCATCACGCGACGGCTGTTGGTGAGTCGATCCAGGTTTGTGCGTGGAATCCGGAGCCGCTCACGCATTCTGTATATGCGCCACGACCACCAACCAAGTGCGGTGGGGTCCCCCTCGGGTGTGAGTCGGACGCCGTCGGCCGGCGGGCCCATGATCGATTGGACCGGCGCGGGCTCGAAGGCGCCGGGGAATGCGCTTGTGGCGCGGGCCGCCAACGCCATTCGCTGAAGTTGCACGCTGGGCGGCGTTGGCACCTCCGACGGCGCTCCACCGTCGGAGGAGACAACCTTGACGACGCGGCCGTCTGTTAGCGACGCCAACGGATCTCCGGTGTCGTTGAGGCCCGGAATGCTGGTGTAGCGACTCGTCAGGCCACCGGGTCGTCGTGCGAAACTCAAACCTGCACGGTTGCCCAGCGCGGGCTCAAGCGCGTCGGGCAGAAGCGTCGCGGCGAGTTCCACCGTCAGGTGTTCGGTTGCCGCTGCGGGCTTCGCGGCTCGTGCCGGTGGCCCCGACGTCGCCGCGTTGACGATCTCCGTGATCGCACCGGCTGCCAGGGGCAGAAATCGGTCGTCACCCTTCAGAATCGACGGCACTGTCGTCACTCCGGGGTCACGCAACAGATCCCAGAGTCCGCCGTTGTCCTGCCAGGTTTCGAGAACGATGTCGTCGGTGGCGACACCGTACGACTGCGCCAACGCGAACAGCACTGCGTTCAGACCGCCGGCACTGGCGCCGGCGAGAATGTCGAATTCAACCTTTTTGTAGCCGGCCTCATCCAGCATCGAGCGATAGTGTTGCGCACGACGCCCGCGAAACGAGTGTTTGCTGCAGGTCACGCACGCACACAAGGACTTCTTCGACCAGCAACCTTTGCAGTCACACGCTTCGGCGCGTGGCTCGTTCCCGCATGTGCATTCATCGCACGCGCACTCACCGCACGAGCACGGCGAATTGAATCCCTCGACCTCGAGCGATGCCCGTCGCAAGAGATCGAGTTCGGCGATGACACCGCCGATCCACACCGCCATGCTCACGCCCCCTCGCATAGCCAGAGCAATCCGAAGGTTCTTCGTCGTGCTTGTCATCAGAGACCTCACTCCGCAACACAGCAATGGTGGAGAGAATGGTGGCAAAGGAATCGCCGACGGACAGGGTAATCAGTGCGTTTCCGTGATTTCGTGATGCGTTCGGTGTTGAGCATCGTTCATACGATCTACAGCCGGGGTGACGGCCCCCGCGTTTGCGGCGCTGGCGGTGAGCACACCCGAGCTCGTCTGGCCGCACCCAACGGTCGGCGGTGAGGGCGTGAAATGATCACCCCCGTGGCAACCCCCAAAGACTGGATAGCAGGCGGACGTCCTCGCACCCTGCCCAACGCGATCGCGCCGGTCGTGGCCGGCACCGGCGCCGCGCTGCGGCTCGGGTCGATCGAGTGGTGGAAGTTCCTGCTCGCGCTGGTCGTCGCGTTGGCCCTGATCATCGGCGTCAACTACGCGAACGACTATTCCGACGGCATCCGCGGTACCGACGACGACCGCGTCGGTCCGATGCGGCTGGTCGGGTCCGGCGCGGCCTCCCCCGCTGCCGTCAAACGCGCCGCGTTCCTCTGCTTCGGCATCGCGGCCGTGTGCGGGTTGGTGCTGGCGCTGACGACGGCCTGGTGGCTGATCCTCGTCGGCGCAGTCTGTATCGCCGGCGCGTGGTTCTACACCGGCGGTTCGCGGCCGTACGGGTATGCCGGTCTCGGCGAGATCGCGGTGTTCACCTTCTTCGGCTTGGTGGCGGTGCTCGGGACCGAGTTCGTCCTGGCCGATCGGATCGACTGGGTGGGGCTGGCCGCAGCCGTCGCCGTGGGGTCGATCTCAACGGCCGTGCTGGTGGTCAACAACCTGCGCGACATCCCCAGCGACACCGAGTCGGGGAAGATCACACTCGCGGTTCGGCTCGGCGACAAGCGGACTCGGCTCTTGTTTGGAATCCTGCTGTGTGTGCCGTTGGTGATGAGTGTGGTGCTCGGAGTGTTCGTCACCCTCTGGGCGTTGCTCGGATTGATCGCTGCGCCACTGGTTTTCGTGGCCTATCGGCCGGTGCGGGCCGGGGCCGTCGGGCCCGGTCTGATTCCCGCGCTGGGTGCCACCGGTCAGGCGATGTTGGTGTGGGCGGTGCTGACGGCCATCGGGTTGGTCGTGTGACGGTGGCGCGACGGATCCGCAGGTCACCGGTGCGGACGGCCTGGATCGTCGTGTCGGTGGTTGCCGTCGTCGTGCTTGCCCTTGGTGCCGTGGGCTATCAGCTCTTCACAAGGGAGCATCAGGACGCGCTGCGTCCCGCCGATGCGATCGTCGTTCTCGGGGGTGAGCACGACGGTCGTGAGGACTACGGTCTACGGCTGGCCCAGGAGGGGTACGCCAACGCCGTGCTGATCTCGAATCCGTATCAGCCGTACAAGCCGATCGACGCGCGGATCATGGATCGCGTCTGCAATGCCGGCACATCCACCATCGAGGTCATCTGCTTCAACCCAGTGCCGTCGACCACGCAGGGTGAGGCGATCTTCACCCAGCGCATGGCCAAGCAGCGCGGGTGGCATTCGGTGATCGTGATCAGCTGGCGCTACCACATGGTGCGGACACGCTACATCTTCGGACAGTGCTTCGACGGCGACGTCGTCATGCGCAGTGTGCCGCGCGACTATTCGCGGTCGGTTGTGCGGTGGGCGTGGCAGTACGCGTATCAATACGGCGGGCTGGTCAAGGCCGCGGTGATCGGGTGCGATAAGTAGGTCGGACCGACCGCTGCCCGACCCCAGCTCATTCGAACGACCTAACTTTGATCTCATTCGGCCACATACAGCGTCACGATCGAAGCAATAAGGCAAGGCACACCCAGGGGTTTCGCTACTGTGCTCCACACGCATATGGTCACCGGATTTCCGGAGCAGTCGACTGAACACGGCAGCGAAGGCGAAGATCGATGGGTCAGCATCGCCGTAGGAGCGACCAGTCGGACCCGACCGGGTCGACACTCCCTGATGCCCAGCAAGATTCGGCAGCAGCCGCCAAACCGCAACCGGCAGACCCCGACCCGCCCCCGAACCCCGCCAAAACCGGGCAAATCCCCCGAGAGCTCCGCATCGCCGTCACCATGAACGGCGGAGTCAGTCTGGCCGTCTACATCGGGGGCGTCGCGCACGAACTCCATGAACTGACCCGCGCCGACGGTCCGTACAGTCGGCTCGTTCGCCACGTCGGCTACACCGTCGATCCGGTCATCGACGTGCTGACCGGATCGTCCGCCGGCGGCATCAACGCGACCGCACTCGCGGTCGCGCAGGCCAACGCCAAGCCGACCGATCTGGGTCTGCTCAAGCCACTGTGGATAGAGGACGGACAGATCGGGCTGCTGCTGCGCGAACCCTTTCAGAAATCCGCGCCCTCACTGCTCAAGGGCGATGAGTACCTGTACCCGCACATCCTCGGCGCGCTGCGTCGACTCACCGAGACCTACGAGCGCGACACCGGCCTCGACATCAGTCTGACCATCCCCACCACCCTCCTGACCCCGGTGTCCCGACGGTTCAACGACGAATTGGGCACGACGACAATCCAAGCCGAGCACGCAGGACTGTTCCGCTTCGAAGGCAAGAGATCGCAGACCCCTCTGCAGGATCACGACGACTGCGGGCATGTCTGTCGCGACGACTTCAGCGACGCCAACATCGCCGACACGGTCCGCGCCCTGGCGCTGGCCGCTCGAGCGTCGGCCGGTTTTCCGGTCGCCTTCGAGCCGACCTTCATCCCGATCAAACCGTCGACCGAACGGGAAGAGCCCGACAGACGGCCCAACATGAGGAAGTACGCCGACTGGGCCGCCGACATGCCCGACACCCCGGCAGAAGATCTCTCCCGCTTCGCGGTCGACGGCGGCGTGCTCGCCAACACGCCGACACGGCCCGCGCTCGACGCGATCCGCGAACACCGCACCAATAATCGACTGGTCCGGCGTGCCCTGATCCTGGTTTATCCGCACGCCACGCCGGCGACCACGGTGGACGCCCGTCCCGACGCCTCCACCGACCCACCGTCCCTGGTGGCTGCCCTGAGCGGGGTCATGCGCGCGTCGTCGTCGATCGGGTCGCGGACGTACGTCGAGGAGATCCAGAAGTACAACAAGCAGGCCGTCCGCTGGCGCGACGGGCGCATCGCCGCCCTCGAGCAGTTGCCGGACTCCGCGACCCTCGACGCCTTTCTGGCCAAAGGGGCTCCGCCGTGGAAGCTTTTCTACACCCTGCGCCGGCAACGAGCGGCCCGCGTGCTTGCCGAGCAGGTGCAGAGCACGGTCGCCGAACCCTTCTTGACCCTCGTTCAACAGGCCAGACAAGCAGTCGAGTCGCGAACCGATCTCCCCTTCCTGCCCGCGGATCCGCCGTCGACGGAGAACCTCCCCGAGGGCACCTGGTCGTGGGGCATCGACCTGGCCATCGGCGTCACCCAACTCTCCGTCGACCTCCTGCGTGACCTGCTCACCACGCCCAGCCACGAGCTACTGCGGTGTCTGGGTACCCCAGAAGCGGTGACAGCCGTCCAGAACGAAGCGAAGACTGCGTGGCTCTCGGCCACCGACTCGCGCATCTCGCTCGACCTCATCGCCGATTGCCTCGGGATGGCGGCGGCCGCCACCTTCCGTGCGGACACCGAATCGGACTTCCGAGCGCGCTTCGACAAGGTTCTCGACGACTACGAAATCCGTATGGGCGAGCCGAAATGCGGCCAAACGATCTACACACAACTGACGACCCGCGTGTGCACGCCACTTCTCACCGTCATCACGACCATTGCGAGCTTCTCCTTCACTGCGACCGGTCAGCCTCCGGCGGCGAGCGGATTGCTCCGGCCGAATCCGCTCTCCGGCTCGCCGAACGAACCCGCTTTGTTGCAGCGGCTGTTGTCGCTGGAGATCGTCGCGTACCTGTTGACCGAGGAGACCAGCGAAACCGATTCGACGCCGTCGGCGCCGGTCGAGCTGTATCAGCTGAGCGCGCAGGTCGAACAGCACTTCGCGCCGGGATTCAGCCCCGACGACAAGCTCGCCGGGATGTCGCTCAATCGGTTCGGGGCCTTCCTCAAACGCGCCTGGCGCGCAAACGACTGGACGTGGGGTCGCCTCGACGCGGCAAAGATAACCATACTGATCCTGTTGTCGCCCAACAATATTCGAAGCATCAGCGCGGCCGGCGCGACGAATGCACAGGAGATCGTCCGCGACTTGTGTGCGAATGCCTTCCCGTCGTCCTCGAGCGCCGAGCAGATCGATGCATGGGTGGCGAAGGACAACGACCTCAACAACCTGCGCGACGAGGCGATCAAGGAGGTCAACCGGGTTCTGACCTCCGACGACGACAAACCGCTGACCCGCCTGGCCGGCCTCGTGGCGTACGGCATTCAGCTGTCCATCGCCGCCGTCGAGGTTCCCTCGCTGGTCGATGCAGTCTTCTACGACGAGGAAGAGGGCGCCGCAGGGACGCGTTCGGCGGCTCTGGTGTCGAAGTACACACGCATTCCGACGACTCCGCTCACCGAAGCCGATTCCGACATCACTCGCAATCACGAGTTGTTGAAGCTGTTCACCGCATCGAAGATTGGGCAGGAATCGGTCGAGGACGAGCTCCCCAGCGATCTCATGATCCGGACGGCCGCGCGCACCGCCGCGACATCCGCGACCATGCTCGCGTCCGATCGATCAGGCCTCGGCCTGGCCACTCCCGCGGTGAAGGTCGTCCGGGGGCTGGTGGCGGTCCCCTACTGGACACTGACCGGCCTGTCCCATCGCGGGCCGCTGGCACGCATCGCCGCCGCGACGCTCCTCGCTCTTGGCATCAGCCTGGTCGCCCTGAGTCTGGTGGCGACCCTGCCGAAATCACTGACCGCGTTGGTGCCGACGGTCGGTGTGGGTTCGATCCTGGCCGTGTTCACCTATGCCGCGCTGCGCAGTCGCTCGATAGTCCATGGGGCCGGCCTGCTCGGCCTGTTCATCCCGTTGATCGTCTTCGCCACCAACCGAATGGTCGCCTCTTCGTCGGCCGACGGAGCCACCAAGGGCGATCAGACCGCGATACCGCTTGCCGACACCAGCATCGCCATCGGGTCGCTGCTTTTCCTGATCATCGGGACGATGATGGTGGCGAACCTCAACTCCCCGATCAGCACACCCTTCGCGCTCCTGTACCTCGGCCGCGAAAAGATCATTCGCGCGTGGCATCGGATGAGACAGTGGGAATTCCGGTGGCAAACCATCATTGGCGTGGTCTTCACGATCGTGGCGGTTCTCGGGACCATCGCGTTTGCGTCATACGGCGTCTGGCTGATTTCGCGTCAGAACAATCTCTGGATCTGGGTGTTGGCGCCGATTGTCGTCGTCCACGCGATCGTCTTCGGATACCACAACTCGAAGCGGCTGCGCCCGATGATCCAGCTCGACGAGCAGTTGGAGCGAAAGGATTCCGCCGACAAGAATCGGCTTCGGCGACTCCGCCACGCGAGCACTCTCCAGCCTCCGCGCGAGTTCCTCCGCGATCCTGTCGGCATATCGATCGCCTGGTCAGGAGTCTATGGCTCCCTGTACATCGTGATCGCGATCCTATTGGACAACCCACTCGACAACGCAACCCCAGACCACCTCAGAGTGGGTGCGATCCTGTGTTTCCTCTATGGTGTCTGCTTTTCCTTTGTGGCTATTCACGTCCTCTCGGCCCGTCGCGAGCGGCGCCTGATACATCGCATGTCCATCGCGCTTCCGCGCGACTTCGAACCACCGCTCTACGCCGATCTGATGCCGCGTCGTAACGCCCAACCCGTCGCCGCCGCCATCATCGAAAGGCAGGTCATCGTGGTGCGGACCTTCGAGCGAATCGGCGAGACATCCAAGTATCTGTTCGAGAAATACGAGATGACCGCGGAGGTCGGCAAGGCTGTCCGCCTGTCAGCACGGGGTTGGACCGTCGCGATCAAGGCCGTCAAGCGCCGAACACCCCCTGCCCTCACCGATCCGCAACCCACTGCCCCCGCCGCTCCAGGACCTTCCGCAGCTCCAGGGGACGGTCGGTCATGACTCCGTCGACGCCGACGTCGAGTAATTCGTTCATCTCCTCCGGTTCGTTTACCGTCCACACGTGGACCGCCACACCCCGGTCGTGCGCGTAGTCGAGCAGTCGGCGGTCGATCACCGGGATGGGTCCGCGACGGGCCGGCACCTGGGCGCACGGTGCCTCAAACGACCGGCCGAGCCCGAGGCGCGACCCCAGATATAGTCGGGCGGCTTCCACCGGGCCCATGGACGTACACAACGTCGGGCCGAGGGCCGAGCGCACGGCGTCGATGCGTCGCTGGCTGAACGACCCGACGCACACCCGATCTACCGCGCGAAGAGCCCGCAGTGCCGCGATCAGCGGCTCGACCGCGGCATCCGACTTCGGATCGATGTTCACCCGGATAGCAGGCCACGACGTCAACAACTCGTCGAGCGACGCGACCTGTTCGGAACCCCCAATTCTGATCTGCTGCAACTCGTTCCACGTCATGCTCTCGACGGCCTCATCCACGTCGGCGAGGCGAGTCAACCTGCTGTCGTGGGAGAGCACGGGCCGGCCGTCGGATGTGGCCCGGACGTCGGTCTCCAGGTACCGGAAGCCCGCGGCCACCGCGGCGTCGAACGCCGCCATGGTGTTCTCCGGCGCCGACGCCGAATAGCCGCGGTGCGCGAACGGGATTGGCGTGGGCCAGTCCAAGAACTCGTACTCGGACCGTGTTGCCATCTGCGCTGCATCCCTCCACCGGTGGTCCTCCGATGGTGGCACGGCTTCGCGTGGTGAACCAGCGTCGTCTTCATCGTTTTGGGGGACTCCCCCGGCCGCGGGGCGTCGCTAGGCTGAACCGAGAGATCATCGGCGAGCAGGGACAGACACCATGGGCACATGCGAACACTGCGCCCAGCGGCTCGTGGAGTGCCCGCATTGTAACGGCCAGGCCGGCACCTACAGCATCGCCGGGCAACTGCGATGTACCCACTGCGACAACACCGGGTCGATCTGCGCCACGCACGGCCGGCAATGCACCGCGGTCACTGCGTCAGGCGCGCACGATCCACCCAGCCGTCGACGATCAGCGCAATGAGCAACTGCGACTTGTTGTTCACTGGCCGACCGGCCTCGGCGTAGCGTGTCATCACCCGCCGGAAGTGCGACCGGACCGTCGTCTCGGCGATGAAGTACTGTCGCGCAGTCTCTTTCACGGTCGCGCCGAGGGTGTAGGTGACGACGACCTGATGCTCACGCGGGCTCAGGTGGACCGGGGCGTCGGCGCGTGAATCTCGTGCCATCGCGGTGCGGAGGGTCCGCCTCAATTGCTCAGCGGCGTGCGGAGTGTCGGGGATCTCGATCCCGCCGAGATGCCCGACGGGGACGCCGATCCCGACGAGTGTGCGGGGCCCGGCCGCGGTGGCAGACAACCCGCGGATGCTGCGCACGATCACCACGGTCACCGACGACGGCACGTGTTGTCCCGACGAAAGATCCACGAGGGCGGCGCGATAGCCGAATCCGTCGATCAATGCCTTCAGGGCGACATCGCCGAGGTCGCCGTCGGCGACAATCGCCACCGACGGTCCAGGGGTCAGCGGGTGAACGGGGATGTGCAGGGCGTCGTTGATGTCGGTGGTCACGGTGTCTCCTCGGCGAGGGCTCAAACATCTCGGTCTCACTCAGATTCGTCCGTTTCGACCACACAATCAGCCATCAGGAGGACACCGTTGCGACGATTTCCGGTGTACACGTTCCCGAAATCGACGCCCCGATGTGTAATCGCGCATGATCACACCACATAGGGCACGATTACGCATATGCCAGCCGGATTGCGCATCCTCATCGCATCACCTCTCGGTCACGTCGTCGCCGCGCCCCTGCAATCGGCGTTCGAGGACTCGACGGTCGTCGTCGCGGGCGAGAAGGACGAGGTGCAGCGGGCCGTGGCCGGACGGCCGCGATTCGACGTCGTCAGCGCCGACCTGGTGTTCAACCGGGCCGACCTGGAATGGACCTTCGACGGCCTCGACGTCATCGAATGTCTTCGCGACGCCGACCGACTGGCCCCGGTTCTGCTTGCCACCCAAGGACATTCGATGGAGGAAGATCACCTCGCCGAGGCCCGGTTGCGCGAGGACGTCCTGGGGGTGGTCGCGAAGTCGGCCGGGCTGAAGACCCTGGTGGAATCGCTGAACACCGTCGCGCTCGGTCAGCGCGTGCCCGACCGGGTCCCGACCAATCCGCGCGCGGCACTGTTCGAGTTGTTTGACGGGCGACGCGGCATGACCGCAGGCCGCCTGGCCGGTGCCATCGCGTCGGGCAACGCCTCGGACAACGCGACCCTCGCCGCGGTGGCGAAGGTCTCGCCCAACACGGCGAACAAGGTGGCGACGAATTACATCGGGCCGCTGATGCGTCGTCGTAACGAACACGACGATCGGCTGCCGCTGACCCAGGCTGCTGTTTACCGGTGGTGTGGGCTGCATGCGCGCTACATCGTCAGTTGGTGTCGCCGCCATGGGCATGGGGATGTGTTGGGGTGATGTTCGCTGCGGGGTCGGCTGACCCTTCGACACGCACGCGGTTCCTGAGTAAGCGAGCCTGCGAGCGCATCGAAGGGCGCTGGCGCTCGCGGGCTGCTCAGGGAGCGAACGGTGGCGACGATCACGGCCGCGCAGCTCAGGCGAGCGGTGCCAGCCGGCTAACCCGACGATCCGGGCGGCGCCTGGGAATCACCATCAACTCGTTCACGCTCGTCCCGCAGGCGTGCTGCGCGACCGACCACCAGCGCCACCACGAGGGCGACGGTGGCCCACACGGTCAGCCCCAGCACGACGCCGATGAACAAGGACATGCGCTTACCCTTGCAAAGAAGCCTTTGCGACGCAATCCTGAGCCCACTGACGGAGCTGAATCGCAATCGCTCATTCGAACGACACGGCCGTTATATCCGCGCTCGACTCGACTTTCTGGTACTTGGTTCGCTTGAATGGCTAGAGAGCCGGTCTTCGCGGTCCGGTTTTGTCGAACGTTGGATGGCCGGCCGGCACACAACTCGGGATGGGATGACGCGATGTCGCGAGCGGTTGATCGGCGGATTCGGACCGAGCCGTGCATCGGCGATCTACGACTGCCCGATGACGCGAGCGAATCGACACTGGTCATCGGGACACCTGAATCCCTCCCCACACTGTGGGCGGAGTACATCGACGGCGCGTACCGCTCCTACTCTGCGCACGGGGTGCAATCCGCGCTCAACTACGACGCAGTCCGCGACGGGCACACCACCCGCCTGTTCTGCGCAGCTCTCGACCAGGACGGCACAGTGATCGGCGGCCTGCGCATCCAGGGACCGTACACACGGGTCGAACAAGCGCACGCCATCCGCGAGTGGGCTGGACAACGTGGCGAAGCCGAACTGATTGCCGCGGTGGCGGCACGCATTCCCGGCGGGATCATCGAGTGCAAGGGTGCGTACGTCGATGCCTCCGGACTGAGGGCCCAGCACCTGGCGGTCCTGCTCTCCAGAACCCCGCTCTTCATGACGACAATCACCGGTTGCCGCTACATGCTGGCCACTGCCGCCGACTATGTGCTCGCACGCTGGGCGTCGGGCGGGGGGTGCATCGACACCTCGGTCGCCACCACCCCCTATCCGGACAGCCGCTACCGCACCCGCGCGATGTTCTGGGACCGCAGCACGATGGTGCACGACGCCGACCCCCGCGTCGGTCGTCAGATGTGGGCGGACTATCACCGCCTGTTCGGCGCACCGACCGATCTGACCGGACCGGACCACACCGAGGTCGCCTGAGCACGCAGCGTGCTCACCCGCGGGCGAGCGTCTCCACCATCTCGCTGATCTGCTCCGGGCGCAGCTCGTTCCAGCCCTCGGCCTTCACCGCAGCGGCACCGAGCAGCGTGTCCTCGACGTCAACGATGTAGCGGCCGGACACCACCGGGCCACCGCAGGCGATGTAGCGGGTCGCGACGGCCACCAGCGCGCCGGACATGGCCGCCGTCGAGCCCAATTGCGGCCACGAGACGATCCCACGTCCCAGTTCGCGCGCCGAGTAGGCCATTCGCGGGGTCAGCGTGTCCCCGACGATCGCAACCGCCATCCGCAGCTTCTGCCGGGGATCGGCGCCGTCACCCTCGGGGGTGAACCCCTCGCCGCGACCGTGGAAGATCGGATAGCGGTCGTCGAGGTCATAGCGTTCGACGTCGAGCACGACATTGTCGCCCATGTCGGTGGCGCTGACCACCGGGATGCGGGCCGCGCGGGCACGTCGTCGCAGGTCGATCTTCATTGCGACGTCGTCGATCTCCTCGACGACCACCGAGAGCGGTTGCCCGCCATCGAGACCGAGGAAGGCATCGGCATCGTCGGCGCGGTAGCCGTTCGGGAAGTCTCGAACCGAGCTGTACGGATCGGCTTCGAGCAACCGACGACGGGACAGTTCGAGTTTGGTGAGCCCGAGCTCGCAGACCGAGCCCTGGATGCGGTTGAGGTTGGTGGGAGCGAGCTGGTCGGGGTCGGCGATGTGGAAGTGGCGGGCACCGGTCAGAGCGCAGGCGCTCAACGCCGAGGAGCCGACACCGAGCCCGGCGATCCCGATCCGCGCCTGCCGCCATTGATCCTGCTCGGCGCCGGTGAGCAGGAAGCGGTTGCGGGCGGTCTTGAGGCGGTAGTAAATATCGTCGTCGGGCATGCGGACGAGGGTTGCGCGCCACGGAAAATACACGTAGCGGGTGTGGTACTCGAGGGCGTCCGGGTCGTCGACGTCGAACTTCTTCGCGGGCTCGGCATCGGGCTCGATCTGGGTGAGCCCGTCAAGTTGGCGTAGCTCGGGGAGCGCACTCGCCCAAGCGTCGACCTCTGCCACCCCGTCCGAGCGAAGCGCACGCAGTCGCCCGGCGTCCTCAGTTGGGCGCAGGATCTCGATCATCGGGTCCTCTCACTCGACGGGTCGTCGGTGATCGCGGCGGCGATCTCGACGGTGGTGACGGCAACGCGATTGCGGCCCATGCGTTTCGCCATGTACAGCTGCCTGTCGGCGATGGCCAGCAGCTCGTCGAGCATCGTCTGGGTCGAGACGCGTGAGCGTGCCGGCACCGGCACGAGGGGCGCATGGACGGCGCCCAGGCTTATGGTGGCGCGCGTTTTGGACGCCACACTGCCGCGCAGATTTTCACACAGCGCCTCGATGTCGGATTCATGAGCCACGACGTCGACAATGACGAACTCTTCGCCCCCGGTCCGCGCCACCAACGCCCCCGACGGAGACGTGTCGATCAGGACCTGCGCGATCTCGACCAGGATCTCGTCGCCGATCGAATGTCCTTCGCGGTCGTTTATCTCCTTGAAGAAATCGACGTCGACCTCGATGAACCCGATCGATCGTTGGGCACCTGTCGCGGTCCGCAGAGTGTCCGCCCAGCGTTCGGCCAGGCCCCGCCGATTGAGGATGTGGGTGAGCGGGTCGGTTTCACTGAGTGCGGCCTGTTGCGCCAACGATCGCTCCAGCGAGCGCCGCAGGGTGGTCACCAGGTAGGTGGGCACGACGATCGCCATGAGGACCGCGCCGCCGCCGACGATCAAGGGGGCGACAGACGTGGCCCGGGTGCCCACCACAAGGCACGCAAGTCCGGCGGCGACGACCACGAACATCACCACTGTGCGTGGAGGTGATTCCATCGCGGCGATCGCGGGAATGACAGCAAGCAACGCGAGTACCGCGTGAGCCGCGCCGTCATCGGTGAGCAGTGCGGCGGAGCCCGCGATGCCGAGCATGCCGCCAAAACTCAGCAACGCGAACTGCATGTCGTCGAGCGGGCTCGCGAGGATTGTCACCACGATGGAGATGACCGTGTAGATGCCGATGACCACGATGCCCCAGCGATCCCCGGTATGGACGAAATTCGGCGCCAGGAAGGCAATCAGGAGCAACGGAACCGCACCAGACTCGGCAGCGAGCACAGCCAAGGTCCGCTGATCGAAGTGGCGGCTCAACGAGCTCCCTTTCCGTGTGCGGTCGGCACGAGAACGTGCCACGCCGGCGCCGAAGTCGTACGACATCATTACCCACGATAAGGGATTGGGGAGACTCATCCCCGTGCAGGCGCGCGCGCCATCGAAAGCTGTGGGACGCGGGCGGTAAGCAAGTCGGCCGGAGCGGCCGCGCAGACAAGAATCTCAGAGGCGGGTCAGGCCGCGCAGACTCTGCCACAGGACGGTCAGATCGCGCGTGGCCGACCAGTTCGTGTCGACGTTGATGCGGCCCGGCGCGCCGAACATTCCCGGCTTCGACGACGGCGACAGGACCGGCTGCCCTGGACGCTGCGGCCGGGGACCGACCAGAGTCATCGAGCCGCTGAGCACGTTGAACAACTGGGGCAGTTCGTCGAGGCTGTACTGCTTGATCACGCGGCCGACGCGGGTGACCCTGGGGTCCGCCGGGTCGACCTCAGTCGGGTCGAACTCGACGGGGCTGGGCTCGGCATCGGCTGTCGTCGTGCGGAATCTCCACATGCGGAAGGGGGCATTGTGAATACCGAGGCGCGTCGTACCGTGGAAAATCGCTCCCCGGGAGTCGATGGCGATGACCACCGCGATGCCCAACAACACGGGGAGCGTCATGACGAGGATGAGTGCAGCGACCGACCGGTCGACGATGGCGCGACGCAACTCGGGCTCGAGCAACGGTCGAGACGACACGACAACATCGGAGCTGTGTCGATTTGCCGAGTGCGGCTGCACAGTCACGATTCCCCCACTATGCGTCGGTGTTCACCATTTATGGCGTCGCGCGCGGCGGGACCGATCGGTAGCGGCAGGTGATCAATCCTGTGGGCCTTGCGGACATCACCAATGTAAAGCTCAGAATTACAACCTACAATCACAGCAATATGGTCAACCGACAGGACATTCTTGATGATCACCGGCGCTGATGTAAGAAGCGATCTCGACCTCAGGCGATTGCGGTTGTTCGTCACCGTCGCCGAGTCACCGAACCTCCGAGTGGCCGCCGACGAGATGTTCATCACCCAGCAGGCCGTGTCGTCGGCAATCAAGGAACTCGAGCGAGGGCTCGGCGTCGACCTGTTCTCCCGCTCACGCCGCAGCCTCACCCTCACCGCGGCCGGCGAGGTGCTGTACCGCGGTGCGGTCCCGCTGCTCGCGAGTGGACGGCAGCTCACCTCCAAGGTGCAGGCGGCCGGTGAGGATCGACCCGACCCGTTCGTCATCGGGCACACCCCGGATCTGGCGCCGTCGGAGGTCTTCAATCTCGTCGAGCCGGTGGTGTTGGCCGACCCGTCCATCCCGATCACCGTGCGACCGGTCTTTCCCGACCGCATCCGCGAAGAGTTGCTCGCCGGGGAGATCGACTTCGCCCTGCGCCGCGGCATCCAGTCGCCGCCCGCGCTTGCCGGCACCGTCGCGGCACACCACAAGCTGCGCGTGGCCGTCGGCGCCGAGCATCCGTTCGCGGTCCGCGACCACGTCCAACTCGTCGATCTCGCCGACCACGAGATCGTCGTCCCCGGCGCGGTGGAGGACACCGAGTACACCCAGATCCTGGTGTCGACCTGCCAGGGCGCCGGGTTTGAGCCGAAGATCGTGGTGTCGACGTTGCGGGGCACCCCGCCGCACACCGCGGTGATCGCGCATCCGAATGCCTGCGCGTTTGTCACCAACGAGCCGGGCTGGGTATCCGGCAACCGGATTCGGGTCCTGGAGTTCACCGATCCGCCCAGCGCGCCGATGCAGGCGGTGTGGCTGCCGCACACTGTCTCGGAGGTGCGGACGCGGATTCTCGATTCGGTTCGGTCGTAGACCTCGGGTACCGTCAGGCCGACATCTCCAACGACATCCGCCAAACCGAGAGCCGGTAGCCGGGCTGTTCTACGAGGTCGACACGTTCGGGATCGTCGCCGCCCTCGGGGAGTTCGGGAATCGTCTGCGGCCCGCGGATCGGTACGACCTCACCGTCGACGTACAGCCCGATGACGGTCGGCACGCATCCGTTTGTCGCGGCCTGAACCACCAGCAGCCCGTTGAGCGGGCGCTGTCGCGCGTGATCGAAGAGCTGGACGACGTTTCCCGACATGGCAACCCCCTCGAGACGAATGGCTACGATGCATCGTTTCACGCGTCGGGGAGGGCGGGGTATCCCCCGGAAGGAGTACATCTCTTGGAATGACTGCCGCGCGAACTATCGAGTAGGAGGGCCGGGTTTCCCGGCCCTCCTCTCACACCACCGTACGTGCGGGTCTCGCATACGGCGGTTCGCTGGGTCCGTGAAATCTGGTCCAGACCTGCTGAAAGGTGAGTAGTCCCTGGCGGTGCCAGTAACTGTTGGGCAGGGCGATGGTGAGGAAGGTATTCGACACATGCCAGGAACCGCGACTGCTGTGCCCCCATCGACCAGCCTCGCCGGCCGCGATGCCCAGGGCCTGCAGGTTCGTGGCCCGGGTATGACCGCCCTTCCATTCCACCCATCGGATCTGACGTAACCGCCGCCTCATCCGGCCGTCGACTTCCCGGAACAGGCTAAGCCGGTCGGCGAGGTGAAAATACCCCATCCACCCACGGATAAACTCGTTGAGACGCATGATCCGAAAGCCCATCGACACACTCCACGTCCGCGACGTCAACCGCCGGATTCGGGCTCTCATCCGAGCCTGCGCCTTGGGCGCAACCCGGATGATGACCATCCCGGCCACCAGCGAGAACCCGAACCCCAGCAACGTTGCCGTCCGCGCCGGATGGATCGAGGACTTCGCCCTGTTCACCTTCAACTTCAACCGTTTCTCAAGCAACACCGTGCTCGTCTCGAGCACCCGTTGCGCCGCCCGCTCGGACTTCACAAAGATCCGGATATCGTCGGCGTAGCGGACAAACCGATGCCCTCGCCTCCACATCTCCTGATCGAAATCATCGAGCATGATGTTCGACAACAACGGCGACAACGGCGACCCCTGCGGGGTGCCCTGCTCCGTCGGATGCCGCACACCATCGACCATGACCCCCGCCTGCACATAGGCGCGAATCAACCTGAGCAACCGCTTATCTGACACTTTCCGCGCAACCCGAGACATCAGCATGTCGTGGTTGACCCGATCAAAGAACGCATCGAGATCCACCTCGACTACCCACCCATACCCCTGCCCGATGAGCAGGCGCGCGACTTTCACCGCATCATGGGCACCTCTGCCCGGCCGAAACCCATAAGAGACTTCGACAAACCCCGGATCAAACACCGGGACCAACACTTGCGCGATAGCCTGCTGGATCAACCGATCCAACACCGTCGGCACCCCCAACTTCCGCTGCCCGCCATCAGGTTTGGGAATCACCACCTGACGCACCGGCAACGGACGGTACGTGCCCGCATCCAACGCCGTCTTGACCTCACCCCAATGCTCCCGACACCACCCACGCAACTCCCCCGTGGACAGGCCATCAACACCGGGCGCGCCCTTATTGCGTTCGACACGTTCCACCGCGGCAGCCAGATTCTGCGAGCTAAACACCTGCGCCCACAAATCGTCACTGCCCCTGACGTCCTCCCCAGTACCCGCCGGACGGTCACTACACACAGACAACGGATCTTCCGGATTCACCGGTCAACCACCATCGCCTGCCCCACCACGGGGTTGGCTGCGATCACTGCACCCTCCGAGAAATACTGCTTCGAACCGTCAATTCCCACCGTTCGGCCCTTCCCAGCACACACGATTCCGCTGGTACTACGACCTCTGCTGACTTCTGCCCCGTCACCACCACCCTCCCGGGCGATGACGCTCCGACCACCAGGCCGACGCACCAGGACAGACCTCCCCAGATAAGAACATTCACTGTCCTCCTACTACCGCCGCATATACACACCAGCCGCTTCGGTGGAACGGGCTTCATCACGATCGGCTGACTCACCCCAACTGGCATGCCTCACATGCGATTCGTATACCTCGGTGCAGGATTTCGTCTCCGGCTTCCTTCCCACCCCACCTCACGATGACGCAGTTGCCCTCGACTAGGAGTTAAACCACCTTCCCCTCCGGAGGACTTCCACCTCCAAGCGAATGCCCATGCTGGGCGTACCGATGCGGCGCCTCGCTACGCTCGGAGCCTCACTCGATCAACGAAGAAACGCCGCGACGATCGCCACGAACCCGATCGGCGACGAAACAGCCGCGACGATCGACACGACCCGCGGGTCGAGTAAGCGACCGAGCTTGCGAGGCCGCGCATCGAGACCACCGAACGCGCGATCCCGATGCGGCGCCGCGCAAGCTCGGAGCCTCACTCGATCAACGAAGAAACGTCACGACGATCGCCACGAACCCGACCAGCGACGAAACAGCCGCGTCGAGCGCCCACAACCCGCAGGTCGAGTGAGCCTCACAAATCGTCGGCGGTGATCAAGCCGTCCTGGATCGCCCTCGCCACCAACGCCGCCTTGGTGGGCGCCTGCCGACCGGCCGCGGCGTACTTCGCGCGGATGCGACCCAGGTGGGTTTTCACCGTGCCGGGAGTGATGAACAGCCGTTTGGCAACCAGCGCTTGGGATTCCGTCTGGAACCAGCTGATCAGAACCTCCCGCTCCCGCGGGGAGAGTGTCGGCCTGTTCACGGCGTCGTCGGTGTTCATCGCCTTGGCCATCGTCGGCCCCAGGTAGGGCTGGTCGGTGACGGCGGCATGGATCGCGGCGATGAGGTGGTCGCGACCTTCGGCTTTCGAGAGGTAGGTGACCGCGCCCAGATCGAGGCATTCCATCACCAGTGGGCTGGCCGTGTGCTGGGAGAACACGATCACGCGGTAGCCGGCGTCGGACAGTCGACGGACCGGAGCGAGATCCGGCGCCCGGGTGTCGAATTTGCAGGTCGAGGATCACCACGTCGACATCGTGATCTCCCGAATCGAACTCGGCGACAGTGAGATACGAGCCTGCGATGGTGATCGGCGGGTCGGCCTCGGCGCACCATCCGGCGATACCGTCGTGGATGATGGCGTGGTCGTCGATAAGACCGATCCGAATCGGTTGAGCGGAGCCCGCTTCGGTCATCTGCTTGCACTCCTCATCGGTGTTCTGTCGCAGCGATGTCGGCGGGCAGGGCGAGGTCCTGTTCCACCCAGGTCAGGTCGCCGGCCACCGCCGGAACGATACCGAGAGCGGCCTCGATGTCGTCGCGCGTCTCCGGCGTGCAGTCACACACGACACTGATGGTCACCGTCTCATCGGTGGCCGTGAACACAATTCGCGCCCGAGATACCGTGCCCGCCAGGGCCATCGAAGCGACAACGAGCAGCTGATCCCGCATCGCGGGCGCCACGTCGGGCAGCGCGGTGCCCGCGTCGACGGTCACACTGACACCACGCTCCTCTGCCTTGGCGATCATCGACTGGAGTTCCTGAAGCAATGGGTGGTCGAGATTGTCGGTCTGGGCGAACAACCGGCGCAAGCGGGCATCCTCGATGAGCGCTTCGAGGCGCAGGTGTGGGTCGGTCGGATCGATGGTCGGCTCGCGTAGCTTCTGTAGCATCGGCACAAGGGTTTTCGACAGCGAACTGTACCGAGCTGCGACATCGTCGGCCAGTGCGCGTTCTTCGGCTTCCGCCGCCCATCGCCGGACATGCTGCTCGTTGAGCGACTGCGCCGTCCCCGCGGCCGAAACGAGAAAACCGGTGAACACCAACGCGAGCGCCTGGATCAGGGCGACGCTGACCACGTCATAACCGATCGTCACGACGACGTCGGCATCCGGCCGCAGGATCAGCATCGCCAACGAGCCCAGCGCCCAGAAGGCGACGAGTGCGGCCATGCCGTATTGAATTGGGTAGCGGTAGGTCAGCGCCACGACGATCCATCCGAGCGCCCCGTACGCCCAGTTGCTTCCGGTCGTCAGACTGGTTGGGGGAAGGAGCGATTCCTGCACTGGAACCAAGGCGACGACCACTGCACACATCACGGCGATCGCCCGACCGGACATCGGATGGGCGACCGCATACCCGGCCATGATCGCGGACACCAGCGCTACGACGACCACCACCACCTCGGCGGCGTGATGTGTGTCCTCACCGAATAGAGCCTGCTGCGACTGCAGCAGCAGGACCACCGCCGAGATCACCGCGAGCCCGTAGCCGAATCCCTTGGTCAGCCGCGTCGTCAACGCAACTCGCTCGCCGAGATCGACGCCGTCACCAGATGATTCGGCATCCCACCGAAGAATCACGGTAGTGCCCGCCCCCGGTTTGCTGTCGATACGCGCATACCCACCGACATCGGACAGTCGCGACTGGATCGAGTTGCGGACCCCGAAGCGGCGCGTGACGTCGGGAGAGGCGACATCGAAGCCGATTCCGTTGTCGGCGATCGTGACTCCGTGATCGGTCGCTGTGACGGTCACCGCCCTGGCGTGGGCGTGCCGATCCACGTTGGTCAGCGCCTCGCGGGTGGCGCCCTCGATGGCGTCCGCGATGTCGCCGTCGAGCCACAATTCGTCGGAGCCGGCGAGCGACGTGGCCGTCACCGTGTCCGCGCACAGCGCGCGCAGAGATGGGACGACGTCGCGCTGATCGACGTGCAGTGGCGCGGGCGAAGCGAAGGCGGCGATCGTCGCGAGATCACGATCCACCTGGCGGGCAAGGACTTCGGTGTTGTGCGCGGCCCCTTGTCCGACCATCAGGAGGGTCGAGGCCGCGGTGTCGTGCATGACTGCGCACTGTCGACGTGCAAGGCGGTGGCGGGCAACGGCGACGGTCCGGGCGATCTCGTCGTCGGCGGAACTGATGAGGATCTCGTCGGTGACGACGGCGGCCCGCACAACCAGCCTCCGACACACCGACACGAGCGCCCACTCGACGACGAGGAAGTCGAAACCGAATACCTGCCAGGGCTGGACGGCGCCCGGCACTCGGGCGATGCCGACGCCCCACGCCGCCATCACGATCAGCAACGCGAGACCCGACCACCGGCGTGGGTAGGCCAGACCGTAGGCGATGACAGCTGTGCCCGCCACGGCCAGCATCGGACTCGCGCCCGTGGTGAAGTCGGTGCCCGACACCAGCCAGGGAGTCTGGATCAGATAGGTGGCGACGACGACGAGGTCGGCGGCGATCCAGCCCACGCGCACCCGACGCGTGAGGAGCCGTCCGATCGACCACAGCGCCATCGCCACGCCCAGCGCACGACCAAGCGCCGGGACGCCAGGGTCGATGAAGGTGAACACGACCACCGCGATACACACCGCATGCAGCGCGTAGAGCGAGATCGACTGTGCATGGCGATTCAGCAGCCGATAGGTCTCCCCCATCGCGGCGTCGTCGGGCTCTCGTCCCCACTTGCTCGCCACGTGCGTCCTCCATCGCCGGCCACATCCGATGCGTGCCCCGGTCAGGGGATTGTATGGCGCCGCAGTCGAGTCGTCTGTCCGCCCCGCGGGAGACATCTACCCGACATACGACGATCGCCGTCCCACCGGGGAGGTGAAACGGCGATCGTGTGGGGTCAGGTGATCAGACCTCGGATGGGAGTTCCGGAAGGCTGGCCACCACAGCGGCTTTCAGCGTTTCCGCGTCGGTCACCGAGTTGATCACCGCGCGCGAGGCGTCGTCGGCGACGTCGATGATCCCGAGGAGCAGGTACTCCGGGCGCAGCTGACGGTCGCCCCGGTCGCGGGCGAACTCGACGGCCTTGCCCAGGGCTTGCTTGCTCGCGTCGGCGAAACGCGGACGCGATCCCCGGCCACGCGGACCACGCCGGCCACGGCCGGGCTCCCAGGGGCCCTCGTCACCTAAGGGTCCCGGTCCGAACCCGCCACGTCCGAAGGGGCCCGGTCCGAATCCGCCGGGTCCGAATCCTCCGGGCCCGAAGGGACCCGGGCCGAATCCCTCACGGCCGACCTCGCCGAAACCCTCGGCACCCTCGGGCCCGAAGCCCTCAGGGCCGAACGCGCCTCGACGTGGTCCACGGCCGTGATGATGGCGATGTCCACGCCCGCGTCCCTGCGTGCCACCGCGTCCACGGCCCCGGCCGAAGCCACGGCCACCGCGGTCGGCCCATCCTTCGGACAGGTCGTCGCCGAAGCGGTCGCGCACGGCTTCGCGCACCTTGTCCAGGTCGATCCCGATGGCCTTCAGGGCTTCCCGGTCCTCCTCGTAGCGCTGAGCGGCGGTCTCTTCCGCGGCATCCGCGGAATCGTCTGCCGCCTCGGCATTCTCGGCATGGTAGGCGCGCACGGCCTCCCGTGCGCCGGCCAGGGTCAGCCCCTGTTCCCCGAGCAGGGTGAACAGCGGACTGCGGGCATTGCACAGCATGCCCAGGATGATGTGATCGTTGCCGAGTCGGGTGTGCCCGAGATCGGCGGCCTCCTGCATGGAGAAGGCAAGCAGCATTCTGTCGTCGCGGTTGAATCGCTCGAACATGGTTCTTCGTCTCCTTCTGGCCCGCTCAGCGGGCCTCTCGTGGTGAATGCTTCTGGTGCACGGCCTGGCGGCTGATCTGCAGCACATCTGCGATCGCCTGCCAGCTCCACCCGTTGGCGCGGGCATTGGCCACCTGGACGTCTTCGAGGCGGTCGGCCAGCGTGCGCAGGGCACGCACCGCGGCCAGGCCGCGGGCCGGATCACCACTGGCAGCGGCTCCGGCGAGGTCGTCACCGTTCATGTCCTCGGATACCTCAGGCTCGTCGTGCATGATGTCAGGTTATGTTGACATCTGTTGTTTGTCAAGAATTATTGACAGCGGATTATTCCGGGCGTTGGCTGGCTGCGAAGCAGCGTGTCGGACAATTCAGTGGGCGGATCGGCCTGCACCAGCGTCACCTCTCCAAGGCGATAACCCGGGTATCGGACCAACGGATGCGTCAGGTGATACCCGTGCGGATCTCCGCCGGCACAGTTATCCACAGACCTGCTTCTGGCCCCGGAAACGCCCACAATTCGGGTCACACTCGTCCGATGAAGTACATCGGGGTGTTCACATATGCCGAACTGATCGCACAAGACCTCTCGCGCAAGCAGATACAGCGTTCAATCAGGGCCGGCGAACTGATCAAGCTGCGTCACAACTGGTACGCGACAAGTAGCGCCGACCAAAACATCTGCGCCATCGTCAAGAAGGGGTGGGCGGTGAGTTGTCTGATGGCCCTCGAACTGCACGGGGTGTGGGTGCTCGACTCCTCGTCCACAACACACGCTCGGGGGAACTCGGCGGCGTACCGGAAACCGAACTCCCTGTGCAGTCAGTATGGGCGCCCGCAACCGGTGGTCACCGCGGTAGATGATGTGCGCACTGCCTTTCGGCACGCCGCCAAATGCATCGATGGCGAGGACTTCATCGCGGTCAGTGACTCCATCCTCAACAAGGAGCTCATGACGATCGACGAGATGCGCACCGATCTTGCGTCGGCGCCGATGGCCAAGCAACGGCTGCTCGACAAGTGTGATGGCAATGCTCAGTCCGGCACCGAGTCGATGGTCCGGGTCCGACTCCGGGCGCTCCGGCTCAAGCTCCGGATCCAGGTGCAGATCGATGGCATCGGCCGGGTCGACATCCTGGTCGGGAACGCGCTGATCATCGAAATCGACAGCAAGAAGTACCACTGGACCGACCCGCAGTACCAAGAGGATCGTCGCCGAGACCGAAAGGCGGTCGAGCTCGGATACTACCCGCTGCGCTACACCTACCAGGATGTCGTCGCAGGATGGGATGTGTGCGAGACACAGATCCTGAATGTGGTTCGCCAAGGACGACATCGACGGCTGATACCAAAGAAGATTGACATCACCGACACCTACGAAGCGTGTTGATCGAATAACTTCATCAACGCCGCGCACAGGTGACGCTCATGTCAGCGCCGGCACCTACTCGTTCAGAATCGACTCGCTGATGTTCATCCGCGACGCCCGCATCGCCGGGAAAAGCGCCCCACCGACGCACAGCAGGCACGCAACGCCGACGAAGATCAGCGTCGACGGTTGCGGTGAGTAGTGGATGTCGATCGAGGTGGTGGCGGCGAGGATCTTATTGGACAGGAAATGCAGTGCGCTGCCGAGGATCACGCCGGTGACCGAACCGACGATCGCAACGGCGGCGGCCTCGGCGATCACCATCCGCGAAATAAATCGTCGTGAGGCGCCCATGGCACGCAGCACACCGAGCTCCCGTCGCCGTTCGATCACCGACAGCAGCAAGGTGTTCAGCAAGGCGATCGCCGCCGCGACCGCGACGATCCACTGAATGGCCACCGTCAGCGAACCTGCTTGTTGCGCTTGGGACTGCGCCGACTCGAGAGCCTCGGCACCGGAATGCACGTAAACCTTGCGGCCGCCGACCGACGGATTCGCTGCGGCAATCGCCTCGAGTTCCGCATGGATCTGCGCCTGGTCGGCGTGCGGGTTCGTCGTCACCTGCAGATAGGTGTCCCCGGGCCGGTCAAACCACTGTGACAGCACCGAATTCGCCATCGCCGCGGTCCCGGATCCGACCGAGAGGTAGTTGACCGTGTCCCGGACGACCACATCGTGGTAGCCAGTGGGGGTGGCCATGGTCAGCGTGTCACCGACCCCGACGCCGAGGGTACGTGCGAGCACCCTGGACAGGAGGATGCCGTCGCCGGCGAGCACCTGCTGCAAGGCGGCGGGGCCGGCCTTCTTCATGAACGGCGCCAATGATTCCGGTTCGAGACCCTGCACCAAGATGGCATCACCGCCGACGTTGACGTTCGCCCATTGCAGGCCCACCACCTGGGTGACGCCGGGGATCTTCTCAACCTCACCCTTGATCGCGGTCGGGAGCGCGGGGCCGGTCGGCACGTGGCCCGAGTCCGTCGACGACACATAGAAGTCCGGGTCGGCGAGGCCGTCGAGGGAGCCAGAGATGGAGCTGACCAGATTGTCCAGCGCGCCAGAGGTTCCCACGCCGACGGCCACGGCGACAGCAACGGTCATCAGGGTGGCCCATGCGCGGCGCGGCGCGCGCTGTGTGTTCACCGCGGCCAGCTGTCCGGGCCCGCGGAAGCGTTGCGCCAGCAGCACGACCGCGGCGACCAGCGGCCGGGTCAGCGCGTAGCAGAAGAGCAGCGCACCGACCGCGTACACCGCACCGGCGAGGATGGCCGGCCGGCCCGGCACCGTCGTCGCCACGAACCAGGACGCGATGAGCACCGCCACGCCGACGATCGATGCGATCGCGGCGGCGCGCCGGGTGCGGGCCGTATTGTCGGCGACCTCGCCCGCCGACATCGCCTCCACGGGTGACACCGCGAAGACCGACCGCGCGGCCATCGACGTAGCCGCGACACAGGCGACGATGCACGCCCCGATCGCGATCACCGGTGTGTACCAATCCAAGTGGTAGCTGACCGAAGTGGTCAACGCGTCGGTGCTCACCTCGGGGACGCGACCCACGGCCCACGCGCCGGCGAAGATGCCGACCGGCACTCCGATCATTCCGCCGACCAGACCGAAGATCACCGACTCTCCCAGTAGGTCACCCGCGAGATGCCGGCGGCGTGCACCGAGGGCCCGCATCATCGCCAGCGATCGCCGCCGCGAGGCGACGGCCATGTTCATGGTGTTGAACACCAGGAAGCCGGCGATCACCAGCGAGATCAACGACACCAGCAGCGTCGCGTCGCGGGTGACCGCGCTGGCCACCTCGGCCTGTTTCGCGCGGAAGCCCGGATCCACGACAACCGCCCGTCCGTCAACGACTTTCGACACCTCCGTCTTCACCGCCGCGACATCCGCACCAGGCTTCGTGACGACGAGGATCGAGTCGAGTTTGCCCTCGTGCGCGGAGAGCCGTTGCGCCAAGCCGAGATAGGCGAACATGAAGTTGCCGTTGTTGAGTACGCCGGACTGGTCGCCGCCGATCACCGAGAGCACCCGCACGTCGACCCCGTTGATGGTCAGGTGCTGGTTCTTGTGCAGTCCGGTTGCGGCACCGACGATCACACCGTCTTTCAGGTCGTCCTGGCTGATGCCCGACGACCCCTGCTGCGCGGCAGCCTGTTTCATCTCACCCGACAGCGAGGTGACCCGAAAGTCCGAGCCCAGCAGGGCGATGTCGCGATCGTCGACGAGCACGGAGTCGCGGATCAGGGGCACCACGGATTGGGCGGCGGGCACCGCGCCGCGGATGTCGCCGGCCAACTCCTCGTCGATGCCGGAGTCGGAGATCGACGCGACCTCGATCTGGGCGGCACCGGCGATCGCCGCGTTGACCTGCCGCACGGACTCGGTCAACGACCCGTAGATCCCCAGCACCGCGATCAACAGCGCCGACGCCACCATCACCACGAACAACGACGTGAGCACGCGCAGTTTGTGGGTGCGGATCTCGCGGAGGTTGAGCACTCGGATACGGGAAAGCCCCGACGAGATCGAGCGCGCGAGAGCGCTCACGCGATCTTCCCGTCGCGGACGGTGATGGTGGTGTCGGCGACATCGGCGGCATTCGGATCGTGAGTGACCATGACCACGAGGCGGTTCGGCTCGTCGTGGGCCACCTCGGACAGCAGGTCGAGCACCGACTCGCCGGTCTTGGAGTCCAGATTGCCGGTCGGTTCGTCGGCGAGCAGGATGGTCGGGTCCATGATGAGCGACCGGGCGATCGCCACCCGCTGCATCTGCCCGCCGGACAGCTCCGACGGGCGGTGGTTGACGCGGTCTCCGAGGCCGACACGATCGAGGAGTTCCACGGCGCGGGGCTTGGCCTTGCGCAGCGACTGACTGTCGAGCAGGCGCGGCAGGGCGACGTTCTCCCACGCCGACATCGTCGGTACGAGGTTGAAGAACTGGAACACGAAACCGACGCGGTGGCGGCGGAACGCGGAGGCGGCGTCGTCGTCGAGGGAGCCGAGGTCGACGCCATCAACGGTGATGGTGCCCGATGTCGGCGTGTCCAGGGCGCCGAGGATGTGCAGCAGGGTGCTCTTGCCGGCCCCCGAGGGGCCGACGACGGAGGCGAACTGGCCGCCGTCGAGTGTGAGATCCAACCCATCGAGGGCCCGTACCAGCTCGTCACCCAGGCGGTATTCGCGCACCAGGTCCACGGCTCTGACCAGCGGTTCGCCCTGCACATCACCCATGGCGCGCATGGTATCCCACCTGGGTGAGGCCGACTTAGGTGGCACTAATCTCTCATCGGCGCCACAGGTATGCCCCGATACTGGGGCGCATGCGCTCGATCGATGCGTTCCACGCTCTGCTGATTCTCAACCTGCTGTTCGCAACCGCGGGTTGGGTTCTGGCGCGGCCGAGTCGGCCCGCGGCGGCGGTGCTGGTGGCGGTGGGGCTGGCGTGGATCGTCTGGAACGGGCCGCTCGAGGGGGCCACGCTCATCGCGTTCGACGCCCGTCACGGGGTTACGGAATCCGATCTGCTGTCGGTGGTGGCGTTCGGGATTGCGGGCTGGGCGCTGTGGCGGGTGCGCAAGCGCTGAGGCGTCCGCGCCAGCGGTGGCGCCTCGTACAGGTAGCGCACCACCGGCCTCGACCGGACGAGGAGCCACAGCATCAGTGACGCGCACACCGCGGTCACCATGACCAGGATCGGGAGCACGGGGCGCAGCGCGTCGAGGGCCGCGGTGTCGGCCAGCGGCAGCAGCAGTCCGGTGATCGCGCCGATGATGATGACGTGCGCCACGTAGATCGGCAGGGTCTGGCGTCCGATCCATTGCGCTGGCCGGGCGAGCCGATCGACGCGGTCGATCGAGCGCGCGATCAGCAATCCCGCGACCAGAGCGGAAACGGCCAGCAGGAACATGATCCCCGGCACCTTCTGGAGGCCGAAAGATGCTGCTGCCGAATATCCTCCGGCGAAGACGAGGACGGCGACCACTGTCGAACGCAGCCCCCGCCGCTGCACCGAAGGAATGATCGTCGACCGGAAATGGCAGGCGACGACGAAGAAGACGAAGTACTGGAACATGCCGTCGTAGCTGATGTTTCCGATGTCGGCGCCCGCGAAGAACGGGAGCGAGACGGCGGTGGCGGCGGCGACCTGGACCCATACCGGGACCCGCAGAACGTCGAGAAGCTTTGTCCCGATGAAGAAGACGACCAGCGCATGCAAGAACCAGAGTCCGGTCTGTGGCCACAACGGAGCGATCACCAAACGCTTGACCGCAGTTTCGTCAAGGGGCAGAGGTGAATCCACGATGGTGAAGAACCCGAACCGCACGACGCTCCACAGCAGGAACGCCCACACCAGTAACGCCAGCCGACTGCTCCACATCGACACCCAGGGGCGCCGGATCACCGACAGCGCGAACAACCCGGAGGCAAAGAAGAACAACGGCATTCGGAAGACCCGGAAGACCTCGTTGATGTCGAGCCAGACGTCGTCGGCCAGATCGGCTGCGGTCAGGAACAGTCCGGCATGATAGAGCGCGACCAACACGATCGCCATGCCCTTGGCGATGTCCACCCATCGCGTGCGCGTCGGAGCGGATGGCATGGTCATGGCGTGTAGCGGACCCAGTCGACGAGCATCCGCGCCGGGAACTCCGTACTCCTCGAGACCGGCCCGGGCCACCGTCCTCCGACAGCGAGATCGAGCAACACGTACATCGGTTTGTCGAAGACCCACAGTTCGCCGGCGGCAAGGGTGGCGGCGGTGAACACGCTGACCATCCGACCGTCGATCGACATGCTGATCAGTCCGGGCGCGCGGAACACCGAATACGTGTGGAATCCGTCTCCGGGATTGCCGCCGGGAAAGGCGCCGGCCCGGGTCTGCTGCCAGTGCGTGGCGGTGACCGTCGGGCCGTGCAGCGCGGTGTGCCAGGAACTGCCCTCGTTGATGAACTCGACGACGTCGATCTCGCCCGATGCGGGGTAGCCGACGGTCCCGATGTCATCGCCCAACAGCCAGAACGCCGGATGTAGCCCACCGCCGCGTGGCATTTTGATCCGTGCCGACAGCGTGCCGTAGGTGAACGAGAACTTGCCCTGGGTGGTCAGCCGCGCCGACGTGATGCCGCCCTGCTCCTTGCGCGCCTCGATGACGAGATGCCCTTCGCCATCGAGACGGGAGTTCGCGGTGCTCGACGTGTAGACCTGGCGTTCGTCGTTGCCCCACCCTCCCCCGCCGACATCGTGGGTCCAGATGGACCTGTCGGGTCGGGCTCCGGCCGGCCCCGCGAATTCGTCGGAGCCCCCGCCGGCCGCGTGGGCGGGACCAGATGAGGGCCCACCGATCACCAGACCGGCCACCGCGAGGATGACCACTGCCGCAGTGCGTAGTGCGCGTGTCATCAGTTGGCCACTCGTGTTGTGTCGTCGGTGGACAGCTGGTCGATGGTGCCGGCGATCGGATCACCGACACGCTGCGGGACGGACGTACCAGAAATCCGCGCACGTGCATATCCAAACGTCGTGACCAGTGCGCCGCTGACGATCATCGCTGTCTGCGCGGCCAGCGTGGCTCGTGAGTGTGCCCCGTCGGCGACCGGCCTCTCGCCGTCGGGTCCCACGACGAGCTCCCCTATCCGGGCCGCGATACCGCGTGGGAGAATCCTTGTGACGTAGGCACGTTCGCTGGCCAGTCCATCGGAGCCGCCGACGAGGCCGGACACCGCCGCCTTCGAGATACCTTCCGCGTAGCAGCGCCGCCAGAAGTAGCGGGGCTCGACCCGCTCGTCGGTGACACGATGAGACACCACCATGTCCGGATCGAAGATCATTATTGCATCGGTTCGTTGTCGGCTGATGGAGATGCACAACTCGGTCTCCTCGCAGCCGAGGGGGATGGTGCCTACTCGGCCGAGGCCGGTGTGAAATCCACCAGCGACGAGGATGTCGTTGCGGCGCAGGGACATATTGGCGCCGATGAAGTTCCGGACCGGCGCGACGCGCGACGGCTGCCCGGGATGGCTGCATCCGACGACCCAGTCGAACTCCTCGGGAAACCAGCCCGGTCGCCGGCCCTCCGGCCATCGCGGCCGCGCGTAGCCACCGACCCCGCGCACCGCCGGGCGGTCGTAGCGGACCACCATCCGGGTCAGCCACGCCGGGTCGGCCATCGCATCGTCGTCGAGGAATGCGACCACCGCGGTGCGAGCCGCCACGACACCGGTGTTGCGTGCACCGGACAGGCCGCGCGGGCCGGTGTTGGCGATCACGCGCACCGGCACGGCCGGATCGATTCGGCGGACGAATGCCCTGATGTCATGGGCGAGCGGATCGTTGTGGTCGGTGACCACGATGAGTTCCGATGGCAATGACTGTTGCCGAACAACCGATTTCATTGCCGCGCAGATGTCGTTCCACCGCTGATAGGTGTAGACGCAGATGACGACGGTGACGTCGTCGGATTGTATGGCCCCCGATTCCATGGGGTTGAGTATGAGCCCAACCGACACCCAAACCCATGGATCAGGGGCCATTGAGTGAGGGCAATCACATCATCGCGGAGATGAGACGAGCCGATCTCTTCCTCAGGCATGACCAGCACATCCGTTGTCGACCAGCACTTTTCATACTCCGCACCGCCAACCTGACACATCTCGTTCAAACGGAGTTAACCGCAGCCAGAATCCCCCTGTTGCGGTCCACCGCCAGAGGGTCCACGATGGTCGCACCGGGGCGCTGACGCTCCGGACCACCTCACCAGCATTCATTTTCGGGGGAAATGAGAATGCGGATACAACATCCTGATGTCACCGTGGTGATACCCACGCGGAACGAGGCTCGCAACCTCCCGCACGTCGCGCGTCGCATGCCCGACGGGATCGCCGAAATCATCGTCGTGGACGGACATTCCACCGACGACACAATCGACACGGCGCGGACGCTCTGGCCCGACGCGCGGATCATCACTCAGACCCGCAAGGGCAAGGGCAATGCGTTGGCATGCGGATTCGCCGCAGCGAGCGGTCAGATCATCGTGATGATCGACGCCGACGGCTCGACAGACGCTGCCGAGATACCGATGTTCGTCCAATCGCTCTGTGATGGAGCAGATTTCGCAAAGGGATCGCGCTTCACCTACCGGGGTGGCAGCTCGGACATCACCCGGTTGCGACGCCTGGGCAACCTCGGCCTCAACACCATCGTCAACCGGATGTACGCGTCGTCGTTCACCGACCTCTGCTACGGCTACAACGCGTTCTGGCGACACTGCCTGCCAACCATTGCGCTGCCGGATCCGGCACTGCCCGAACCACAATGGGGCGACGGATTCGAAGTGGAAACCCTGATGAACATCCGGGTCGCCCGCGCCGGACTCCGGATCACCGAGGTCGCCAGCTACGAACGCGACCGCATCCACGGCGAGAGCAACCTCAACGCGGTGACCGACGGAATCCGTGTTTTACGAACGATTTTCGATGAGCGTTCGGTCCAGTCGACCTCGGTCAGCGCCCACACACCGGTGGCAGCGGCGTTCCCCGAGCGCTTCGGAGTACCCGTCACCGACCTCACCGCACAAGCAGGCTGACACTCACCCATCGTTCGAAAGGCACATCGTGGACTACTCATCCACGACGCCGCCGGCATCGCAACTCGCCACGCTGCGGGTTCTGGTCCTCGACCAGGGCCCTGGGCTGTGGGGCGCGCAGCAGTACCTCCTGCGGCTGCGACCGTTGTTGACCGACCACGGCGTCGACCTCACCCTCGCCTGCCCACCCGAGCTCGAGCAGTACGAGCACTGGCGGACACAGGGTTTCCCGATCTTACCGCTTGCTCTTCCGGTAGCCCGGTCCATCCGGGCCGGTGATCGGGTCAGTCCGCGACGACTCGGCGCCGAACTGCGCCGGTCGATGTCCGTCCCTCGCCTGATCGTCGAGACAGCGCGACGAGGCGACTTCGATGTGATCCTGGCGAACTCGCACTGGACACATCTCGATGCCGCGATTGCGGGCCGGATCGGTTCGGTGCCCGCCGTGCTCACGTTGCACGAAACGACCATCCCGGGACTGGGCCGACGACTGCGTGACACCGCGATCCGGCTCGCCGACCACACCATCGCGGTCAGCGAGTCGGTGGCGGCCACGGTGGGACGCCGGGCCAGTCGTCGGGTGACCGTCATTCCCAATGGTGTCGACACAACGAGATTCGCGCCCGCGGGTCCCGCACGACGCCGAGCACTCCGAGCCGAACTGGGGTTGGACGAGAATCACGGCGTGGTCCTGGCCGCGACCCGCCTGGATCCCAGTAAACACATCGAGGACCTGATCACGCTGGCCGCCGACCTGGACGAGCGCTCGACCGTGCTGGTCGCGGGAACGAACAGCGCCTATCCCGACTACGAACGTACCGTCCACGCCGACGCCGCCCGGCTTCCCACCGGTCGCCTCCGATTTCTCGGCGCACGCACCGATATCGACCAACTCCTCGGTGCGGCCGATGTCTTCGTGCACACCGGCCTCGTCGAGGGTATGCCACTCGGCGTCGTCGAAGCCCAATCGGCCGGCGTTCCGGTGGTGGCCTACGAAGCGGCCGGGGTGCGGGAGGCGTTGCGCGACCGCCGCTCCGGATACGTCGTCGACCCGAGGGATGTCTCCGGGCTGCTCGCCGCCACCCGCCGTCTACTCGACTCGGACAGGCAGCGGCGCGAGTTCGGTGCGGCCGCCCGCGATCACGCGCTGGCACACCATCAACTGGCCGATCAGGCGGCCGCCACCGCGCGACTGTTGCGTGCCGTCGTCTGTGCCGGCAAACGCCCCACGGCCACACCCGCTGGAGCGCTGTGACGGCTCTCGATCCGAACCTCACTCCCGCCGAAGCGGTTGCCGAGTCGCACACCAGGCTCCGCGACCGGCTGCGCGGCATCGTATCCGGCTCGGTGGCCATCGACTCGGTGTCGTTGATCGCGACCTCGGCGCTCACCGCGGTCACCGGTATCGTGTTCTGGACCGTGGTGGCGCGGCTGATCCCGCCGCATGAGCTCGGGGTGCAGACGGCGCTGCTGTCGTTGATGATCACCGCGGGCACGGTCGCCGCGTCCGGTCCCGGCAATGCCCTGACCGCCATGGTCCCGGCACTGCGTATCCCGGCCCGGCGCCGTCTGATTCGCCAGGCCGCGCTCGCCGTCCTCGTCGTGTCCGCGATAGGCGGTATCTCGGTCGGCGTCGTCGGCGCAGTCACCATCGACGGACCGCCGCCGGCCATGTCACTCGTCCTCGTTGCCGCCGGGTCGATCATCATGGCGTTCTTCGCGCTGAAGGACACCGTGCTGACAGCGCTTTCGGCGGCACGACACCTGCCGCTGCTGAACATGGCGGCGGCGATCGTCAAGATCGCCCTGGTCCCGCTGCTGCTGTCCCTCACGCTGGGACAGAGCGCCGTGATCGCCACCCTCGGCGCGTCCGTCCTGACAGTCGGCGTGGCCGTGCTGATGATCCGCCGATCGTTGGACCGCGAGGTCCCCGACGAACGATTCGTCCGCGAACACAACGGGCGTGCGCTCGTCAGTTTCGCGCTGCGCGACGGGTCGGCGAGCCTGATCTCGATGGGTCCGCTCCTCGGCGCGCCGTTCCTGACGACATGGCTGGCCGGGCCGGTGGAGGGCGCGATGCTGGCCCTGATGCTCCCGATCTCTCAGGGGCTCGACTTCGTGTCGATCGGCACTGCGACCGCACTCACCAAACACCTTCCGACCGCAGCAGATTCGGCCCGCATCGTGACCCGCATCTGGTGTGTCACCCAGGCCGCGGTGGTCATGATCGGCACGATCGTGCTGTTCATTCTCTCCCCCTTGTTGTTTCGCTTCTTCGGCGAAAGCTACGATCATCGCGCGCTGTGGGTGACCCTCGCACTGCTGTGCCTGGGATCCATCAGCCGGGTTGCCTTTGTCACCTGGGCGGCCGTGCTACGCGCGACGCTCGCCACCCACACGTTGCTGGTCACCAACCTGACCATGAGCGTCGTCGTTCTGCCGGTCCTTGTCGTCTTCACGATGCAGTGGGGCGCCGAGGGCGCGGCCGGCGGCCTGGCCGTCGGGTCGGCACTGCTCGGGGCCGTCGGCGCGCGACAATTGATCGCCGGCCGCCGCGCATCGTCGGTACGGTCCACGAACGAGGTAACTCGTTGAACATCAACACTTCCGACCGGTCCGGCGATCCTCGGCCACATGTCGTCCTGGTCAACGCTTGGCATGACGACAACAAGGGCGACTCGGCCATCACCTCGGGCGTGATCCGCCTCGTCGAACATGTGTATCCCGGCAGTCGGGTGACCGTCGTCGGTCTCACGGAGGGGGAATCGTCGACGGCGAGCGCGATGCGCCATGTGCGCCGCGCACACCCTCATGTGCGGACGCTGCCCATCCCGGTGCCCACCGAGTTGCGCGGACGGGCCCGGTCGTCACCTGCAGTGGATGTGCCGATCTGGCTGAGCCGCCTGATGATTCCCGCCCTCACCGCCGGTCGAGGACGCCCGCATCGGGGCTACGCCCGGGTCCTCGGTGACGCCGACCTGGTCGTCGCGGTCGGCGGGTCCAACCTGTACACCGACACCTCGGTGCACCCGCTCGTCAGCATGGCGCGCCTGTTCACCCTGTCCGTGCCCGTCCACACCGCCGGGTTGTTGTCGATTCCGACTGTGTTGCTGGGTCATACGCTGGGGCCGTTCCCCGACACCCGGCCCGTGACCGCGGGGATGGCGCGCCGAATGCTGCGTGGTGCCGGGGCCACCGTCGTGCGCGATGAACGGTCACTGGACACCGCGCGCTCGCTCGGACTCGCCGACGCGGAACTCGCACCGGACCTGGCGTACGCGCTGAAACCAGTGTCATCCGTGAGAGTCACCCGAATCATCTCCGCGCTCTCCCATCCCATCGGTCGGACCGTGGTGATCGCGATGCGCCACCACCCGTCGCTCGGCGACGACGCCGACGCACGAGTGTGCGTGGAACTACTCCGAGCCGTGCGGGAATTGCGCTCGCGCGGACTCGTCGACCATGTCCTGGTGGTCGCCCATACCCTGGGTCCCACCGAAATCGAAGACGATCGGCCGGTGTCCCGTCGGCTGGCCCAGATGCTGACCGACGCAACGATTCCCACGACCTACGTCGACGCCGACCTGTCACCCGACGAACTCGCCGGCCTGTACGGTCGCGCGACGGCGATGATCGCCGTGCGACTGCACGCCGCGGTGCTGGCACTTCTCTCGGGCACACCCACATTCGCCATCGCCTACTTCTCCACCAAGTCGGCGGGGGTGATGCGGGCGGCCGGACTCGCCGACTGTGTCGCGGAATTCGCCGACGTGACCGCACACGACATCGTCGCAGGCCTGGCACCGCGCATCGCCGATCCCGACTGTCGCCGACGACTGGCCCGCACCAGCCGCGCCCACCTCGATCACCTGACCTCCCGCTCGATCGACTGGCTCCGAGGCGCCGGACATGCTGCGGGCCTGGAACATCCGAAGACAGAAGAACACCCGAACACCGCAGACAGGGGCTCGAGATGACATCACCTACCACCGTCGGAGTCACCCCGTGATCGTCGAGGTACTGCACCCGGTGCTGCCGTCGGACACTCCCGGCGATGCCACCGCGTCACGATGGGTCGGCGAGATCCAGATCCATGACCAGTTCGCGGATCTGGTGTCGCTCAAAGGTGGTGACGGATACCAGCGTGCCCGGCTCCTGGTCCGGGACGGGACAACTGTGCGCGGGTTCATCGACGTCGGCGTGGACGGCGCAACGATTCTCGGGCGGGAAGTGACCCGCGAGGCCGCTCGGCTGCCCGAGCGTCCGGCGGCCGAAGCGCCGCCCGGCGACACCGACGTCCGTCCCGCCGTGTCGGTGATCCTGTGCACCCGCGACCGAACCGAAGCGATCAAACGCGTTGTCACCTCGATTCTGGCGCTGGACCATCCGGACTTCGAACTCATCATCGTCGACAATGCGGCATCCTCGTTGGACACCTGGCGCTATGTCGAAGCACTGGAACACCCCAGACTGCGGATGGTGCACGCATCCGTGCCGGGGCTGGCCGCGGCACGCAACCGGGGGCTCGAAGCCGCTCGATACGAGATCGTCGCGTTCACCGATGACGACGTGGTGGTCGACCGCCACTGGCTGGCCTGCCTCACCCGACCCTTCACCGACCCGGCCGTCGGATGCGTCACCGGACTTGTTCCGGCGGCCGAACTGCGGACGGCGGCACAGGTTGTCTTCGAAAGCCGGGTGGGCTGGACGTCTTCCGTTCGTCGGCGGTCATATCGGTTGTCCGACAGGAGTAGTCATGCGGGTTTGTTTCCGTTCAAGGTTGCCGACTACGGCACCGGCGCGAATTTCGCGGTACGACGGTCCGTCGCGTTCGCGCTGGGTGGCTTCGACGAGGCACTCGGCGCGGGCTCACCCACGTGCGGCGGCGAGGACATCGACTGGTTTGTCCGGACCCTGGTTGCGGGCCACACCCTGGTGTTCGAGCCCGACGCCATCACGTGGCATCAGCATCGCGAGGACGACGTCTCGCTGCTCTCGCAGGCCAGAGGCTACGGACTGGGGCTCGGAGCCTGGATGACCAAGGTCATCACGGACCGTCACCTTGCCCCATTGGCGTTGACACGCTTACGCTTTGCCGTCACGCACCTCGCGAGGTCGGTGCGCGACCGCTCCGCGGGCGCGGCGCCGACATCTGCGACCGCATCGGCGGCGCGGGCCGGTGCCGGGCGCGCCGAGATCATCGGACTGCTGTCCGGTCCGCGCGCGCTGCTGACCGCGCGCGCTCAGGGGCGCAAAGCCGCACCGTTCAAACGGTTTCCGTTCGATGGTCCGCACCTGTCGGTCCATACCGCCGAGGGGGACGTACCATCGCTACCCTGATCGAACCCGCAACCTCGGCGGCCACCGACCGGTTCGCCATCCGTCAGCCCGAGCGACCTGTCGGGCCGCTGCTGGCCGCGGTCAGTGGCGCCCTCGCCGTCGTCGGCATGATCCCGGCATTGCCCGCGGGTGTTCGTGTCCTCCTGGTGGCGCCGATGTTACTGGTCGGCCTCGGCCTCGCCACGACGTGGCCGTTGCGCATTGGCCGCGACATGCGGTGGGGGCTCTACCCATCGATCGGCCTCGCCGCGCCGATCGCCATGGCAACATGCCTGCTGTGGCTGGAGAGCTACTCCTGGACCGGGGTCACGGCGACACTCGCGGCGGTGTGTATCGGATCGGGCAGCATCGGCCTGTCGTCGCGGCGTGAGTCCGGATCGGTGCGGGACACTGTTCGGTACAGTGCCTTTCGCATTCGCCGCGGGCTACGTGCCGCGGATACCGGGCGTTCGCGACTGCTCGTGGTGCCGCTGCTCCTCGGCCTGACCGCCCTGCTGACGTTGCGCCACACCGACGTCGGCCTGTTCGGGTTGCTGTTCACCCCCGGCGGCGTGGTGTTGGCGATCGCGCTGGTGATCACCGTGGTGATCTTCATGTCGTGCATCGTCGCCGGTGACACCGGCGGTGCGGCCATGTCCATCGCGGTGACCATTGTGCTCATCCGGCTGCCGGTGTCGCTGCTGACCCAGGTGCCGATCTACGCGTGGACCTACAAGCACATCGGGCTGGTCGACTTCGTCGCGAAGACGGGCACACTACCGCCCTCGTATGTGGACATCTACAGCCGCTGGCCGGGATTCTTCGCCGGCGCAGCATGGTTCAGCGAGACCACCGGCGTCGATCCCGTCGATGTCGCGCACTGGTTCGCGCCCGTGATGCATGTGTTGTTCGCCGCGGCGATCTGGAGTCTGTCGCGGGCGCTCGACTTGTCCGCGCGAGCCGCGGTGATCGCCGTGATGTGCGCGGAACTCGTCAACTGGGTCGGGCAGGACTACTACTCGCCGCAAGCGGTGGCGCTACTCCTGGGGATCACCGTCATCGCGTTGTTCGCCGGATCACGCCGGGACACCACCGCGGCCTATTTCGCGATCCCGTTGGTGGGGGTCTTGTCCTTCACACATCAGCTGACCCCGGTCTGGGTGCTGGCCTGCTGTGGCCTGCTGACGGTGATCAACCGGGTACGGCCGGTGTGGTTGATCGTCGTGTGCGGGGTGGTGTGGCTCGGGTACTTTCTGCCCCGGATGTCGTCGGTGATGAAGTACGGACTGTTCACCGGTTCGAATCCACTCGCCAACGCCAAGACGAATATCGGCTCGGCGACGGGTGATTCGCTGGCCCGGTCGGTCACCGAGGCAATCGATCGCGGAGTGGCGTTCTCGGTCTGGTTGTCGGCGGTTGCCGCGTTCGTCTACCTGTGGCGCCGCCGCAAACACGACTGGGCGCTACCCATCGTGGCCTTCTCCCCGGTGTTGTTGCTCGGCGGCCAGAGCTACGGTGGCGAGGCCATCTTCCGAGTCTTCCTCTACTCGCTCATCGGCTGCTCGATCCTGGTCGGTGCCGCGCTCGCCGAGCTGCTTCCCGACTCGTCGAATCCACGATGCACCCTTCGTTTTCCACGGCTCCGGCAGACCTCGGCCACCATCGCGGTGGGCGCGGTCGCGCTCGGCGCACTGCACGGCTACTACAGCGGTTGGGCGTACAACGTGATCACCAAATCGCAAGTGGCGCTGAGCCGTCAGATGCTCGCCGACGCGGAGCCATCGACGGTTATCGTGCGGATGGCGCCGGCCGGCTGGCCGGAGCGCCCCAGTGCCGACTACGTCCGCCTGGCCGAGGCCAACCCGGGCTACGACCGACCCCTGGTGTTCCTGAAGAACTCGTTGTCCCGCGGCTTCCCGACCGACGAGGACGTCGACTTCCTCAACAACCTCGGGCGGTTCGCCGGCAGCGGGTTCTATCTGGTTCTCCCACGCCAGATGTCGGTGTACTCCGACTACTTCGGCTACTTCCGGCAGGGCGCCATCGACACCCTGATCCGGCGTCTGGATCGCGAACCGAACTGGCAACGCACCCACGACGACACCGACACCATCATCTTCCGGTACCACCATCAGCCCACAGAGCGAGAACCATGGTGAACACACGAACTCTGCACCGTCGTGCGGCGGCCACCACTCCGACCCTGGTCGACCGGGCCGCCGGGGAGTCACGCGTCGTGGTGTCCCTGGGACCACTCGCGACGCTCGACCGCGACGCCCTCGCCGACGAACTCGTCCGGCTCGCCTCGATCTCTCCGCGTAATCGCCTCGGGCTGTGGCGAAATCGAGCCTCCCGGGCCGCACCCTGGATCTATGATCCGGAACGGCTTGCCCCCGAGGTAAGCGACTGGGCGACAAGCTTTCCCGGTACCGACCATCTCGACATCCGCGACAAGCTGACGCTGGTGCGTCGATCCACGGTGACTCCCGACGGGCTACGCGTCTATGTGACCGGCGACTACCTCATCACCGACCTTTCCCACGGCGTGTTCGGTGGGGGCATGGTGGTGCGACTCTGGTTGTACCTGAGTGTGTGTCTGTCCCGCCCCACCCCCGCATGGACCGCGGCCCCCGACCACCGGCCGCGTCTCGGGTGGATGTTGTTGCGGCACCTCGCTGCCCGACCACGGGCGATCGGCGAGCTGGCCGCCGCGGGACGCCGCCGAACGAGCGAATCCGCCGTCTCGCGGTCGGTCGGCGCGCCGTCGAGCGGAGCATCCCTGCCGGCGACGGTCTCGGGATATCTCGATCCGAATCGTCTCGCCGCCCTACAGGCCTGGCGCGACGAGCATGCCGTAGGTTGCTCGGTGGCCGTGCTGCTCATGGCGGTGCTGACACGGGCCTTCGACATCGTCGGCATCACCCTGTCGCCGGCCGTTCACGTGGTCGTGGACACCAGCCGATACGATCCCCGTCTGGCGGGCTACCTGGGCAATGTCGCAGTGGGACTGAACCTTCCGTTCACCGCCCCATATGACCCGCGATCGCTCGATCAGGAACTCCGCCGCGCCATGGACTCCGGCCGCCCTCTCGCGGCGATGCTGGCCATCTCGGCCGGCGAACTCGCGACCCGACGGCGAACCAGAATCGTCTCCCCGGAACCGGAATCAATGTCCACCACGCTCTCGTTCAGCCATCTGATGGGCCTCGACGCGATGCCCGACGGCAACTGGATCGGCGGCTTCGACGCCCACCGGTTCATCGCGTTCAGCGACCCGGTCGGTGCGCGGGGCATCGCCGTGCTGACACCGAAGATGCGGGATCGGTACGACATCGCGGCGTCTTTCGACGAACGCTTCCACGATGCCGCAACCGTGCAGCGGGCGCTGGATCTGGCCACCGCGGATCCCGTCGCGTTGCTCACCGACCACGCCGCACTCGACGTCGGAGGCGCGTCATGACCACCGCATGGATCCGTCATCCGTTGTCCGCCATACGCCGATACCTGGGCAACCTGCTCGCGTCCCCGAACGGGGATGTGGCGGCCCCGGGGTGGCTGGTACTCGGCGCATGCGCCGTCACGGCGGTGCTCGTGGCCGTCGGTGTCACCGCGGCGGCGAACGGGCAGTCGCAGTCCAACGACTTCATCCGGCTACAGACGGACATGGGGATCGTGGCCTCCGACGATTTCACCGGTCCCGCCGGAACGCTGCCGAGCCGCCGGATGTGGAACATCCGCACCGGGGCGGGTGGCTGGGGCAATGGGGAGCAACAGACCTATACCGTTTCGCCGGAGAATGTTTCGCTCGACGGAGACGGACATCTGCGCATCACGGCCCGCCGCGACGGTGGACGGATCACCTCCGCCCGGGTCGACACCCTCGGTAAGCTCGACACCGCCAACGGTTTGGTCGCGATACGGGCGAAAATGCCTGAGGGCCAGGGTGTTCACCCGGCGGTGTGGATGCTGGGCTCGAGTCTCGAAGTAGTGGGGTATCCGGAGTCCGGGGAGATCGACCTGTTCGAGCAGGCGAACACGCGGTCCAACAACTCGGTGGGAGCCATCGGCCCACAGACCGACCTGTCGACGAAAGCGCCGTGGAAGGTGCAACGCCAGGTGAGCCCTTCGGAGGCAGGATCGGCCGACGGCTATCACGTCTACTGGGCATACCGCGAACCCGGCCTCGTTCAACTCGGCGTCGACGGACAGACGGTCATGCGCATCACGCCCAAAGACCTCCCACCGCAATCGGTATGGGTGATGGACGATCCGTTCTTCCTGGTGCTCAACGTGGCGGTCGGCGGTCAATGGCCCGGGCCGGTCGGTCCCGGCGCGCTACCGGCGGAGATGAGTGTCGACTGGGTGAGGATGTACGGATGAGACAGGTAGGTGCGCGAATCATGCTGTGCCTGCTGGTATTGTCCGCGATACTCGGTTCGGCCGGCTGTAGCCGGCCGGCGCCGGTCGAGGATGTCGGCGCCGGGATCGTGACCGACGACCTCGGCGCGGGCATGCGCGCGTACCGGCAGGAGAACAGCACCCCCGTGGGCATCGTCGTCTGGTTCCACGGAATGGATTCCGACGGCACCGAATTCGGGCACAACCCGAAGCATCGACACTTTGCAGAGCCGTTTCTGCGTGACGGATGGGTCGTCGCCTCGGCGTCGGCCGGTGGGAATTCTTTCGGCAATGACGACGCGATCGCCGACTATCGGCGACTCATCACCGCCGCGGAACACAAGTACCGGACCCGACGGTTGCTGTTCGTCGGCGAGTCGATGGGCACCGTCGGCGCGTTACTCCTCTACGCAGAACAAGAATTCGCGCACATCGATGGGCTGGTGGGCGTCTCTCCGCTCACCGGGATCCCGCCGACGCTCCGCGGCGTCGACTTCATCGCCGGCGCCTGGGGAGGTACCGTACCGGCGCGCGCCGATCCGCTCTCGGCACCGGCGTCGGTGTACGACGGTCGACGGTTCCTGCTCTTCTACTCGACAGGCGACACCGTGGTGCCGTCGGGCGCCGGCGCCCGTGCGTTCGCGATCCGGTTCGGGAAGAGGGCCGACGTGTCGTTGATGCTGTGCCGGGGAGGACACGTCGACGGCAGCTGCTACGGCGGCGACGCGGCACTCGCGTTCGCCGACCAAGCCACGCAACCCGCCCGTTGAGCAGCGACCCCAACCCGCCCGTTGAGCAGCGACGAGCGAGCGCAGCGAGTCCGACGCGTGTCGAAACGCCCCACCCGCCCGTTGAGCAGCGACCCCACCCGCCCGTTGAGCAGCGGCGAGCGAGCGCAGCGAGCCCGACGCGTGTCGAAACGCCCCACCCGCCCGTTGAGCAGCGACGCGACCCGCCCGTAGAGCAGCGACGAGCGAGCGCAGCGAGCCCGACGCGTGTCGAAACGCCCCGCGCCAACAACGAATTCCACAACCCAGCCCCCCTGTGGACACACTTCGACGCTCCCGCCTGACGAGCCTCAGAATCAACGCATGTCCGCACACGTCTATATCCTCGAATGCGCCGACGGTAGTTATTATGTCGGCAGCACCCGCAACCTCACGGCGCGCGTCGCCCAGCATGAGGGTGGGCTCGGTGGGACGTACACGTCGCGACGACTGCCGGTGACGCTGGTCTACAGCCACGAATGCGAGTTCGTCGCCGACGCGTGGGCACTCGAAAGGAAGCTGCACGGCTGGTCGCATGCGAAGCGTAAGGCATTGGTGGAGGGCAGATACGACGATCTGCCGGGCCTGTCGCGAAATCGTCGGATGCGTGAGTGACTGCCATGCGGTGCTGGTTTCGACGGACGCCGACTCGGCTAGCGCCTCGCCGACTGCTCAACCAGCGAGCAAGCCCACGGCCACGGTCAGGCCGGTTTCGACGGACGTCGACTCGGCTAGCGCCTCGCCGACTGCTCAACCAGCGAAGTCACCACGCCGACTGCTGAACCAGCGAAGTCACCACGCCGACTGCTCAACCGGCGAAGTCACCACACCGACTGCTCAGCCAGCGGACGAGTCCGCCGTCCAGATCCCACTCTCAAAGAACCTCTCCAGCACCGCCGTTGCCCCGGAAAGGTCGAAACCCTGTGCGGCAAGCCAGGAGTCGTCGAAGTAGGTGTTGCCGTACCGATCGCCCGAATCACACAGCAGTGTCACCACGCTCCCGGCCCGCCGCTCGGCGACCATCTCCGCGACGAGACCCAGTGCGCCCCAGAGGTTTGTCCCGGTGGACCCGCCGACCCGCCGGCCGAGGCGCTCACTGATGCAGCGGGCGGTGGCGATCGACGCCGCGTCGGGGACGCCGATCATCCGGTCGATCACCTGCGACACGAATGATGGTTCCACCCGCGGACGGCCGATGCCCTCGATCCGCGACCCGATGTCGGATGTGATTGTGCCGTCGGCGCTTTCATAGGCCGGCAAGAACACCGAGTTCTCCGGGTCGACCACGGCGAGCCACGTGGGGTGGCGCCGGTAGCGCAGGTAGCGACCGAGAGTGGCCGACGTACCGCCGGTGCCCGCCCCCACCACGATCCAGGTCGGCACCGGGTGATCTTCCTCGGACATCTGCGCGAAGATCGATTCGGCGATGTTGTTGTTGCCCCGCCAGTCGGTGGCACGCTCGGCCATCGTGAACTGGTCGATGAAATGCCCGCCCAGTTCGGCCTCGAGACGCAGCGCCTCGGCGTACACGTCGCCCGGCCGATCCACGAGGTGGCAACGGCCGCCTTCACGTTCGATCAGCGCGGTTTTCGACGGCGAGGTGCTCGAGGTCATCACCGCGATGAACGGCACGCCGATCAGCTTCGCGAAATAGGCCTCGCTCACCGCCGTGGAACCCGACGACGCCTCGATCACCGTCGTGCCCTCGCGCACCCAGCCGTTGCAGATCGCGTAGAGGAACAACGAGCGCGCCAGCCGGTGCTTGAGCGATCCGGTGGGATGGGTGCTCTCGTCCTTCAGATAGAGGTCGACGCCGGTCGGGTTCCCGTCGTCGTCGGTCCACGCCGACCACGACGGCAGTTCGACCCGCAGGAGATGTGTGTCGGCGCTGCGTCGCGAATCGGCTTCGATCAGCCGGACGGCGTTGTCGGCCCAGGTTCGATCGCTGCGATGGTCGACGATCCTCGTCGACGCCAGACCGGCCGGCTCGCTGCCCTCCGGGCGCCGTGAGGTCATCGGATCAGTTGGACTCGCCACGCAACCGCGACTGCAGATCGTCGTGCCGCTTGCGGCGTTCCTCGTCGAGCGTGGCGATCTGCCGGTTGACCCGCAGCCGCAGCGACTTGAACAACACCATGCCGAGCGGCAACGCGATGAGCACACCGAACACCGCAGCCACCAGGAGCGGCACCTTGACCCCGACGAGGGCCGCGACACCCATGATCACCGCAGCGACCACGACCACCAGTACGAGCCGGGCGACGGTATAGAGCGCCACCGACACCGCGACACTGCCCGCGGTCACCTTGCTGTCTTCACTCACGGCTCTCCAGGGTACTGCCCCGCCGAAACCCGACAGCGCCCGCAGACCACACACCGACTGTCCGGTTTGGGTGTTTTGCACTCTCTTTACCAATTGCTGACTGTTCGAGTACCCGGGTGCTCGGCGTGTATCTCTGTACTCACCAGCCAGATCAATCGCCACGACGGCGTCGACAAAGAGGTAGACCGTGACTGTCATCGACTCCCCCACCACCGGCCTCATCACGCCCGGACTTGCCAGCCAGCACACGCTGACGCCCGGACAGGTGGCCGCCATGTTCAACGTGAACCCCAAGACGGTCGCACGGTGGGCCAGCTCCGGCCTGCTCGGCTCGATCCGCACGCCCGGCGGTCATCGCCGGTTCCGCGAATCCGACGTCGTCGATCTGCTGAACCGCCGCACACACTGACGACTCCGGCCGTTCGCGGCCCGCGCCACCACACGCCCACCACACCGCCGGCGGGCGCCCTGCACCCCGCACCATCGAGACGTGTCGGACGGCCGACCGACTCATGTCGCCGGGGCGCCCACAACGAGCAAGAACGTCACGTACGCTGGTGACCGGGAGGTTGCCATGACATTCTTGTTCGCTGTGATCGGCCTCGCCGCGATCGGTTTTCTGTTGTGGCGTGCTTTCGGTCCACAAAGCTCTGACGACGCCGCGCGAGCCACCGGACACCATCCCACCGGCCCGGTCGGACCCGACGACGATCCGGCCTTCCTCCGAGATCTCGACCGGCGCACCCGCGGACCCAACGGTCCCGGCGGCTCTGACGCCGAAGACTCCTGACGACCCGACATCCCCCACCGTGTGATGAACGGTCCCCCTGCGGTGCGCGACACCATCGATCCGCCGCACCCGATCCACCGCACCCTCCCCGCCGAAGTACAGTAATCTTTGTCGGTGATAAAGCTCCACTTGTTTGATGTGGTAGGTAGATCGAGAAATGAGAAATACATCTGATGTGCGGGTCATTCGGGGATGGTCGCCGATGAGTTACGCACCGCAGCCACGGCTCACACCGGAAGGCGACGCGAGTTTCGCCACCAAGCTGGGAGATCTGTTCACCCATTCGCGCGACGAGAACGGCGCACCCTATACGGGCAAGAAGATCGCCGAACGGGCCAACAAGCTCGGTTACACGCTGTCCGACGCCTACATCTCCCAGCTGCGGACCGGCAAGGCACGCACGCCGTCGTTCCGCACCGTCGAGGCCATCGCCCGGGCATTCGACGTGTCGGTGACCTACTTCCTCTCCAACCCCGACGAGGATCTCGACCGCGTTCGCCAGCAACGCGACTACGTCCAGCTGCTCGCCGACACCGGAACCCACCTGGCCGGCATCGACCTGCAGTCACTGTGCCCAGAGACCATCGACGTCATCATCGAGCTGCTCAAGATGGTCAAGGCGCAGGCGATGGCGCGCACCGAGGACAGCGGCGAACAACAAGCACAACCGGGCGGACAGCTCCCCGCATAGCGCGCAACCGGCGGTCGGCGGCCTCAGAGCCCCGCGTAGGAATGCAGGCCCGACACCACCAGGTTGATGATGAACAGGTTGAACAGCAGCGCCACGAAGCCGGCGACGTTGATCCACGCGGCAGCGGTGTTGCGCCAGCCGGCAGTGGCACGGGCGTGCAGGTACGCGGCATAGATCACCCAAGCGATGAACGACACCGTCTCCTTGGGGTCCCAGCCCCAGAACCGGCCCCACGCGGACTCGGCCCAGATGGCGCCGCAGATCACGCCGAGTCCGAACAGCGGGAAGCCGAACACCACGCACTTGTAGGCGAGACGGTCGAGAGTGTCGGCGGTCGGGATCCTGTCGATCACGCGATGCAGTCCGGCCATGAAACCCGATCCGGTCGCCGCCGGGTCGTCGGATTCCGGGCGGCCCCACCGCATCTTGATCAGGTAGAGCACGCTGGCCACGCCGGACACCAGCAGGACACCGGACGAGATCGAGATGATCGAGACGTGGATGGCCAGCCAGTATGACTTCAGCGCGGGCACGACCGGCGCAGCCTGGGTGTAGAGCCAGCGGCCGGCGATGAACATCAGCAGGGTCACCGGGAGCAGCACGAACGTCAGCAGCGGGCGGTGCTCGGGCTTGCGCAACACGACGATGCCCGCGATCACGCACGCGGCACAGGTGAGCGAGATGAACTCGTACATGTTGCCCCACGGGGCGCGGCCGGTGGCCATGCCGCGCAGCACGATCGACGCGAGCTGCGCGATCAGCCCGACGATGACGACCGGGTAGGCCATCTTGCCGAGCCGCTCACCGAAGCTGTGTCGGGGTGCTTCGCTGACCCGGCCGGGTGCGCGGTCGGCGGTGGTCACCGAGCCGCCGCCCGCCGCGACCAATTGTTCCGACGACGCGAGACGCCGACTCCGGGCGCCCGCCAGGGCGGCGAGGAACAGGAACATCGCCAGCACGTAGATGGTGATGGCGGTACCGAACAGCAGGTCGGAGTACCGGGCCCACGTCTCGTCGACCTGAATCGAACCGGTGTTCATCGCAGTCCTCTCGCTTCTCACAGCACGGTCGCGACTACAGTCGCCGCAGCCGCCGGCGCGGACGACGTGCGGTGCTCGGGTCATCGGGATCGACCAGCAGAGCCTCTGCCTGCTCCTCGAATCCTTCACCCCAGCCCGCCTGATCGGTGCGTGCCAGGCCGGCAATTTCTACTACAGTACGTCGTTCGCCGTTCTCCCCGGTAACCGAGCGCAGACGCGCCCAGATGCGACGCCGTCGCACCAGCAGCGAGACGAGCAGTCCGGCGAGCATGACGATCGCCGACACCAGCACCCACACCTGCGCCGGATCGTGGGAGACCTGCACCGACACCCATCGCTGATAGCCGTCGAAGCGCACCGATACGCCGTCCGGCAAGGTGTGGCTCTGACCTCGCGCAAGGTTGACCTGCGCCCGCCGCTGCAGCCGGCCCTGCTCGATCAGCGACTGATCCAGCGAGTACGCGTTCTGCGGTTTGCCGGTGTCCAGGCCGGTGTCGCCCTCGTAGATGCGGATCGCCACGTAGGGGTCGTTCGGTTCCGGCGACGACGAGGAGAGCAGCGTCCCCTGGAACGACGCGGTCGGCGCGAAGAGTCCCTCGAGCGCGATCTGGTGCTTGCGTCGCTGGTCCTCGTCGGCATAGAGACCGGCCGGGGTGTCGAAGCGGGCAGCGCCCGACGACAGCATCGTCTGCATCTCGTCGGGGATGAACAACACGGTCTGCGTGCGCTGCTTCCCGTCCGGGAAGGTGACGGTGAAGGTCGGGGCGAAGCCGTTGCCCAAGACGTAGACGCGGTCGCCGGAGATGCGCAGCGGGTCGTTGACGCGGATGGTGGTGGTGTTCCACGTCGACGGGTCGGTCGTCTTGGCGCCCTCGGTGTAGCGGACCTTCGCGGTGTACATCGATGGCTGGCCGGTGGGCAGGAACTCCGCGTCGAAGTTGTCGACGCGGAAGCAGAACGGCGACAGGTCGGTGCCGTCGACGAGGCTGCCCGCGCGGAACGAGTCGTAGACGGCGGTCGAGGTGTTGCACAGGCCCTCTTCGCCGTCGGCGACGAGGCTCCGGGTGCCCTCGTAGCCGTACAGCTTGCCGACCGCGATCGACACCAGCAGCGCGAGCAGCGCGAAGTGGAAGACGAGGTTGCCGAACTCGCGCAGGTAGCCCTTTTCGGCAGAGACCTCGACGACGGTGTCTCCCGCCGGTCGAGTAGCCCCGGAGCCTGCGGAGGGGCGAGTCGACACCGCGGAGGGTTCCCTTTCCGCTGGTCGAGTAGCCCCGGAGCCTGCGGAGGGGCGTATCGACACCGCGGAGGGTTCCCTTTCCGCTGGTCGAGTAGCCCCGGAGCCTGCGGAGGGGCGTATCGAGACCACCCGCCGCCACCCACGCAGATTCCCCGAGATCCGCGCCGCGATCTCCTCCGGCTCACCCTCCACCTGATGCTCCACGTGGCGCGGCAGGCGACCCAGATTGCGGGGCGCGGCCACGGGCTTGGCCCGCAGACTGTGGAAGTGCTCGACCATCCGCGGAGTGAGGCACCCGACCAGGGACACGAACAGCAGCACGTAGATGGCGGTGAACCAGGTGCTGGAGAAGACGTCGAACAGTTGGATGCGGTCCATGAACTCGCCGAGGCGGCCGTGGTCGGCGATGTAGGTGAGCGTCTTCTGCTCGTTGAGCGAGCGCTGCGGCAGCAACGCGCCGGGGATCGCGGCGAGCGCCAGCAGGAACAGCAGGACGAGCGCGGTGCGCATCGACGTCAGCGACCGCCACATGTTCCGGGCCGGCCACAGCACCCGCCGGAACACCCAGTGTGGACGCGGCGGCTTCGGCGGCGGGGTGACCGCGGCGGCGGCGGTCACGTCGGTGTCGGTCATACGGGCAGCTCCGTGTCGGTGATGAAGGCGTCGCGCACCCACACGATGAACTGGTCCCACAGCCCGGTGACCAGCGCGACGCCGACGGCGATCAGCATGATGCCGCCGAACACCTGGATCGTCCGCGCGTGGTTGCGCAGCCAGCCGAGGCTCCGCAACGCCCACGCCGAGGAGAACGCGAGCACCACGAACGGGATGCCCAGGCCGAGGCAGTAGGCGACGATGAGCGCAACGCCCTTGGCGGCGGTCGCGCCCTGGGTGCCGCTGGCGGTCGCGATGACCGCCGCGAGGGTGGGGCCCAGGCACGGGGTCCAGCCGAGCGCGAACACCGCACCGAGCAGCGGCGCCCCGACGATGTTGGACATCTGGCGCGGGGCGAACCGGAACTCGTGCTGCATCGCCGGCACCAGGCCGATGAACACCAGCCCCATCACGATGGTGACGACACCACCGATCCGTTGCAGCAGTTCATGATTCACCACCACAGTGCTGGTGATGCCGAGCACGGTGGCGGTGGCCGCGACGAACACGACGGTGAAGCCCAGCACGAACAGCCCGGCCGCGACGGCCACTCGGGAGCGCCCCTGCTTGGCGGGCTCGCCCACGGTCACCGCAGGCGCCTCCGCACCGACGAGACCCGCGAGATACGACAGGTAGCCGGGTACCAGCGGCACCACGCACGGCGACGCGAAGGAGACGAACCCGGCGACGACGCATGCCGCGAGGGCCAGCAGCAACGGTCCACTCGACACGGTGGTCGCGAAGGTGTCGCCGATGGCGGCCTGCGGGGCGAGTTCGATCATGACGCTGCGGATCACCCCTGCGCCGGGGTTGCCGGGGCGGTCGAGGTGGCGGGCCCCGACTCGGCGGCGACCTGCCGCACGGTGGCGTCGAGTTCGTCGGCGGTGAGCGCCTTGAGGAACACGGCGGCCGGCCGGTGCCGGCGGTCCAGGACGACGGTGGTCGGAACGACCGCGGTCGGGGTGGTCAGCGCGGCCAGGGTGGCGCCGTCGAAGTCGTAGATGGACGGATACCCGACCTTGCGGTCGGCGACGAAGTCCTGCGCCGACTGCCGGTCGTCGCGCAGGTTGATGCCGAGGAACTCCACGCCGAGGCCCTTGGTCCGGGCGTAGACCTCCTCGAGGTCGTCGGCTTCTGCGCGGCAGGGCCCACACCACCGTCCCCACACGTTGACGACGACGACCTTGTCGGCGAACCGGGGGTCGCTCAACGAGATCGTCTGGTCGGTGACGAGGTCGGGGCCGGACAGGTCGGCGACCTTCTTGCGGTCGGCAGGCGGGTAGGTGATGACGGTCTGACCACCCGGGGAGACGAACTGGAACGTGTCGCCCTGCGCGACGGCGTCGTCGCCGGTGCCGCATGCGCTGATCGCACCGACCAGCACCGCGAGCGCCAGTATGACCACCGGCAGCAGAAAAACCTTGCGCACGTTCGTCCTTCGTTACCCTGTCACGCTCGGCTGATCACGCGCCGTGGACCAACGGGTCCGACGGGCCCGCCGGCTCCGAGTAGATGATGTCGACCAGCGCGTCGCCCTCGTAGATGAGGCTGGTCAGCGACGCGAGCGAGCACTGCCGACGACGCGGATCGTGCCAGAGCCGCTGGCCTTCCAGGAAACGGCGCAGGGTGTAGACGGGCAGTTGGTGGCTGACGCAGATCGCCTCGTGTCCCCGGGCGGCGTCGCGGGCCGTGTTGGCCGCGGCCAGCATGCGATGGGCGAGCTGGATGTAGGGCTCGCCCCACGACGGGGTGAACGGGTCGCGCAGCTTGGTCCAGTGCCGGGGCTTGGCGAGTGCGCCGTCGCCGACGGCGACCTTGAGGCCCTCGAAGCGGTTGTCGGCTTCGATGAGCTCGTCGTTGGTGGTGATCGACACGCCGTGGGCGGTGGCGATCGGTGCCGCCGTCTCCTGCGCCCGCTGCAGCGGCGATGCGAAGACCGCGGCGATGTCGTGGTCGGCGAGGGCGTCGGCGACCTTCTGCGCCTGGGCGCGTCCGGCGTCGGAGAGGCGGAACCCGGGCAGGCGGCCGTAGAGAATTCCGTCGGGGTTGTCGACTTCCCCGTGTCGCATCATGTGGACGATGGTGTTGGTCAAAGTTCTCCCCCGGTCAGCTTTGCTGGGCGGTTGCCGCCGCCTGTGCGGCAGCGGGCAGTGCATCGGCGATTCGTGAGAAAGCATCCCCGTCCAGCGCCGCGGAGACAAACCAGGCTTCGAATGCGCTCGGCGGCGGGTAGACGCCGCGGTCCAGCAAGGCGTGGAAGAACGGGGCGAAACGCCAGGTCTCGGTGGCTTTGACCGCGGCGTAGTCGTCGATCCGGGTGTCGGGCCGGTCGGTGAAGAAAACACTGAGCATGTTGCCGGCGCGTTGCACGCGGTGGCCGACGCCCTCGGCGTCGAGGGCGTCGGTGAGCAGCCCGGCGAGGCGGTCGGCGTTGGCGTCGAGCGTCCGGTAGACGTCGGCATCGGCGTGGCGCAGGGTCGCCAGACCCGCGGCGACGGCCACCGGATTCCCGGACAGGGTGCCAGCCTGGTACACGGGGCCGGTCGGTGCGAGGCGCTCCATGACGTCGGCCCGGCCACCGAACGCGGCGGCGGGCAGACCACCACTCATCACCTTGCCGAAGGTGTAGAGGTCGGCACCGACACCCTCGAGGCCGTACCAGCCCGACGGGCTGACCCGGAACCCGGTCATGACCTCGTCGATGATCAGCAGTGCGCCGTGGCGACGGGTCAGTTCGCGCAGGCCCGCGTTGAATCCGTCGTGCGGGGCGACGGCACCCATGTTGCCGGCGGCGGCCTCGGTGATCACCGCGGCGATCTCGTCGCCGTAGGTCTCGAACGCCTTCGCGACGGCCTTGAGGTCGTTGTAGGGCACGACCAGGGTGTCGTGGGCGGCGGCGCCGGTGACCCCGGGCGAGGTGGGCAGGCCCAGCGTGGCGACGCCTGACCCGGCGTCGGCGAGCAGGGCGTCGACGTGCCCGTGATAGCAGCCGGAGAACTTGATGATCTTGGGGCGGCCGGTGAAGCCGCGAGCCAGGCGGATCGCGGACATCGTCGCCTCGGTACCCGAGTTCACCAGGCGTACCTGTTGGACGGGATCGACCCGGTCGACGATCTCCTCCGCGAGTTCGATCTCGGCCTCGGTCGGGGCGCCGAAGGACAGCCCGCCCGTCGCCGCCTTCTGCACCGCCTCGACGACGGCGGGGTGCGCGTGGCCGAGGATCATCGGGCCCCAGGAAGCGACCAGGTCGACGTAGTCGTTGCCGTCGACATCGGTCAGCTGGCAACCCGACGCCGATGCGATGAAACGGGGATCGCCACCCACGGCGGAAAACGCCCTGACCGGCGAGTTGACGCCGCCCGGGGTGGCCTTCTGTGCTCGCGCGAAGAGTTCGGCGGACCGGGCGGTGGTGTCAACGGAAGGCGTCACGGCCTCCAGTGTTCCAAACCCGGTTCGTGCGCCAAAATCGTTCAGTGTGCTCTCAGGCTGAGGCGGGAGTTCCCGGGGACGGGGCACGCAACCCCGCGTGTGCACACAAGGGAGTACAGCCGACGCGGCGAATGTGGACAAACCGGCACCTGGGGATAACCAGGCGATATCGATATCACTCCCCGGGCGGCCGACCTCGGGCCCTTCGTTTAGCGTAAGAACCCCAGTCACCGTTCGGAGGTATACGTGTCCACACCGACCACACGGCCAGATCCGACGACAGCCCCCGCCTACGAGCCACCCGATTCCTGGATACCCGTCGACAAGCGACGGTTCGGCATGGACAGCCGGACGATCCTGCCCGGCATCGTGGTTCTGGTCATCGGCCTGGTGCTCGCCTTTGTGCCGGCGATGATCGACAGTTCGGTGAACTACGACGACCCGGTACGAGCGGGCGATGTGATGGCCGTCGGGGACCGCGTCACCTTCACTCCAGCCACCGATTGGGACGTCCGCGAAGGTCTGCGCACCGGCGAAGCACTGCCAGATGGGTCATATCCCCCGACGGCGACGGTCGCTAACGGAGGAGTCGCCTTCCAGGTACATACGGCCCCGTACTCCGGATCGCCCGAGGAACTGCTCGACCAGATCCGGCGCACCAACGAGGCGCTCGGCGACGTCGCGCCGAATGTCGGGACCAAGGCATCGGCCATCAAGACCGACGACGGCCACGAAGGCCTCATCGCCGAATACGAGGCGCCGTCCGGCCAGGGCGCGATCGCCGCCTTCGTCTCCGATGGCCTCGGAGTCCAGGTCGTCGCGGCCGCACCCCCGGAGTACGAACACGCATCCGTCGAGCAGATAGCCCGGATGATCCAGAGCATCGCCATCAAGGGGGCCTGAGGTGACCACGAATATCGACGACACCGGAGCTCGGAATGACTCCGTGGACCTGAACCGCGCGCGGTATGCGGCAATAGAGGAGTCGGGAAGGGGCGCCGGCTTCCGATTCATCCAGCCACGCAACTTCTGTTGGTGGGCCTACCTCGTGTTGATGGCGTTCGGGGCGTTCACGACTGTCACCATCTTCGCCGCACCCTGGCAGGCGTTCGGCGACGAACTGGGCAGCACCCTGATCGTGCTGACCGTTTACGGCGTGCTGCTGTGGTGGTTCACCCGCTACATAGATCGGTACTCACAGGTGCCCGGCAAGCTTGTCCTCGCCGCGCTGGCGTGGGGCGGGATCGGAGCCACCATGGGGATCGCCATCAATGCCAACGATCCCATTCGCTCCCTGTACGCCAAGGCGTTCGGTCAACGGTTCAGCGCGGAGTGGTCGGCCGGCCTCACCGCGCCCGTCACCGAGGAATTCGCGAAAGGCCTCGGTGTGGTGCTGCTGATCTACTTGGCGCCCAAGGTGATTCGTACTGCATTCGACGGCTTCATCGTGGGTGCGTTCTGCGGTCTGGGCTTTCAGGTCGTGGAGGACGTTCTGTACTCGTTCAACATCGCCGGTTCACACTTCGGCGCGGATGCGGGCGACCTCGGATTCAACATCGCGCTCTTTCGGATGCTCACCGGTCTGTCCGGTCATATCCTGTTCTCGGCGATATTCGGTGCCGGCATCGTCTATCTACTCGGTCGGCCCGGTGAACCGCGCAATGTCGCTCGAGGACTGGGTTTCCTGGTGTTACCGATGGTCATGCACTGGTTCTGGGACTCAATCGGCGCGCTGCTGCCGACGGCGTCGGAGACGATGCAGATCGTCGAACTGATGGTCGTCGTGCTGGTGTATCTGGCCATCGTGATCTGGGTCTTCCATCTCGTGGTCGGGCGCGAACGCGACCATCTGCGCGCCATCCTGGCGCCCGAGGTCGCCGGAGGTGTGCTCACCGAGGAGGAACTCACCGCGATCACGGGAGATTGGAAGCAGCGCCGGCATTTCCGCGGGAACGCCGGGGACCGCGCAGGTCGACGGCACGCACGGTGGGTGACCGAGGCCGCCACCGAACTCGCGGATGCGCTCGCCCGGTCGCGCGGGGTCACCACACCCGAGGTGGAGTTCGAGCGCGCCGAGGTGACGCGACTACGGGGTGAGGTGGGGGCTGCGGTCTGATCGACTGGGAATCAACGCAATTGCCCGGCGATCTGGTCGGCGATCGCCTGCTGCCCGGCCTCGTTCGGATGCCACGGTGAGGCGCCCGAAGCCCCCGTCGGCGGCTCGATCCATCGTTGGCCGCCCGGCTGGCACGCGTCGTGGCCATCCGACACCGTTGACATGTCCACGTAGTGCACTCCGGTCTGCGCGGCCGCCCGTGCGACGGCATCGTTGAGGATCCGTTGCAGATCACGCAGGTAGGGCACGTCGCCGGTGGCGACGGGCACCGCGGGGTAGCAGCCGGTGTCGCGCGGGACGATCCACGGATAGCCGACCGCGATCACCGTCGCACTCGGCGCCTTGGCCCGAACGGCGTTGAACGCCTTGACCAGAGCCGGATAGGTTGAGGTCTCGACGATGTCGGTGAACTGGCTGCCGTGGGCGGCACGGCACGGCGCGCCCTGCGGATCCGAGGGTGCCGCCGAGGAACAGGCTCCGATGGCGCCGGAGAACACACCGGAATCGTTACCGCCGATCATCATGGTCACCACCGAGTCGTCGGCGGCGACGGCATCCAGTTGTGGTGGCACACCGAAGTATTGGGAGCTGAAGAAGTCGGCGGTATCGGCGCTGCTGCAGCTGACGTCGTCGAGGTGGAATCCCTTGGCCGCGGCCAGCAGGTGCGCGAAGTTGCGTGAGGACCGGAGACACTGGGCGGTCGAATCCTCCACCTGCGGATAGATTCCCGCCCCGGCCGAATAGCTGTCCCCGAGGTTGACCAGCGTCTTCTGTTGCGCGGGCTGGTCGGTACTGCAACCGGTGAGCGCCGACACGCACAGCGCGAGCGCTACTATCCATCGCCTCATGCGTTGGCCCCCAACAACATCAGGAGCAGTTCGGCTCGCGTCCGCGCATCCGTGAGGTCGACGCCGAGCATGTCCTCGACACGTTCGATGCGGTGCCGCAACGTATGTCGGTGCACGCCTTGCGCAGCCGCGGCGATGCCCCAATTGCCGTTGGCCTCCAAGAAGGCGAGGAGGCTGCCCCGCAGCTCGGTACCGTGCTGATCATCGTGGGCCACGACGGGAGCGAGCCGCTCGCCGAACGCGTCGTGCAACGCACGCCGCACCGGATCGATGGCGAGCAGGGAGCGGCTGCCGTGCAGGTCGGCCAGCTGCCCGAATGCTGCCGACCGCGCGGCGAGCCGCGCCTGTCGCACCGACCCGGCGAGCTCGTCCACGTCCACAACGGGCCCGATCCCACCCGCGACCGAACCAGAACCGTTGGCGCTCACCATATTCAGCAGGCTCGTCGCGAACTCGACGTGATCGTCGCCGCGCAGCAGCGCGATCACCTCACGACCGTCGCCATGCACGAACACCGACCGCCACCGGTGTTCGAGTTCGTCGATCAGGCGTCGCCGCCCGGTCGTGGCGGCCTCCTCGTCGGCGAAGGTGTAGACGACGGCACGGACGCGACCGGCCGGATCGGCTCCGCGTTCCAGGATGCGCCGCAGGCCCGGCCCGCGCGCCTCGCCGATCGCCAGCGCGAGAGTGTCGGCCTGCAGGTCGGCCAGGTCGCGGGACACCTGCCGCGGTTTGGCGTGTTCGATGGCGAGCAGCGAGGTGGCGTGTCCGATCAGCATGCGCGCGATGTCGTCGAGTGCCACCGATCCGACGATCCCGAGGTGCCCGAAGGTGCGTCCGCCGGCGCCGACACGTGCGACCGTCATCGTCGCGTCGCCGGTCATCCATACCGCGCCCGCGGATGCCGGGTCCCGCACGACCAGGTCGCGCACGCGATTGAGCTCGGCGGCGGCGACCGGACGCGGCGCCGCGGCGACCACGGCGAGACCGGTGTCGAGCAGCACCACATCCTGACCAATCGCCTCGGCGAGCTCGCGGACCAGGGCCGCCGACCCACCGGACGCGGCGGCACGGGTCATCCGCGGTTGCGCCTTGGTCGCCGCGACCAGCCGCGAGGATCGTTGCGCGGCGATCTGATCGAGCACCGCGCGGCTGATCGCGGAGAACGGGACCGGCGCAGGCACCCGGAAGAGCGGCACCCCGAGCCGGTCGGCGACCTCGGCCATCTCCGACGGCACCTCGTCGAACCCGAAACCGACGCCGAAACCGACCGCCGCCACCCCCGCGGCATCGAGATCGGCCAGGTAGCGTCGCCCTGTGTCCGGGTCAGCCGGCAAACGCAAACCGGTGGTCAGCACGACCTCACCGCCGACCAGCCAGTCACCCGCATTGACCAGTTCGGAGGACACGGCACAATCCAGGGTCCGGTCGAGACCCGCCGCACCGCCGCACAGCGTCAGCTCGAGGCTTCGCTGGGCCAGCAGCCAGCGCACGGTCGTCACACCGCCCAGACTACGCACGGTTGGACACGGTGGAGCGGTATCGCGTCACCTGTGGACATGTTGGCAGGTCTCGTCTCCCCGCGCGAAGGCGAAGACTGGGGACAGCGTCGAGTGAGGAGAACCGCGATGAGCACCATCACCTATCGTCTACCGCAGAAGCGCAACCTGGTCACCGAGTTGCCGGGTCCGCGGTCGACCGAGTTGGGCGTCCGCCGACGAGCGGCGGTGTCGACAGCGATCGGTTCGAGCGCACCGGTCTACGCGGTCGATGCCGACGGCGGTGTGATCGTCGACGTCGACGGCAACTCGCTCATCGACCTCGGTTCGGGCATCGCGGTGACCACCGTCGGTGCCTGCAATCCGGCGGTCGCCCAGGCCGTTGCGGACCAAGCCCATCACTTCACGCACACCTGTTTCATGGTCACCCCCTACGAGGGCTACGTCGCGGTGGCGGAAAAGCTCAACGAGCTCACGCCCGGCGACCACGAGAAGCGCACGATGCTGGTCAACTCCGGAGCCGAGGCGGTGGAGAACGCGGTGAAAATCGCGCGGCTGGCGACCGGGCGCGATGCGGTGGTCGCCTTCGACCACGCCTACCACGGGCGTACCAACCTGACGATGGCGCTGACCGCCAAATCGATGCCGTACAAGCACAATTTCGGGCCCTTCGCACCCGAGGTGTACCGGATGCCGATGAGCTACCCGTTCCGCGACTCCTTCGGCGTCGACGGAGTCGCCGCGGCCAAGCAGGCGATCTCGATGATCGACAAGCAGATCTGCGCCGACGCGGTCGCCGCGGTGATCATCGAACCGATCCAGGGTGAAGGCGGATTCATCGTTCCCGCACCGGGATTCCTGCCCACCCTGGCCGACTGGTGTCACGAGAACGACGTCGTGTTCATCGCCGACGAGGTGCAGGCCGGATTCTGTCGAACCGGAACATGGTTCGCGTGCGAACACGAGAAGGTGGTGCCCGACATCATCACCATGGCCAAGGGTATCGCCGGCGGCATGCCACTGGCCGCCGTCACCGGTCGCGCCGACCTGATGGACGCGGTGCATGTCGGCGGGTTGGGCGGCACCTACGGCGGCAACCCGGTGGCGTGTGCCGCGGCGCTGGCCGCGATCGACCAGATGACCGAACTGGATCTTGCCCACCGCGCCAAGCACATCGGTGAGGTCATCGTCGAAAAGCTCACGGCCACCGCCGAATCCCTCGGCGACAAGAATCCGATCGGCGAGATCCGGGGCCGCGGCGGCATGATCGCCGTCGAACTGGTCACCCCCGGTACCACCGAGCCCGATGCCGAACGCGCGAAAGCCGCTGCCGTCTACGCCTTCTCACAGGGCGTGATCGCGCTGACCTGCGGCACCTACGGCAATATCCTGCGACTACTACCACCGTTGGTGATCGACGACGGCCTCCTCACCGAGGGCCTCGACATCCTCGCCGACGCGATCTCGGCGTGAGGAGACGCAACCGATGACCGATACAGCCCTCCCGGCAACCGAATTCGCCCATCCGCTCGATCCGCTGAAGGCCGACGAGTTCCGCGCCGTCACCGCGCTCCTCAGTGCCGAGCAGGGGGTCGGCGACGGCTGGCGGATCGCGTCCATCGAACTCGCCGAGCCGGGCAAACCGCAGCTGGCGGCCTTCGACGCCGACGGCACGGTACCACCGCGCCGCGCCGTCGTGATCTGTCTCGACACCGGCGAGAACCGCACGTACAAGTCTTTCGTCTCGCTGACCGACGGCGTGGTCGAGACGTTCGAGCACATCCCGGACGTGCAGGCCAACTTCACCGTCGACGAATTCGAGGAGTGCGACCGCGTACTGCGCGCGCATCCCGACGTTCAGGCCGCCCTGGCCCGCCGCGGTATCACCGACCTGGACAAGGTGTTCATGGACACCTGGACCTACGGCGGAGCGGTGATTCCCGCCGAGTTCACGGGACGCCGCCTCGGCTGGTCGGACACCTGGGTCAAGGACGCCGACGGATCCAACCCGTACGCCAATCCCGTTGCGGGACTGCACTGCGTGATCGACGTCAACACGATGGAACTGCTGCGCATCGAGGACTCCGGCGGGTTCGAGCAGCCCGAGGTCATGGGCGAGTATGTGCCGCGGCATATTCCGGAGCGGATTCGGCAGACGTTCCGCCGGCCACCACTGAAGCCGCTGGAGATCACCCAGCCCGAGGGCCCGTCGTTCACCATCGAGGGCAACAAGGTCAGCTGGCAGAACTGGTCGGTGCGGGTCGGCTTCAACTACCGCGAGGGAATGACGCTGCACGCCATCACCTATGCCGACGGCGGCGTGGAACGGTCGGTGGCACATCGTCTCTCGTTCGCCGAGATGGTGGTGCCCTACCGTGACCACTCCGAGGACCATTATCGGCGCACCGCTTTCGACATCGGCGAGTGGGGCCTCGGCTTCATGACCACCTCGCTCGAGCTGGGCTGCGACTGCCTCGGCGAGATCCGCTATCTGGATGCCGTGCTGCACAACAGCGCCGGCGAACCGTACACGATCAGCAACGCGATCTGCATCCACGAAGAGGACAACGCGGTGCTGTGGAAACACGTCGACCACGACGCGGGTGCGGAAGTCCGCCGGATGCGTCGACTCACGGTGAGTTCCCATGTGACCGTGGCCAATTACGAATATCTGGTCTACTGGCGGTTCTACCAGGACGGGAACATCGAGTGCGAGGTGCGGGCGACCGGCATCATGGTCACCACCCCGATGCCACCCGGGCATACGTCGAATCCACATGGTACGACAGTCGACAACCGGACGTATGCCCCATTCCACCAACACTTTCTGGTGGCCCGACTCGACCTCGACATCGACGGCACCGACAACACGGTGTTCGCCTCGGAGACGGTGGCCGAACCGATGGGGCCGGGCAATCCCCTCGGCCTGTCCCTGGTGCAAGAGAACACCGCGCTGCGCACCGAGTCGCAGGGCAAGCAGGACATGAACTTCGCGACGCAGCGCACATGGAAGGTGGTCAACACCAACAAGACCACCCCGCTGGGCCTGCACCCGGCCTACAAACTGGTGCCGACCGGCGCATTCCCGGCGATGTTCGACCCGGCGTCGCCGATCTTCCAGCGCGCCACGGTCATCGGTCACACCGTCTGGGTCACACCCAATCACCCCGATGAGCGCTGGCCGGCAGGTGAATTCGTCAATCAGTCGGAACGCGACACCGGGCTCGGTGAATGGACGAAGGCCAACCGGCCGATCGAGAACACCGACGTCGTCGTGTGGTACACCTTCGGTATCCATCACATCACCCGCCCCGAAGACTGGCCGGTGATGCCCGCCGACACAGTCTCGTTCTGGCTCAAACCGTTCGGATTCTTCGACCGCAACCCGGCGCTCGACGTCGAGCCCTCCCCCGGGTCGCACGAATGCCATCACGACGGCTGACGTGCGTCGAGCACCCGTAACCCCTACCCGAGAAAGCGATCTCATGAGTACCAAGACCGACGTCCTCGACCCACAAGCCGTCCTCGACGGCATCCCCACCGGGCTCTGGATCAACGGCGAATCCACTCCGTCATCCTCTGGCGCCACCTTCACCGTGTACGACCCCGCCACCGAGGAACCCCTTGTCTCGGTGGCGGATGCAACGGTCGAGGATGCCCGCACCGCGCTCGACAAGGCGGTCGCCGTCGCCGACGACTGGGCGGCGACCGCCCCGCGGGAACGGAGTGAGATCCTGCGCCGCACCTTCGAGCTGCTCACCGACCGCGCCGACGAACTCGCCATGCTGATGACCCTCGAACTCGGCCGCGCTCTTCCCGACAGTGCCGCAGAAACCAAGTACGGCACCGAGTTCCTGCGCTGGTTTGCCGAGGAGGCCGTCCGGATCAGTGGCCGGTTCACCACCGCGCCGGCGGGCAACGGTCGAATCCTGGTGTCGCACGGTCCGGTTGGTCCGGCGCTGGCCATCACGCCATGGAACTTCCCGCTCGCCATGGGGACTCGGAAGATCGGGCCCGCGCTCGCCGCCGGCAACGTCATGCTCGTCAAGCCGGCGCACGAGACCCCGTTGACCATGCTCGCACTGGCCGAGTCGTTCGCCGAGGCCGGGCTGCCACCCGGCGTGCTGTCGGTGCTGCCGACCAGGAAGTCCGGCGAGGTCAGCACCGCCATCATCACCGACGACCGGATCCGCAAGATCAGCTTCACCGGTTCCACGCCGGTCGGTCGAATCCTGTTGGGCCAGGCGGCAGAACGGGTCCAGCGCACGTCGATGGAGCTCGGCGGCAACGCTCCGTTCCTCGTGTTCGACGACGCCGATGTCGACGCCGCGGTCGACGGGGCGTTCGCGGCGAAGATGCGCAACGGCGGCGAGGCCTGCACGGCCGCCAACCGGTTCCTCGTCCAGTCAAGTGTCGCAGAAGAATTCACCACAAAGCTGACGGAGAAGATGGCGGCGATGCGCCTCGGCCCAGGCTACGAGCAGGGCGTCACCCTGGGACCGCTCGTCAGCGCGAAGCAACGTGACAAGGTCGCCGAGCTCGTCGACGGCGCGATCGCCGACGGCGCACGCGTCCGTCTCGGCGGCAAGGCGCCCGAGGGCAAGGGTTTCTTCTACCCGGCGACGGTGCTCGACCAGGTCGACCCGTACGCATCGATCACCCGCGAAGAGATCTTCGGCCCGGTGGCGGTAGTCAGCTCGTTCGAATCGGAGGCCGATGCGCTCAAGGCCGCGAACTCGACCGAGTACGGGCTGGCGGCCTACTTCTACAGCCGTGACCTCGAACGCTGCATGCGGGTGGCCGCCGGTCTGGATTCCGGGATGGTCGGCGTCAACCGCGGTGTCATCTCCGACACCGCCGCCCCGTTCGGCGGGGTGAAGCAGTCGGGCATCGGCCGCGAGGGCGGCAGTGAGGGCATCGAAGACTATCTGTCGGTGAAGTACGTCGCACTGACCTGAGCTTGACGGCACCGGATCGGCGTGTCGAGGACGTAAATTCGGCCGATTACGTTAGTCTTGGGAAAAACTCTGGGTACACTCAGTCACATGCGCCTCAGGGTCCTCACGCTTATCGCGGCCGTCGTCGCAGTTGCGGCCGTCGTCGTTGCGCCGGCCCGCGCGGACACCGGCAGTACGGGCAGCACCGATTTCGGTAGTTCCGGCGGAAGTTCCGACCTCCTGTCGCCGGACAGCCTCTTCTTGTGGCAGAGCCCGGGCCAGCGCTACATCGTGGTGCTCGGCGCCAAGATGGGTACCTTCGGCCAGAGCCCAGCCATCCTCGAACAGCGGCTGAACAGGGCCGCCCGCCTGGCGTTCTCCCATCCGTTCAACCGGATGATCGTGTCCGGCGGGAACACCTGGTGGCTGCCGGTTTCCGAGGCGCAGTTCATGAATCTGGGACTGTTGCGCCGCGGGATTCCGATGTGGCAGATGGTCAATGAGGGCCGATCCCTGAGCACCGTGCAGAACGCGACGTACACCGTCGGCATGCTGAAGGCGATGGGTGCCACCGGCGCGCTGATCGTGACCAACGGATTCCATATGCCGCGGGCGCTCAAGGACTTCCGCGACGCCGCACGGAAGCAGGGTGCGCGACTGGAGTTCCGTCCGGCCTACGCCTGACGATCGACTGGGCGCCCTTCCCAGTCGACTGAGCGCCCCCCTCCGTCGACTGGGCGCCCTCCCCCGTCGACTGGGCGCCCTCCCCCGTCGACTGGGCGCCCTCCCCGTCGACTGGGCGTCAGCAGTAGTAGAAACCGCGGGCATGCAGTGCGTCCCTGATCTCTTTGAGAACCTTCCACGGTTCCTCGCGCAATCGTTTCGCGGTCACTCGGATCACCTTCCAGCCCAGGAGGCCCAACTGCTCGTCACGCGCTTCGTCGTGAGCGACCTGTTCCGGCGTCGAGTGGTAATCCTCACCGTCGTACTCGATGTCGATCTTCGCCTCCTTGTACGCGAGGTCACATCGTGCAAACACCGATCCCCACTCGTCACACACTTCGACCTGGAGGTCGGGCTTGGGGAGGCCGGAGTCATGCATGAAGAGGCGCAGAGCGCTTTCCCGCGGCGACTCCGACCGCCCGTCGATCAGAGGGACGAGCTCCCGCAGGACGGTGATGTACCGGGACCGCTTGTGCTCCAACGCAAACCGCATGAGTTCGTCGCGGTCGAGCGGCGTCACGGCATCGAGTGCGTCGAGATGACCAAGGGCGCGTGTCCGTGACCGCTTGCGGCCAAGGTCAAAGGCCGTTCGGATCGGTGCGGTGACACGTCTCCCGCGAATTTCTGTCACCTCCGACGGCGCGAGGTCGACGCGACGAGTCACCGTGCCTCGCGCCCGACGGCCGGAGGCAGAGGTTCCCCGGATCAACTCGATCGTGAAATCATCTGTGTGCCAACGGCTTCCGTACATGATCAGCGCCGCTTCCCCGGAGATTACCGGGTTTCCCTGGGCGTGATCCACGATAGCGATGATGCGCTCCTGAGCCGACATCAGCTGGCCGCGGCTGAGATGCACGTTGTCGCGGAGGAGGCGGAACTCGGCCGCGAACTGCTCGGGCGTCAGCCCCAAGCCCGCGAGCGCCTCACTGCGCCGAATCGTTTGAGGTAGGGCGAGGTCGTCGATTGCCATGGCTTTAGGACGCAGCAGAGCGGCCGACGGTTCCCGGCAGGGGTCTGCGGCAATAACTCGGCAGCGACACGACTGACTCCCGCCCGTTGGCGGCGAGAGCGCCCAGCCGACCGAAAACAGTACCCACTCAACGCAAATGCGATGGGCGCCCACTCGACAGAGATGGGCGCCCACTCAACGCAAATGGGCGCCCACTGAACGCCGATGGGCGCCCGCTCGACAGAGATGGGCGCCCACTGAACGCCGATGGGCGCCCACTCGACGGAGATGGGCGCCCACTCGACGGGTGTCAGCGCAGCAGCGCGCGCGACATCACGACGCGCTGAATCTGGTTGGTGCCCTCGTAGATCTGGGTGATCTTGGCGTCGCGCATCATGCGCTCGACAGGGAAGTCGCGGGTGTAGCCGGCGCCGCCGAACAGCTGCACGGCGTCGGTGGTGACCTCCATGGCGACGTCGGAGGCGAAGCACTTCGACGCCGAGGAGATGAAGCCGAGGTTCTTCTCGCCGCGCTCGGCGCGGGCGGCCGAGGTGTAGACCATCAGCCGGGCGGCCTCGACCTTCATCGCCATGTCGGCGATCATGAACTCCACACCCTGGAACGCGGCGATCGGCTTGCCGAACTGCTTGCGCTCCTTGACATATGCGATGGACTTGTCGAGTGCGCCCTGGGCGATGCCGACGGCCTGTGCGCCGATGGTCGGGCGCGTGTGATCCAGCGTCTGCAGGGCGGTCTTGAAGCCGGTGCCCTCGTCGCCGATGATGCGGTCCTCGGGGATGGTGCACTCCTCGAAGTACAGCTCCGCCGTGGGCGATCCCTTGATGCCGAGCTTCTTCTCGAGCGGGCCGACGGTGAAGCCGGGGTCGTCCTTGTGCACCATGAACGCGGAGATGCCGTTGGCGCCCTTCTCCGGATCGGTCACGGCCATCACGGTGTACCAGGAAGACTTGCCGCCGTTGGTGATCCAGCACTTGGAGCCGTTGAGCACCCAGTTGCTGCCGTCCTTGCGGGCGCGGGTCTTCATCGCCGCGGCGTCGGAGCCGGCCTCGCGCTCGGAGAGCGCATACGACGCCATCGCCTCACCCGCCGCGATGGACGGCAGCACCTGCTTCTTGAGTTCGTCGGAGCCGTTCAGGATCAGGCCCATGGTGCCGAGCTTGTTGACCGCGGGGATCAGCGACGACGACGCACACACCCGGGCGACCTCCTCGATCACGATGCACGCGGCGACCGAGTCGGCTCCCTGGCCGTCGTACTCGTCGGGCACGTGGATCGCGTTGAAGCCGGACGCGACGAGCGCGTCGAGAGCCTCCTGGGGGAACCGGGACTTCTCGTCCACGTCGGCGGCATACGGCTCGATCTCCTTTTCGGAGAGCGCGCGGATCGCCTCGCGGAGCGCCACATGCTCCTCGGGAAGCTCGAACACGTTGAAATCAGGATTACCGAAGCCCATTATCACTCCTTCACGACACTGCGTGCCAGTTTCGTCGACCAGGACAGTTCACCACGGCACTCAGTGCCATGTCAATATCGGTCTCGTCAGGTACCCCTTCAGTGTCCCTGCTCTCGCCGCTCCGCGCGGAGTTGTTCGCCAACGAGCCGCCCCACTTCTTCCGGCGGCGTGTCCAGCGAATACGTCACGACGGCCACCGCCGTCACCGGCCTCCCTGCGGCGTTGGGAGCATCGGTGGCACGCAGTGCCGAACGGACATGCTCGAGCTCAGCACGCAGCCGGTCCAGCGTGGCGTCCTCGTCGCCGCGAATCATCGATCGCAGCAGGTAGTTGTGCACGCCCGTGACGGCCGCCGCGAATCCGACGATCCGCACCCGGGACTCGCCCGGCAGCACCTCACGCAGGAAGTCCTCGAAACGCCGCTGGTAGCGGTAGGTGGTGACGAGTTCCCGATCGCGCAGCGCCGGCACCTGGCCGACCACCCGCAAGCGCCGCACGGCCAGCTCCCGGATGGCGAAGAAATGGGTGAAGACCAGCTCCGCAGCGGCACACACCGCGACCCACGGGTCTCCCGAATCGCCGGCGAGCTGAACGTCCACCTGGTGCAACAGTGCCTCGTGGTCGGCGAAGATCACGTCTTCCTTGGACCCGAACTGCCGGAAGAACGTCCGCCGCGAGATCCCGGCCGCCGACGCGATCTGCTCGACCGTCGTCGACTCGTAGCCGTTCTCCGCGAACAGTCGGATCGACTCGGTGACCACCCGCAGCCGAAAATCGTCGTCGACGTTGTCACCCGGTGCCATGACTTCCAGTATTGCCCATGAATTCCGCCGCGATACGCGGAACATCCGCGGGTCGGCGCGCATCTCATCGACATGCAGACGACCCGATCCCCGAGGAACGTCACCCTCGGCCCGCAGCCGGACCCTTCGCGGTCCTGGGAGCCACAAGCGACACCTCTGCTCCCGGCGGGCACGGTCCGTCGCCGCCGTCTCGCCGACCGGCCGCTCACCGACCGACTCGCCCGCGCCCACTACTACGGGCTGACCCGGAGTTGGTGGATGGCCGGCATCATCGTGCTGGTGACCGTGACGATCGTGCTGGCCACGTCCGGTGTACCGACCCGACGATCCGAGTGGCTGTCCCTCGGCGGACAGATCGCGGTCGCGTTCGTCACCATCGCGGTCGTCGTCTGGCTCGCCGCACGGCGCGGCGGCGCACAGGAGTGGCGCGCCCGGCTGCCCGAGGGCAGCCTGCTCGTCGCCGACACCGGGATCAACTGGATCGGCGTCGGGTACCGCGGTTTCTACCGCGGCGTGACCACAGACCGGATCCGTTCACGGCACATCGCATCCGTCCGGATGATCTTCGCCGACGGCGGCCAGATACTGGTCCCCGACGAATTGACCAACGACGCAACGCACCCCGGTCACGCTCCGGCGGCACAGCACGACGCGGTGCGCACCTTCAGGCGTGCCGACGATCACCTCGCCGCCCGGCTGACGTCGGCCTCGCGACACCATCCGGGCGTCGCGGTCGCGACCGCCGCACTGATCGGCTACATCCCGATCACGCTGTGCGCGTTGTACACGAAGTTCGGGTCGCTCCAGATCGTGGACGTCGCATCGGTGTCGGTGATCGCCGCGGTCGGGCTCTGGCTGATCGCGTACCAGATGCTGATCGGCATCCCCCGCCGCAACCGGCGCCTGGTGCCACCAGGGACCGCGCTCGCCGCCGAATTCGGGCCGGCCCAGATCGGCGTGCGCCTGGGTGGTCGCACCGAACTGATGAGCGTGGCCTCGATCCGGCGGGTCCGTTCGCGGGGTGCCACCCTGGAGATCTCGTCGTCCCTGCAGCGGGTCACCATGGTCATCCCGGCCGAGCTCGTACCTCCGCAGGTGGCGGAACAGTTGTTGCGGCGCTTCGGTTCCCGCGGATGACGCCCCGCGGCTCAGTGTCCGGCGCCGGCCTGCTTCCGTAGCTCGAACTTGACCACCTTGCCCGTCGAGGTGCGCGGCAGGTCATCGACGAAGATGATGTCGCGGGGAATCTTGTATCCCGCCAACAGCTTCCGTGCATGCTCGATCAGCTCGTCGGCGGTCAGTGTCTCGCCGGACTTGAGCGACACGTAGGCCCGCGGGCGCTCGCCCCACTTCTCGTCGGGGATGCCGATCACGGCGACGTCGAGCACCGAATCATGGCTCACCAAGGCCTGTTCCACCTCGATGGTGGAGATGTTCTCGCCGCCGGAGATGATGATGTCCTTGGCGCGGTCACGCAACTGGATGTAGCCGTCCGGATGCATCACGCCGAGGTCACCGGTGTGAAACCAGTCGCCGGCGAACGCTTCTCGCGTCGCATCGGGGTCTTTGAAGTAGCCGGCCATGACGTTGTTGCCGCGCAACACGATCTCGCCCATCGTGGTGGCATCGGCAGGGACGTCGACGAGGGGCAGGGTGCCCTGCTCGACGACACGCGCATCTTCGGCCTGCACCATGCCGACCCCTTGCCGCGACAGTTTGGTGGCGCGCTCGGCGGGGGTGAGATCGTCCCAGGCGTCCTGGTATTCGCAGATGGTGTACGGCCCGTAGACCTCGGTGAGTCCGTACACGTGGACGACGGTCACGCCGAGCGCCTCGAGTTGCCCGATCACGGTCGGCGACGGCGGCGCACCGGCGGTGGTGATGCGCAGCGGACGGTCGAGCCGGTGCGCCCGTGGGGATCCGGCGATGGTGGTGCAGACCGTGGGCGCCCCGCACATGTGGGTGGCGCCGAGGTTGTCGATGGCATCCCACACGGCGTCGCCGCGTACCGCGCGCAGACAGATGTGCGTGCCGGATGCCTGGGTCACCGCCCACGGGGTGCACCAGCCGTTGCAGTGGAACATCGGCAGCGTCCACAGGTAGCGGGTGCGCCCGGTGAAGTGATTGTGGAAGGTCTCGCCGAACGAGTTGAGGTAGGCGCCGCGGTGGGTGTACATGACGCCCTTGGGCTTTCCGGTCGTGCCCGAGGTGTAGTTGATCGTGATGACCTGGTTCTCGTCGTCGACCGTCCACGGCAGGGGTGTCGGGTCTAGGTCGTCGGCGAGCGCGAGGAAGTCCGGATACGTGATCAGATCGGCGATCCCGGCGGCGTCCACGGCTCCCGGCACCGTGCCGAACTCGGCGTCGGTGATCTCGACATAGGTCGCCAGGTCGGGGAGTTCGTCGGCGATGAGGGAAACGGTGTGCCGGAACTCGGCATCGAACAGCAGGGTCGTCACACCGGCGTGCTGCAGGATGTAGACCAGTTCGGGGCCGGCCAGCCGTGAGTTCAGTGCGACGAGGACACCACCGGCGAGCGGCACCGCGTAGTGCCCGACGAGCATCTCCGGGATGTTCGGCGCCAGGTAGGCGATCCGCTCCCCCGGCCGGATCCGACTGCGCAGCACCCTGGCGAGCCGCTGGGTCTCGTCGGCGAGCTCCGTGTAGGTACTGCGGCGCTCGCCGTAGATGATGGCGGTACGATCGCCGAACACCTCGGCGGAGCGTTCGAGGAACCGCAGCGGGGTCAGCTCCGACCGGTTGGCGATGCCGAAGTCCGCGCGACCGAACTCCGCGTTCGGATCGGCGACGGCGGGACTGGAATCCGAGACTGTCATGGTCTTCTCCCGTGGTGTGGCGCGGTAGGTGACCGGCACTACGTTTGTCGGTTCTCCACGTTATGAACCACACTATTGGTGTGCCACCCCCGAAATGGGATGGTTGGATGACTCGCACCGAGGAGACAGCGCATGCGCACGATGCGGCCCGACGACGCCGACGCCGTGCGTGCCGAGCTGCGGCAGAGTGGCCGGGTCACGGGTTTGCCCGTCTTGTTCGGCGGCCTGATCGATGACGGCGACCTGGTGCTTTCCGGTTTCGTCGGCACGCGCAGTTCGATCCTGCGCAACCTGCTGATCAGCTCGCGGTGCGGGCTGGGTGGACGGGTCATCGCCGAGCGGCGCCCCGGCGCGGTCACCAACTATGCGCACTCGAGCGAGATCACCCACGAGTACGACCGCGAGGTGGCCGGTGAGGGCATCGAGTCGCTCCTCGCCGCGCCCGTGGTGGTGCGGGGACGCACCCGGGCGGTGCTCTACGGCGGGCTGCGCAGCGTCGTCGAGTTCGGCGACACGACGCTCACCCAGATGGTGACCGCGACCCGGCGGCTGGCACGCGAGATCGAGGTGCGCGACGAGGTCGATCGCCGGATACGGACCGTCGACGCCGCGCACGCCGGATCGGCCGCCCTGTCGCCCGCGGTGTCCGAAGGGATCGTCGAGAGCTACCTGGCGCTGCGCACGATCGCCGACACCACCGCCGATCCCGTTCTCGCGGAACAACTTCGCGGCATCGAACGACGGCTGCGCGGGCTCGGCTCGACTCCGACGACCGCCACCTCGGTCGCCCTGTCCGCCCGCGAGACCGACGTGCTGGCCCACCTGGCACTGGGCTGCGGCAACGCCGAGATCGCCGACCGCCTCGGCCTGCGTCCCGAGACGGTGAAGAGCTACGTGCGCAACCTGATGAGCAAGCTCGACGTGCACAACCGGCGCGAGGCCGTCGTGGCGGCGCGACGCCAGGGTTTGCTGCCGTAGTCGGCCGCCGCACATCCGTCCCGAGCGCGCAACCCCGCCATCCACAGCTGTGGACGCGAAGACCGGCGTGGTGCCGATGCGGCCCGATACTGCGATGCGTGAAGGACTTCGTACACGGATGACAGGTATGGCGGAGTCGGACTGCACCGGTGCACTTCGACTTCAGCTATGCGTGTCATCCGTGTAGCCGTCGGCCGATCGAGTCGCCAAAGCAACCGGGAATCAGGGCCCGAGTCCGTACGGTGGGGTCCATGGCCACGCCGACGACGAACACAGATTCCGACAGCCGGGTCACCGACGACCCGGAAGTCATCGTTCCGCCGACCGACGATCTGTCCGACGACGAACGCGCGCTGCTCGTCGACAACATCCGGTACGTTCTCGACGGCCGCTGGCGCTCGATCCGCGACGAGGTGCGCAAGAGTGCGAATCGCGCCGACCTGCTGCCCGATCCGGGTCTCACCCTCGACGAGGCGCGGGCCCGCATTCTGGGGATCATGCGCGAGTTGTCGTCGCAGGGGTTCGCGGCGGCCGGGTTCGCGGCCGATCACGGTGGCAGCGGTGACGTCGGGGCGTCGATCACCGCGATCGAGATGCTCGGGTATGCCGACCTGTCGCTGATGGTGAAAGCCGGTGTGCAGTGGGGTCTTTTCGGTGGCGCGATCGAGAACCTGGGCACCGAGCGGCACCACAAACGCTACGTCGCCGACACCATCAGCCTCGACCTGCTCGGATGCTTCGCGATGACCGAGACGGGACACGGCTCCAACGTGCAGGCCCTGGAGACGACGGCAACCTACGACCCCGAGACGCAGGAGTTCGTGATCGACTCGCCGACTCCGTCGTCCCGCAAGGACTACATCGGCGGCGCCGCGCAGCACGCGCGGGTCGCTGCGGTGTTCGCGCAGCTGGTCACGGCGGGCCCCGGTGAGGAACCGCAGAGCCACGGCGTGCACTGCTTCGTGGTGCCGATCCGCGACGACGACGGCAACGACCTGCCCGGTGTGACCACCAGCGACTGCGGCTACAAGGGTGGGCTGGCCGCGGTGGACAACGGCCGCATCATGTTCGACGACGTCCGTGTCCCGGCCGAGAGTCTGCTGAACCGCTACGCCGACGTCGCCGAGGACGGGACGTATTCGTCGCCGATCGAGAACTCGAACCGCCGGTTCTTCACCATGCTCGGCACGTTGATCCGCGGCCGGATCAGCGTGGCGGCAACCGCGGGTGCCGCCGGCCGCAAGGCGCTCACGATGGCCACCCGCTACGGGCTGATCCGCAAACAGTTCGAGGCGCCCGACGCCGACGACGAGATCATCGTCCTGGACTATCTCGGGCATCAGCGAAAGTTGTTGCCGCTCATCGCCAAGTCGTACGCGATCACGTGCGCGCAGAACGAGATCACCGAGGCGTTGCACGAGGTGCAATCGGCGTCCGGCGCGGCAAGCGGGCAGAATTCCGACCGGCAGCGCCAATTGGAAAGCGATGCGGCCGGTTTGAAGGCGTATGCGACCTGGCATGCGTCGCACACGATCAACGTGTGCCGCGAAGCATGTGGCGGGGCAGGCTATCTCGACGAGAACCAGCTCTCCATCATTCGCGGCGACATCGACGTGTTCACCACCTTCGAGGGCGACAACACGGTCCTCACGCAGTTGGTCGCCAAGGAGCTGCTGTCGGCGTATGCCGATGACGTCCAAGGACTGTCGACGACCGGATGGGTCCGGTTCATCGCCGGGATGGCCCGCGACGTGGTCGTGGAGAAGACCGCGGTACGGCAGGTGGTGCAGTCCCTGCTCGAGGGTTCCGACGAGGATCCCGAGAAGTCGAACCTGACCAACCGCGGCACGCAGATCCGGCTGTTCCGCAACCGCGAGGATCACCTGGTCCGCACCTGTGCGCAACGACTGCGCAGGGCGCTCGACGACAAGAACGACGCGTTCGAGGTGTTCAACAACGCCCAGGATCACCTGCTGAAGGTCGGGCAGGCACGCACCGAGCGGATGGTGCTCGAGGCGTTCATCCAGGCCATCAACGACTGCGACTCCCGTGCTGCCGCAGAGGTTCTCGGCAAGGTCTGTGATCTGTTCGTGTACTCGGCGCTGGAGGACGACCTCTCCTGGTTCCTGATGCACCGACATGTGTCGGTGGAGCGGGCCAAGGCGATTCGTCGTGGCGTCAACGAGTTGTGCCTCGAGTTGCGGCCCCACGCCCGCACTCTGGTCGACGCATTCGGTATCCCGGAGGAACTACTGACGGCGCCGATGCTGCAGCACGGCTGATCCCGGTCAGTCGCCGGACGCACCCCGCGGCGGCAGCCCCATCCGCACCGCCTGGTGCGCCTCGGTCAGTTCCGCGCGAAACCGGTCGACGTCGCGGGCCCAGGCCTGCGCGATGGTGCCGTCGGCGAGTTTGACGCCCACACCCTTGCGACGACGCGGGACCGCCGGCAGCTCACCGAGCGCGCGGGCACTCTCCCACGCCTGATGCTCCGGTGAGTTGTTCGGCGGGTAGATGGTCGCGATGTCGGCGAGTGCGAGTCGTCGCGTGCCCTGCTGCAGGGTGGCCTCGGTGAGGCGCACGGAGACGTGGGTGCGTGCGGCGTGTACCTGGACCACGGAGAACCCGACGAGGATGGCCGCGAAGATGGCGAGCACCGCCCAGTGCACCTGGCCCGGCCCGGCGATCTCCATCGCCAACACGGCGCCGACCAGCACCGGACCGATCGCCACCACCCACCAGCTACCGCCGGGCTCGTTGAAGAGAACCTCTCCCTCGTCGACGGGTGGCGACGGTGCCGGGGAGGCGTCGGTCTCGGTGGGTTCACCGGTGTCCGACGCCCCGCCGGGGTCGTCCGGGCCGCCGGGGTCGTCCGGGCCGCCGGGGTCGTCGGCATCGCGTGGGTCGCCGGGGTCGTCGGGCTCGCTGGGGTTGTCCGGGCCGGGCACGGATGGTCGACTCACTGGGGCGGGGAGACGCTGGTGTACCAGGCCTCGGCCTCCGGCCGGTAGGCCAGCAACGATCCGAACAACCCGACAAGCGCGACAAGCAGGCCGATCGACAGGAACCGGAACCCGAAACTCACGATCAGCAGCATCACGACGACGACCAGGGTGAGTGCGGCCAACGACGACCGCCATCGGGCGTCACCGGCGAAGGCCTTGCTCCCGATCAGGATGTAGGCCGCCCCGATGGCGGCGACGACGACCCCGACGCCGACCGGACCGAGCGTGGGACCGGTGGTCGTGATGCCCAGGACGATGAACAGAATCCCCAAGACGACCAGCAATGCACCCGACGCCACCCAGCATCGGTACGCCCACACGACGAGTTTGGGTCGCGTTGCGTGGTCAGGACTCTCCACGGGATTTGTTTCCTTCGTTCGGCTGCGAGCGGTCGGCGGGATACGTCCCGGGACGTTGGTCCGGCCGCTCCTGCTGCCCGCCACCATACGGCCACTGAGCGGGGCCGGGAGGGTAACCGGGACCCGGCGGATATCCCGGCCCGAAGCCGTACGGACCGGGCCCGGGCGGCGGCCCCAGCGGGAACCGCGGCGCCGAACGGTAGGCGGCCATGTCGCGGCAGAACTGCTCGGATTCACGACGGAGCAGCAACACCGAGGCGCCGAGCGCGGCGACCCCGCTGAGCACCATCGGAACCATCACCCAGGCCGGGTCGGTTCGGCCGAAGATCGCGAACACGAGGTTCACCGTGAGGAACACGCCCATCGCGGCGACCACCACGCGCGCCCAGTTGTAGCCGCTGCGGGCGAGCCACACGAGGACCGCCGACGCCGCGGTCAACGCCACTCCGAGGATGACGAGCACCGCGACGAGCGTCGTCGACGACGTCAGCGCGTCGATCTGTTCTTGCGGGGTGTCGGCGGGCAGCGCCCGCACCTGCCGAAGCCACGACTCGCGCAGCGTCGGATACTGTCCGACGAACGCCACCAGCTGACCGAGGATCACCACCAGCCACAATTCGGTGGCGATGGACATGGAATCGGGGCGGGCGGGCTTGCTGCCCGACGGCGGCGCTGTGGGGATCGGTGCGCTCATGGGTTCCAGGGTAGTGAATCGCCGATGGCACTCACCACGGCGAGGCGCGGGCTATGCCAACCGGGCGGCCACCTCGGCCGCCGCGCACCACCAGAAGCGGTCAGGCCCATGCCGACCGGCCGGCCACCTCGGCCGCCCGCCGACAAAACCGGTCAGGCCTATCCCAACCAGCCCGCCACCTCGGCAGCCCACCAACAAAACCGGTCGGGCCTACCCCAACCGGCCGGCAACCTCGGCCGCCCAGTACGTGAGGATCATCGACGCGCCGGCACGCTTGATGGAGGTGAGCGATTCCCGGATCGCGGCATCCCGGTCGATCCAGCCGCGTTCGGCGGCGGCGGTGATCATCGAGTACTCGCCGCTGATCTGGTAGGCGGCGACGGGGACATCGGCGATCTCCGCGACGTCCCGGACGATGTCGAGGTAGCTCATCGCCGGTTTGACCATCACGATGTCGGCGCCTTCCTCGAGGTCGAGGCGCACCTCGCGCAGGGCCTCGGTCCGGTTGGCCGAATCCTGTTGGTAGGTGCGGCGATCGCCCTGCAACGACGACCCGACGGCCTCGCGGAACGGACCGTAGAAGGCCGACGCGTACTTGGCTGCATAGGCGAGAATGCCGGTGTCGGTGAATCCTTCGGCGTCGAGGCCGGCGCGGATCGCGGCGACCTGGCCGTCCATCATGCCGCTCGGTCCGAGCAGGTGGGCGCCGGCGCGGGCCTGGGCGAGGGCCATCGACACGTACCGTTCCAGTGTCGCGTCGTTGTCGACGCGGCCGGTGTCGTCGAGCACGCCGCAGTGACCGTGGTCGGTGAACTCGTCGAGGCAGGTGTCGGCCATCAGGACCGTGTCGTCGCCGAAATCGTCACGCAGAGTACGCAATGCACGGTTGAGCACGCCGTCCTCGGCGTCGGCACCGGACCCCAGCGCGTCCTTGTGCGCGGCGTCGGGCACCCCGAACAGCATCAGCCCGCCGACCCCGGCGCGCACCGCCTCGTCGGCCGCTTTGCGCAACGACTCGGAGGTGTGTTGCACGACGCCGGGCATCGACGAGATCTCACGCGGCTCGTCGATGCCGTCGGCGACGAACATCGGCAGGATCAGGTCCTGTGGCGCCAGCACGGTTTCGGCGACGAGGCGACGCATCGCCGGGGTGGTTCGCAGACGGCGGGGCCGGATCACGGGTGCCATGTCACCTCTCTTGGACTCTTCGCTACGCACGGTCGATGAAATCTCGCCCCAGTCAACCCGATTCCGCGCCCACTCGACCGAAATCGGCGCCCAGTCGACGAGGATCGGCGCCCAGTCGACGGGGATCGGCGCCCGGTCGACGGGAATCCGCGCCCACTCGACCGAAATCGGCGCCCAGTCGACGGGGATCGGCGCCCAGTCGACTGATCAGGATCGCGACCGCCGCGACTTCTTGCGCGGCGGCGGCAACGCACCCTCGGCGCGCAGCCGGGCGGCGTGCTCGGCGAGGGCGTCGACCAGCGCGGGCACCGACGCGACCTCCGGCTGCACATCCACGCGCAGCCCGAATTCCGTTGCGGTTTCCGCGGTCTTGGGCCCGATACACGCAACGATGGTGCGCGCGTGCGGCTTTCCGGCGATGCCGACCAGGTTGCGCACCGTGGAGCTCGAGGTGAAGCAGACCGCGTCGAAGCCGCCGGTCTTGATCATCTCGCGGGTCTCCGCCGGCGGCGGTGCCGCCCGGACGGTGCGGTAGGCGGTGACGTCGTCGATCTCCCAGCCGCGTTCGCGAAGGCCCTCGGACAGGGTTTCGGTGGCGATGTCGGCGCGCGGCAACAGGATCCGGTTGACCGGGTCGAACACGTCGTCGTACGGCGGGAAGACCTCGAGCAGTCCGAGCGAGCTCTGCTCGCCCGACGGGACCAGCTCCGGCTCGATGCCGAACGTGCGCACCTTGGCCGCGGTGGCCTCACCGACGCAGGCGATCTTGACGCCGGAGAACGCGCGGGCGTCGAGCCCGAACTCGGCGAACTTCTCCCAGACGGCCCGCACCGCGTTGGTGGAGGTGAACACCACCCACTGGTAGCGGCCGTCGACCAGACCCTTGACGGACCGTTCCATCTGAGCCGGGCTGCGGGGCGGCTCGACCGCGATGGTCGGGACTTCCTTGGGCACCGAACCGTGGGAGGCCAGTCGCTCGCTCATGTCACCGGCCTGGTCCTTGGTGCGCGGCACCAGCACGGTCCAGCCGTAGAGCGCGCGCGACTCCCACCACGAGAGCTTGCCGCGCTGCCCGACGACCTTGCCGATCGTCAGGATCAGCGGACCCACCAATGCGTTGCCCTGCTCGTTGAGGGTCGCGAGGGTCGCCTCGATGGTGCGCTGGGCGCAGGTGGTGCCGTTGACGGTGATGGCGACCGGCGTCTGCGGCGCCATTCCGTTCTCGGTCAGCGCACTGGCGGTCTCGGCGAGGTGCGCGGAGGTGGCGTGCAGCACCAGCGGGCCGGGCGCGGCGGCCAGCGCAGCCCAGTCCACACCCTCGGCGCGGACGTCGGCCTCGGTGTGGGTGGAGCCGAGTGGCATGCCGGCATAGCTGGGCACCACGGACGCCGCGGGCAGGCCGGGCAGCACCTCGAAACCGATGGACGACCGCGACACCGCGTTCACCTCGGTGAGCACGGAGTCGGTGGTCAGGGGGTCGCCGGACACCACACGGACGACGTCGTCGCCCTCCCTGGCGGCGTTGACCAGGGTCTTGGCCACCTCACCCGGATCACCGAGTGCCGGGTGGACGACAAACGCGGGCCGAGGTGCCTCGGTGGCGTCGTCGGCTTCTGCCGGGGCTTCGGCGGGATCGGCGTCCTTCGGCTTCGCGGATCGGGACGACGGCTTCTCGGGCTCGACGTAGGCGGCGCCGATCAGGGCCACCACACCGGCGGGGACGTCGGGATCGATGTAGGCGACGGTGGCCTTCTCGATGACATTGCGTGCGCGCACGGTCAACAGATCGGGATCACCGGGCCCCGATCCGACGAACAGGATCCGTCCCGGATTGACCTTCTTCGTACGGCTCATGAGTTCGCACTCTCCTGCCCCTGGCGGGGCTGCAGTTCCTTCACCTGCCGGATCTGCGAGATGAGTGGGCCCTCGGTCGGCAGCCCGCTCACCGAGGGCGCAAAACGCGCCGCTAGGCTTGCGAACCGCCGCCGAAGAGCTCGCCCGCTCCCAGCTCCAGCAGTTCGGCGGCGAGATCCTTGCCGAGTTGGGCCGCACGATCGACCGGGCCCACCACCGAAGCGCGGATCATGTCCGACCCGTCCTCGGCCGCCACCGCCGCACGCAGCGACAGTTCGGCGAAGATGCGCCCGTCCTCGTCGATCGACTCGACCACCTCACCGATCGCACCGACCGGGGCGGTACATCCGGCCTCGAGGGCCGCGAGTACTGCCCGCTCGGCATCGATCGCCGCACGGGTGGACGCATCGTCCAACTCGGCGAGTATTCTCACCAGTTCGGCATCGTCGGAGCGGCACTCCACGGCCAACGCGCCCTGCGCCGGCGCCGGTAGCAACACCACCGGGTCGAAGGCCTCGGTGACTGCATCGGCTCTGCCGATCCGTACCAGACCGGCCCGGGCGACCACGACCGCGTCGAGTTCACCGCTGGCGACTTTGCCCAACCGAGAATCAAGGTTGCCTCGTAGGGGGCGGATTTCCAAACCGAGACCTAATGCTCTAAGCTGTGCCGCCCTACGGGGGGCGGAAGTCCCTATTGTGGAGCCCGGCGGGAGTTCGCCCAGCACCATTCCACCCTTGCTGACCAGCGCGTCCCGGGGGTCTTCCCGAGGCGGGATCGCGGCGATGACCAGGTCGGATTCGGGTGCGGTGGGCAGATCCTTGTACGAGTGAACGGCGACGTCGACCTCGCGGTTGCGCAACGCGACGCGGATCGCGGTGGTGAACACCCCGACGCCGATCTCCGCGACAGGCTTGGCGGACGCGTCGCCCTCGGTGCGGATGATGACCAGTTCGGCCGGATGACCGGCCGCGGTCAGCGCGTCGGCGATGGTCTGCGCCTGGGTGGTGGCCAGCAGCGATCCCCGGGTGCCGATGCGGATCATCGGGCGGGACTGCGCACTCACTTGTCGCTACCGTCGGCGGCAGCACCGGCGCCGGGAGCGAAACGGGCGGGCCCAGTGCTACCGAAGTCGGTGGTCTCGGAAGCCGACACCGATTCGGCCGCGCCCGGCTTCAGCTCGAACAGCTCCCGCAGCGCCTCGGCGTAATGATCGCCGTTGGGGGTGGAGGCGAGCTGCTTGACGCGAACGGTCGGCGCGTGCAGCAGCTTGTCGACGACGCGACGCACGGTCTTGGCGATCTCGTCGCGCTGTGGGTCGTCGAGGTCGGGCAGGCGGGTCTCGAGGCGCAGGATCTCGGCTTCGACGACGTCGGCGGCACGCTGTCGCAGCGCGGCGACGGTCGGGGTGACCTCGGCCTGGCGCTGATGGGTCAGATAGTCGGCGAGTTCGGCGGCGACAATGGACCGGGCGGCGGTGGCGTCGTTCTCGGCGGCCTGGGCCTGCGAATCGCCGCGGAGCCCTTCGATGTCGACGACGTGTACGCCGGGGAGCCGGGCGGCCGCGGGATCGACGTTGCGGGGCAATCCGAGGTCGCAGATGACCAGCGGACGGCCGTTGGTGCGGGCGGCGAGCGCCGAGTGGACCTCACCGACCCCGACGACCGAGCCCACCGACCCGGTACATGCCACCACGACGTCGGCGGTCGCCATCGCGGCCGGCAGGTCGTCGAAGCCGACCCCACGCACCGCGATGCCGTGGTTGGCAGCCACATTGCCGGCGAGATGCTCCGCGTTGGCCAGGGTGCGGTTGACGACCACGAGCTCGTCGACGCCCTCCCGGGCCAGGTGCGCGGTGGCCAGGCCGCCCATGGCGCCGGCGCCGACGACGACGGCTGAACGCACTGCCGACTCACCGTCCGCGCTACCTGCCGCCAGCAGCGTCTGCGCCCGATGCAGGGCCACCGACACCACCGATGCGCCGGCACGGTCGATGCCGGTCTCGGTGTGGACACGTTTGCCGACGCGCAGCGCCTGCTGGGCGAGTTCGTGCAGCACCCGGCCGGCCGACCGGTTGGCGTCGGCGTTGAGGTAGGCGTTGCGGATCTGCCCGAGGATCTGCTGCTCACCGACGACCAGCGAATCGAGGCCCGCGGCGACGGTGAACAGGTGCTCGGCGGCGGCCTCGGAGTAGCGGACGTAGGCGTGGCGGGTCAGCTCGTTGACGGTCATGCCGGAGTGGTCGCCGAGGACCGCGCCGACCGCTTCGAGCGCCGGGTGGAAGGCGTCGACCACCGCGTAGATCTCCACGCGATTGCAGGTCGAGACGAGCATGGCCTCGGAGATCGCCCGTGAGGTCAGCAGTTCGTCGACGAGTTTGGGTCGATCATGGTCGGAGACCGCCAGCCGCTCGAGCACCTCCACGGGTGCACTGCGGTGCGAGACCCCGAACAACAAAACACTCACGCCGTCTCCTCACCCACCGACGGCCCGACCGGGGCTCGTCGCGGGTTCTGCTCTCGTCGTCCGCACTGCCGTGGCGCGCGCAGCGGAATCCGTCGCACCACGCGAACGTGCGGCGTTGAACGCCAACACCTGTAGCTCCAAGGCTAGATCAACCTGTCGGACGACGACATCCGGCTCCGCCGAAAGTGTCGTCGGGGTTACATTCAACAGCTGACGCACACCGGCCAGCGTGAACGCGTCGCACGCACGCTGGGCCTCGGATTCGGCGGTGGCGATCACCCCGATCTCGATCAGCGCGGCGTCGGGTCCGGTGCAGACCTCGACGATCGCCGACATCGGCGAGATGGCCGGGCCGCCCGGTTCGACGCTCGTGCCGATCAGCGCCGGGTCGGAGTCGAACATCGCCGCCACCCGGAATCCGCGGCCGAATCCGGCGTGCGAGAGCAGCGCCAGACCCAGCCGGCCGGCGCCGGCCAACGCGACCGTGTGGGTGCTGTCCGTGTCGAGTGCCATCGAGATGCGCGCGATGAGTCGTCCGACGTCGTAGCCGACGCCGCGCACCCCGTTGGCGCCGACGTGGGAGAGGTCTTTGCGCAGGATCGACGGGTTCACCCCGGCCGCGGTGGCGAGCTGCCCGCTGGAGGCGACGAGAATGCCTCGTTCGCGGAACGACCGCAGGATGTACAGGTACGTGGCGAGGCGGGTGACCGCCGGTTCAGGGATGTCCGCGGCGGGGTGAGCGTGCGAGACTCTCGTGCTGGGGTCGCTCACACTCCGGTCACCTTCCTCCGGGCACCGCGATCGGTGCGCCACCTCGTCGTGGACTACCTGCAAGCCTGTAATGGGTCAGCGTATACCCGACGAGAACCTGTTCCACCCACGGCCATCAGAGTTGTTGGATCGCTTGCTCATCCGATGCCTCGGGCGGACAGATCCGCCCGCAGCCGCGGCTCGTCGACCTCCCAGTAACTGTGTTCCTCACCGTCGAGCAGGACGACGGGCAGCCGGTCACCGAACTCGGCCCGCAGCAGGGGGTCGCCGTCGTCGGCGGCGCGGTCCACGTCGATGACGTCGTAGGTGACGCCGAGCTCCGAGCAGATGCGCGTGAGCTCGGTGCGGGCGGTGGCGCAGGCCGAACAGCCGGCGCGGGTGAGCAGGGTCAGCGACATGTCCTCGGCTTCCTCGACGGGCGTCTGCGCCACCTGCGCTGCGGGAGTGCGCGACGCCGGCCTGGGGTACCGGGCGTCGGATCAGCCGCGGGTGACGCGAGACCAGTGTGGCACGCCTCGCATTCGTCGCCGATTACCCTGGAACGCACCTAGGCTGGACGTCCTGGGACCGAATCCGACGGTGTGGGAGGTGGCCAGTGGCGCAAGCCCCGGGACCCGGCGAGACCGACCCGAGCGATGTCGCGCACGGTGCTGCCCAGGACTCGGCGGAGGACAGCTCCGCCACGGACGGCAGCGGCGTGACGGCGGAGGGAAGCTCCGGAACGGCGGACGGTGGCGCTCGTTCGGAGGGCGGTGCTGTCGCGGAGGGCGGCGCCCCCTCGGATGGTGGTGCTGTCGCTGATGGCGGTGCTGTCGCGGGCGGCGGTGCTGTCACTGACGGCGGTACTCCCTCGGATGGCGATGCTGTCGCGGGCGGCGGTGCCGACTCGGCCCGGAGCGCCGACTCGGCCGGGGAGGACACGGCCGGGGGCGAGGATTGGGAGCGGCACGCCGATGTCGTCGATCCCGCCGGCACCGGCGGCGACGATCTCGATGATCCGGACGCCGAGGAGGACGCCGCGGGCGAGGAAGAGGACGCCTCCCGCGTGGCGGCCTGGATCTCCGAGCGCGCCCGGGCCACCGGTGGCCGATTCCGGCAGACCGCCCACGAGCTCCGTCAGACGCTGGCCGGTGAGGCCAGCGCGCGGGTCGCCGTCGACACCCTGCATGCCCGTCCCCCGGTAGAGGTCGAATCCGATCAGCCCCCACTGGACCTGACCGCGGCGGCGTTCTTCGACGTCGACAACACCCTCGTGCAGGGCGCCTCGATCATCCACTTCGCGCGTGGCCTGGCCGCCAAGAAGTACTTCTCCTACGGTGACATCCTCGACTTCGCCTGGACGCAGGCGAAGTTCCAGATCACCGGCAAGGAGAATGCCGAGGACGTCGCCGAAGGACGCGACAAGGCGTTGTCGTTCATCGCCGGGCGTTCGACGTCGGAACTCATCGAACTCGGCGAGCAGATCTACGACGAGTACATCGCCGAGAAGATCTGGCCCGGCACAAGGGCTTTGGCACAACGCCACCTCGATGCGGGTCAGCAGGTGTGGTTGGTGACGGCGACGCCCGTGGAGCTCGCGCAGACGATCGCCGACCGGCTGGGGTTGACGGGGGCGCTCGGCACCGTCGCCGAGAGCGTCGACGGCGTGTTCACCGGACGGCTCGTCGGCGACATCCTGCACGGCCCGGGCAAGGCGCATGCGGTTCGCGCGCTGGCGATCCGGGAGGGCCTGAACCTCAAGCGCTGCACCGCATATTCGGACTCCCACAACGATGTGCCGATGCTGTCCCTGGTCGGCAACGCGGTGGCGATCAACCCGGACTCGGATCTTCGGGACGTCGCGAAGGTGCGCGGCTGGGAGGTCTACGACTTCCGTACCGCCCGCAAGGCCGCAAAGTACGGCGCCGCAGGCGCTCTCGCGATCGGGGCCGCGGGTGCCGCCGGAGTCGGTGCCGCCGCGGCCACCCGAATGCTGCGCAACCGCCACTGACGGCAACCACATTCGCGCATATGCGCGCGCCTGTCCGGTCTAGAGGGTGTCGACGGTCGATGCCGGATCGATCAGGACCTTCGCATGATGCTCGGCCGACGCCAGCGCATCGAAGGCCGTCGCCACGCCGTCGAGTCCGACGGTGGCGGTGACGAGCGGACTCGGGTCCACCGAACCGTCCGCGATCATCTGCAGCGTGTCCCGGAATTCATCTGGGCCGTAGGCAGATACGAAGCGCAGGTCGATCTCCTTGTTGACCGGGATGGCCGGCCGGAAGGTGTCGGGTTCCATGCACACCCCGACCACGACCACCCGCGTGCGGAACGGCGCATGCGACACGATGCCGTCGATGACGCCCGGTACGCCGACGCACTCGAAGACCACCGGGCCCCGCAGGGTGGCGCTTGGCCGGTCGGCCACGACCTTCCGCCGTACCCCCGAATCACGGTTCAGCCGACGCGCCGCCGCGAAGGCGAGGCCGAAAAGATCTGCGGCACTTGTCAGATAGCGACGGCGTTCGGTGCACGCCTGCCAGGGCGAATCGTGGGTCGGGTCGACGACGACATCGGCACCGCAACCGAGGGCGAGTTCGCGGCGGCCCTCAGACATATCCGATGCCACCACCGACCGCACACCCGACGCCTTCAGCATCAGAATGACGCCGAGTCCGATTGGGCCGCAACCGATCACCACGGCAACATCGCGTCGATCGACCTCCCCGCGACGCACCGCGTGATACGCAACGGACATCGGCTCGGTCAGTGCCGCGAGATCCGTCGACAGTTGTCCGGGCACCGGCATCGTGAGGTCCTCGGCGAGGAGCATGTACTCGGCGTAGGCTCCCGGCGCCCGCTCCGACAGCCCGATCAGATGTGCGTGGCCGCCGTTCTTGAGCATCGGGACCGCCACCACCGGGGTACCGATCGACCATTTCTCCCGGCAGTCCGGGCCGTACGACACCACCTCGCCGACGAACTCGTGCCCCATGATCACCGTCTGCGACGACCGCATGAACGCGTCATAGCCCATCTCGGCGACGGTGTCGGCGGACTGGTCGCAGTGCGTGCGCGAGTGCAGATCGGAACCGCAGATGCCCGCCCGAATGACCCGGATCAGGAGCTCGCCGGCAGCGGGCACCGGAGTCGTCACTTCGACGACGTCGAGTTCGCCGTTGCGACACGTGACTGCACGCATCCCGCGCTCCTCGTCTCGGCGGCATCATCGTCACCGCCACGGTACCCACTCGTCGCGCACCGGGCCCGCGCGTCGCGGAACCGGTTCCGTCGACCGGGCGCCATTCCGCGTCAACCGGGCGTCACCTCCCGTCGACTGGGCGCCACTCAGCGTCGACTGGGCGCCCCGCCCGGTGTGTCCCCTGACACCGGTGTCGGCCGAGTTGCGACAACGCCCAACGCGTCGCGGACGCTGCCGCTCAATGTGGGACGGGGCAGGTCGACGTGGACGCTGCCGCTCAATGTGGAACGAGGCAGGTCGACGCGGAACGCCGCCCACTCGATGTGAGACGGTGCGCGCCGACGAGGAACCGCTGCACGATCAACGTGAGGGTAGTTCACGGTCGACGCGGAACGCTGCCCACTCAAAGTGGAACGGGACCCAGTCGAACCGGAACGGCGCCCAGTCGACGCGGGAGCGGTAGGTGTCAAGCTCTGGTGAGTCACTCAGGGGGTTTTGGTCAGGCAGCTTTCTCAGAGGTTGCCTGTGATGGTGGTGGGGTGGTGGGTTCGTGGTGCAGGTTGATGCCGACGCGTGTGGCGGGGCGTTTGACCTGCGGGGGTCGGTGGAAGCGTTCGGGGTGGTCGTCGTGGTAGGCGGCGATCGCGGTGGTGCGGATGGTGTGGGTGTGGCGCCAGGTGCCGTCATGCACGGACTGGGGCGTGAACAGGGCGATGCCGGAATGGTGGTGTTCGGTGTTGAACCAGGCCACGTAGCCGGTGACCCAGTCGCGGGCGGTGAGGTGTGTCTGAGTTAATTCGGCATCGGGCCGGATTAAATACCAGCCAAGAACGGTGTGCGTTCATGATGGTTCTCCTTGCTGTCCTCGACGGTAGTCGAGGCGTTTCTGGCGGGCCAGGGCCATCCCGTCGCGGCGGCGTTGGCGGTAGCCTTCGCCGCGTCCTTCGTGTTCGTCGTCGGGGGTGACGTAGCCGATCGCCGCGTGCAACCGGACGGTGTTGTACTGGGTGCGCACGGCGTCGAGTTCGGACTCGAGCACGGTGGGTCGACGATCTTCTCCAGGTGCGGCCATTCACCTTTGACGTGTCCGAACAGGGTCTCGATCCAGGCTTGATCGGTCGGGGTGTGCGGGCGCCCGAAGTGCTGGGCGATGTGCACCCCGGCCAGGAACTCGCGGGTGGTGTGTGAGCGCATCTGCGGGCCGTTGTCCGAGACCGCGAGCAGCAGCGGGATCTGCCCGGCGCCGATCGCATCGGCGAGTGGTTCGGGTTCACCGCAGAGCAACGCGGCGCGCAGCTGGTTGGTGTCGCGGGCGTCGATGACCTCGAGCAGCTGCTCGGATTCCAACGCCGACCAGAAGCAGGCCTCGACCTGGGTGGAGGTTTCCTCCGGGGAACACAGGGTGGCCAGCCATTTACGCGAGACCAGGTCCAGTACCGCGATCACCGCCCGTTTGGCCCGGGTGAAATGCGTGAAATCGTACGCCCAAATTCTGTTGGGTTTCCATTCCAGCCAGTCCGGCCACGGCCGCCGCTCGGTCGGTTCTCGGCGTGGATTGCCTTCGAGCACAAGCCCTTCGGCGAGCAGGACCCGGCGGACTGTGGAATCGGAGACGTGCACCAGATCCAGCCGGGAGCCGCGGTGGGCCAGTTTGCGATGTGACCGATCAATCTGGCCCCACCTTCGGTAGATGTCGATGATCGCGGCGCGTTCGGTATCGAGGATGCCGTGCAGTGCGGTGCCGCCGGGACTGTGATCGACCAACCCGTCGGGTCCATCGGCCGCCTGGCGGGCCTGCCATCCCGCCACCCGGGACTCGTCGACATCGAGCAGACGACACGCGCGGCGGCGTGACCAGCCCTCGGCGACGGCGTGGTCGATCAACTCCAGCAGGCCGGCCTTGACGGATGAGTCCACGCGCGTGGGGACCGGGCCGGCGGTCAGTCCCAGCGCGATTTTCCCTCGTGGAGATGCAGGGCGACGGCCTGCTCGGTGACCGTGGCGCGCAGCCGCTCGACCTCGGCACGCAGATCGGCGATCTCGGCCTGTTCCGGTGTCTGCCCGGGCCGTCCCGGGGTGGCCGACAATGCTGTGAGCGCACCCTGTTTGGCGGTGTGACAGATCGTGGTCACCGTGGACCGATCGACCCGGTATTTCTCGGCCGCCTCGCGCTGGGTGGATTGGCCGGTCAGCACCGCCACCCACATCTCGTACTTCTGACTCGGCGGCAACAATCGCCGCTTCCTGCGTGTGTTCGACACCCTCTGATTCGACACCTGCACCGACCTCCCAGCCGCTCAGGCACGCCGCATCCTGGCTGATATTTTTCCAGGCCGAATGCCGAATTAAAGATGTTTCGGTAATACAGTGAGTGCTGGTCATAAAGAAAGTCCGGTGTGGTCGAGGAAGCCGTAGCAGAGGTCACGGCTGGCGGCGACGCGGTTGAATCCGGCTTCGGCGGCGATGCGTGCTTCCTCGATGGTGTCGGGACACAGGTTGCCGAGTTCTTTGGATTTGACGTTGCCCCAGACTTGTTCGATCGCGTTGAGTTCAGGGGCGTAGCCGGGCAGGCGTTCGGTGCGCAGCCAGTGCTTTTGGGTGTCGAGCCAGGCTTTCATCGCCCGCGAGCGATGGGAGGGCAAGCCGTCCCAGATCACGATCACCGGCGCTCCGTTGAAAGACTCGTGCAGCCCGGTGAGGAACTCGATGAGGGTTTCGGTGTTGTAGGACCCGGCACGCAGACTGTAGTGGAAGGCTGATTCGCTGCGGTCGGGCCGGTAGGCCAACACTGCGGAGACCGACATGCGTTTCCAGGAAAAGCGATGGTGGAGAACGGGTGTGACGCCGCGTGGCGCCCAGGTCGCGCGGACTGCTGGCAGCAACGAGAAGCCGCTCTCGTCTTGGAAGCAGATCCAGGCGCCCAGGCGCCGCGCTATTTTTTTATGCGTGGCCATTCCTTCTTGCGCCAGGTGACGATGGCGTCCTCGTCGCGTTCGACCGCGCGGCGGGCGGGGCGTTGGCGGGTCCAGCCGAGCCGGTCGCGCAGGATCGACCAGGTCTGGGTGCGTGAGTAGCCGACCGAGAACATCCGCTCGATGACCTCGCCGACCCGGTCGAGGGTCCACATGTCGGTAACGAAGCCATTAGCCTTGGGGCCCTTGGTTAGTTCGGTTTCCAACTCGGCGATCTGCTCATCGGTCAGCCACGGCATGCGACCGGCGCGGCGTGCCCCGTCGAGCGCGTCGCGCCCACCCTCAGACCAGGCCTTGAACCAGCGCGACACGGTTTGCTGGGACACCTCCAACTCGGCGGCCACCTCGACCTGACGCTTCCCGGCGGCGAACATGTCGGCCGCGCGCATCCGCCGATCCCGTAACGCGTCGAAATCCCGCACTCCACTGGACTTTCCGCGCTTCTTTCGTGAGCTTCCAAGTTTCCGTTCTGCACTCATGCATCAATTATCAAGCAGGGCAGCGCAATTGGATGTTAGTGACACACCCTATTACCGAAACATCGTTAAGTCAGACGCAGAACAGGCGGCGACCAGGTCGGTGAACAGGCCCGGATAGGTGGGTCGGGTTTTCATGGTGCGGAACTCGGACTCCTTGTACGGGTTGTCGTTGCTGACGCTGGGCCGGCTGAAGGACATGGTGATGCCCAGTTCGCCGAACAGCGTGGCCAGGGTGTGTGAGCGCATCACCGCGCC